>JAYNYK010000003.1:0-70070 GCA_038102985.1 Halieaceae bacterium
GGTCTGGTGGCGATGCAACAATCGGTGATGGCCATCAAGATACTGCTGGGTCTGCCGGTTCCCTGGGGCGAACTTCATGTCGCCGACGCCTGGACCGGGGAGTTGCTGAAAATAGCCATTACCAAAAGAGGGGATTGCCCGCTTTGCCTGGCAGCGCGGTAAGATCACCACAGCGCCCTTTTTAATCCAGCGCCCTCAAAATACGCCTCACACGCCAACTGATCAGGGCTGTGGCAACTGCGATGCCCAGAATCGTGGCGTACCAAAAGTCGATCGTTCCCTCAGTACTGCTTTTCCCCGATCCGATGGTTAGAAAGTAACCCAGCGGTAGCGCTAATCCCCAGTAGGAAAAGGTGACTACGATGAAGGGGTAGCGAGTCTCCTTGTACGCGCGCAAGACGAATGACCCCAATATTTGAACGACATCGATCATGATAAAAAGCGCGGCAAGTCGCAGTAATTTCATTGCCAGATCGTAGATGTCACTCGATTGCGTATAGGCGCTGATAATGGCATTGGGGAATAAAAGCAGAAGCAGCATTGTCAGCGCACCCACCAGACCCGAGAGCATTGCGCCCACTCTCAGTGCCATTTTCACGCCGTTGGGGTTATTTGCCCCGATTGCATGCCCCATTCGCGTTGCCATGGCGCTACCAATGCTCACCATCGGTATATAAAAAACGTCCCAGATATTGATTGCGATTTGGTGGGCGGCCACGGCAACGTCACCGAGTGTTGCGATCAGTAGCGTGATTGCAGAGAAAACGCCAGTTTCCAGAAAGAAGGTGAGGCCGACGGGAATGCCGACCATGAGAATTTCCGCAATGCGCTGTCTGTTTGGCGCCTGCAGCCATTGCTCTGGCATGTAGGGAGTGAGCGTCTTCGAGGTTAGCGTATAGATCACAATGATGGCGGTACTGATCCACATTGATGTGGCGGTGGCCAATCCGCAACCTTCTGCACCAAGTTCCGGCGCTCCCCAATGACCGAAGATAAGCATGTAATTAAGTGGCACGTTTGCAATAAATCCCACCACGCTGGCCAAGGCGAAGGGTGCGGTAATGCCCAACCCTTGGGTGTGGTAACGCAGTGCCATGAAGATACCCAAGGCGGGAAAGCCAAGACCCACCTTGCTCACATACGCAATTGTTTTCGCTGCGGTCGCATCGGGTAAGCCCATGAGCTCAATCAAGGCGCCGCTGTTCAGGCACAACGGGGTCATGACTGCACTCAAGCCGATGGCCACCCAGAGCCCTTGGGGCAGGAAACTGCGGACACGTTCGATGCGCCCTGCGCCATAGTCCTGGGCGACGATCGCGGAACACGCAAATAAGGTCCCCAGAATAATGAGATAAAGGGGCAGCCAGATATTAAAGCCCACTGCAATGGCTGCGAGGTCGATGTCTCCATAGTTGCCAGCCATCAAAGTGTCGACCACACCGGTGCCGATTTGCGCGGTCTGGGCAATCAAAAGTGGCCAGGCAATCCGCCACAGCGAGCGAAATTCATCCCGCAGCGACGATACAGGGGTGGTGCCTCGACTGTGCGCGGAGGGGCTGGTCACGGGTAGTAGCGATGCGTTCTCATACGCCCATTCTAACTCGCTTGCATGTGCTAGACTTCCGCCTCATTTTTCCCAAGACGCCCTTGTGCAAGAAGACCCCCAACCCGCAACACAGCAGGCCGCTAACGGTATCGACAGTTTCAGCCATTCGATCCAGTTTGCCAGTTTGAATTTGGAAGACACTGTGCAGCGGGGGATCGATTCCCTCGGATTCGAGTTTTGCTCGCCGATTCAGGGCCAGATACTGCCTCACACGCTGGCCGGTAACGATGCCATTGGCAAGGCTCAGACAGGCACCGGGAAGACGGCGGCATTCCTCATTACAATTTTTAATGACCTGCTCTCACATCCGCTCGATGGCGAGCGTTTTTTGGGGGAGCCTCGCGCAGTCATTATCGCGCCAACCCGTGAACTGGTGATGCAAATTGCGGCAGATGCTGAAGATCTCGGTAAATTCACTGGACTGAAAACCGTAACTTTGATTGGCGGCGCGGATTACCAGAAACAGCTTGGCAAAATTAACGCTGCACCCGTGGACATGATTGTTGCGACGCCGGGACGGTTGATCGATTTTATGGAGCGTCGGGACCTGACACTGGATCGTGTGGAGATCCTCGTATTGGATGAGGCAGATCGGATGCTCGATATGGGCTTCATCCCACAGGTAAAGCGGATCGTCAGAGCAACTCCCCACAAGGAAAACCGACAGACCCTACTATTTTCCGCAACCTTTACCCAAGACATTATTAATTTGGCCAAACAATGGACCTATGAGCCCATTACTGTCGAGATAGAGCCTGAGCGGGTTGCTACAGCATCGGTGGATCAGCGGGTTTATCTGGTGGCCAGTAGAGAGCGCTTTACTGTGCTTATGGATTTGCTGGATACGGCTGACGTTGAGCGTATTATTATTTTTGCCAATCGGCGCGATCAGGTGCGACGCCTTTATGAGAAGCTCCGCAAAGAGGGCGTCCAGTGTGGGATGCTCTCAGGGGAAATCACTCAGGCGAAACGCACGCGAACCTTGGAAAACTTCAAGTTGGGTAGAACCAAAGTATTGGTGGCTACGGATGTGGCTGGTAGAGGCATTCATGTAGAGGGTATTTCCCACGTCGTTAACTACAATCTGCCTGAAGACCCCGAGGATTACGTCCATCGAATTGGCAGAACAGGCCGCGCCGGTGCAACGGGCGTTTCCATCAGCTTCGCCAGCGAGGATGATGCATTTTTGCTACCTGACATAGAGGCGTTGCTGGGGCACCCGCTCCCCTGTATTGCTCCGCCTTGATCCGCCAAGTCGGATCCGTATCAGCGCAGCGCGCGCAGTTCCTCGCACCACAGCAGCGTCGCCCCGATGACCGCCGCAGGAATCACGATCAGGTTAAGAAAGGGAATACCACTGAGCACAGCAACGGTTCCGCCAAAACCGATGGTGGAAAGGCGTCTAGCCGCACAGGCCTCGGGGACCTCCCGGAAGGGCAGATGATGGTTATCCATCGGATAATCAATAAACTGCAAGCTCATCATCCACGCCCCCAATAAAAACCATGCCAATGGCGCCAGGGCATTGAGGCCGGGGATAAGGGTGAGAATAAGGACCCCCAATGCCATCGGGAGATAGTAAAGCAGCTTCCGTACTTCTCTGAAAAAGGCGCGCGGTACCTCGAGTAAGGTCGCGCCGAGTCCCTCAAGCGCCGGGGGCGATTCTCCGGTAACCCATTCTTCGACCTTTTCGGCAAGTAATGAATGGAACGGTGAGGTCAGCATCAGCACGGCGAGTGTCGAGGCATAGCCTGAAATCAAGCCGCCGATCATCCACAACAGGGGTGTGATAATCCAGGAGAGGAATTGGAGCCACTCGGGCACGGTGAGCATCGCAGCGTCATAGAAGTCGGTAACGATCTCGTACAATGCCCATCCCAATAGGCTGAAAAGAATCACGTTGGCAGCCAGTGGCACGATCACGAAACGCCGCAGACCCGGTTGAAAAATCATGGTGAAGCCGCGCAGAAAATAACCGACGCCTGTGATGAGATTTCCGTTCATGTCAGTCGCTGCCTCAAAAGAGTCTTCATTATACTGTGCGGGGCCCACAGGAGTGCCATAAGCCGTGAGCGACGAGGACCTTTTCGCTGAAGAGATGGCCGGGGTCAAACCCCTGGCGAGGGAGGCGCGTGTCCGGCTGACCAAGGAAAAGCTGTCTGAAGATCAGCAGCAGGGCCGGCGCCGGGCTGCCGAAGGGCATGAAGAAGCGTTGAATCCTCTGGTTGATGAGGGTGTTCAGCCACTCGATGCCTGGTTTGTGCTGGATTTCAAACGGCCCGGTATACAGAACGGGGTCTACCGTAAATTGCGTTTGGGCCAATACTCTATTGATGCGAGGCTGGATCTGCATCGTATGACGGCCAAGCAGGCGCGGGACGAGGTGTTCTCCTTCATTACCGAAGCCGGTCGACTGGGGCTTCGCACACTACTGATTGTTCATGGCAAAGGTCAGACGACGTCGGAGGGGGCGCTGACGGCTGTATTGAAAGGTTACGTGAATCACTGGCTCAGAGCGCTGGACCTGGTGCAAGCCTTCCACTCAGCGCAACCGCTACACGGTGGCACGGGTGCGGTGTATGTGTTGCTCCGGAAAAGCGCCGAGAAAAAGCGCGAGAACCGCCTCAACTATATGAAGGGGCGCATTCAAGATTGATTATTGAGTTTGTCGATCAATAGCTCATTGAGTAGCTTGGGGTTCGCCTGTCCCTGAGATGCTTTCATGATTTGCCCGACGAAAAAGCCACTCAATTTTTTCCTTTTTGGTTCATCGGCCGCGAGATATTGCGCTACCTGATCGGGATTGGCCGCAATCACATCGTCGACCATCTGTTCCAGTTGTCCGCTGTCACTGACTTGCTTCAGGCCGCGCGCAGCAATGATTTCATCGGCGGTGCCTTCTGCCTGCCAAAGGCCATCAAAAACTTGTTTCGCTAATTTACTGGATAAGGTGCCGTCCTCAATCCGCATGATTAACCCGGCAAGCCCTTCAGCGGATATAGGGCTTTCCTCTATGGTCAATTCAGTGCGATTAAGCGCCCCTGCGAGATCCCCGAGAATCCAGTTAGCGGCAGGCTTTGCTGCCCCGGAAAGCGTGGCAACTTCTTCGAAAAAAGCGGCCAGGGCATGATCAGGTACCAGGAGGGCGGCGTCGTATTCGCTCAGCTGATAGTCGTTGTGGAATCGTGCGCGTTTGGCGGCGGGGAGTTCCGGTAGCGAGGCGCGCACGGCGTCAATGTAACTTTGGTCAATGTCGATTGGGAGTAAATCTGGCTCAGGAAAATACCGGTAGTCGTTCGCCACCTCTTTTGATCGCATGGAGCGGGTTTCATCGCGTTCCGCATCGTAAAGCCGCGTTTCCTGGGTGATAGTGCCTCCGCTCTCCAAAATATCGGTTTGACGCTCCACTTCACTATGGATCGCGCGCTCCACGAAGCGGAATGAGTTCACATTTTTAATTTCAGTTCGCGTACCCAGCGCATCGCTGTCTTTTTGACGAAGAGAAATATTGATATCGCACCGCATGGATCCCTCGGCCATGTTGCCGTCAGAGATACCGAGATAGGTGACCAGAGAATGCAGTGCTTTCAGGTACGCAACAGCCTCTTCAGCGGAGCGAAAATCCGGTTCTGTAACAATCTCCAGCAGTGGTGTACCCGCTCTGTTCAGGTCAATGCCTGATTCTTGGGTGAAGATATCGTGAACGGATTTTCCTGCATCCTCCTCAAGATGCGCCCGCGTAATTCTGATGGGCCGTAAAGAGCCATCGCCCATTGGCACTTCGAAAATCCCCTCGCAAACAATGGGGGAAAAAAATTGACTGATCTGGTAGCCCTTGGGGAGATCGGGATAAAAATAATTTTTCCGGTCAAAAATCGATCGCTCCCCGATTCGAGCACCGATACCCAGGCCAAATTTCACCGCGAAGCGCACGGCCTCCTCGTTAAGCACCGGTAGCATGCCGGGCATCCCCAGATCCACGGCATCCGCCTGCGCGTTGGGCGGGGCGCCAAATTGTGTCGAAGAGCCCGAGAAGATTTTGGACTGGGTTGCTAGCTGCAGATGAACCTCGAGGCCCATGACGGTTTCCCAGGTCATGCCAGACTGTCCTCGATTGTCGGGCGCGCCTGATGCCAGTCGGTATCGAGTTGCAATCGATGCGCCGCGTTGAGAATAGTGCTCTCGTCAAAGGCTTTGCCGATCAGCTGCAGACCTACAGGCATGCCGTTGATGAGCCCGGCGGGCGTGGAGAGGCCTGGCAACCCCGCGAGGTTGACCGCCAGCGTATAAATATCCTCCATGTACATCGCGACAGGATCCTGTTGCTTGGCGCCAAAGGGGAACGCAACGCCGGGAGCGGAGGGCCCCGCGATAACATCTACGGATTGGAAGGCCTTGCGAAAGTCTTCGCTAATCACTCGACGCACCTGTTGTGCCTTGTTGAAGTAGGCGTCGTAGAAGCCAGCAGACAGTGCATAGGTGCCGACAAGAATACGTCTTTGCACCTCCTCCCCAAAACCCTCGCTGCGGGAACGGAAGTAGAGATCCTCGAGGTCTGACGGGTTTTCACAGCGATAGCCATACCGGACGCCGTCGTAACGTGCCAGATTCGCCGAGGCTTCGGCAGGGGCAAGTACGTAGTAGGTAGCGATAGCGTAATGGCTATGGGGTAGCTCAATATCGACAAGTTGCGCACCTGCTTTCTCGAGTTGTGTCAGGGCCGACATGATGCGCTCTCGGACTTCTGGGTTTAAATCATCATTGAAGTATTCCCTTGGAATGCCAACCCGCAAGCCGTCTACGTCACCGGTAAGTTCAGAGAAAAAATCCGGGACCGTGCGGTCGGCCGACGTGGAGTCTCTGGCGTCGAGTCCGGCCATGGCGGTGAGCATATGGGCGCAGTCCGCGGCAGACCTGCCCATGGGTCCCGCCTGATCCAGAGAGGAGGCGAAGGCAATAATGCCCAGCCGTGACACCCTGCCGTAGGTCGGTTTTAAGCCCGTAACCCCGCACAAGGAGGCAGGCTGCCGGATAGATCCCCCGGTGTCGGTGCCCGTGACAAGGGGGGCCATTCCAGCGGCGAGCGCAGCCGCAGAGCCACCCGAGCTTCCCCCCGGCACGCAGTTGGGATCCCAGGGATTTCTCACCGCGCCAAAAAAACTGGTTTCATTAGACGAGCCCATCGCGAACTCATCCATGTTGCATTTCCCCAGCATCACCATGCCTGCGGCTTTTAATTTGGCGACGACGGTGGCGTCATACGCTGGGATAAAATCCTCCAACATGCGCGAGCCGCAAGTGGTGCGAACACCGAGGGTACAAAAGATGTCTTTGTGGAGCAGAGGGATGCCCGTAAGCATATGCGCATCGCCACGCGACAGCCGTTCATCTGCTCGCCGCGCATCAGCAATCGCTTGCTCCGGGCAGACTGTTACCACCGCATTGAGCTGGCCATTGAGTTGGTCGATGCGCTTTAAAAAGGCGCTCGTTAACTCCTCGCTGGAGATGGCACGATCTTTCAGCAACTGATGCAGGTCGCTCACCGAGGCGTTCAACGGCGCACTGTCTCGCATCAATCAATCACCTTGGGCACCAGAAAATACCCCTGATCCTGCGCTGGCGCAGATGCCATCAGCGCTTCTCTTTCGTTGCCTCCCACGACTACATCAGGACGAAGTCGCTGCACCATATCGTGTGGGTTAGACATTGGCGCCACGCCCGACGTATCAATGGTATTGAGCTCATTGACTAATTCAAGGACCCGACCGAAGCGTTCGGTCACTTCTGGTAGCTCGGACTGTGCAATGGACAATCGAGCGAGCAACGCCACTTTTTCGACATCTTCTGGAGAGATTGGCATGGGAGCTTTCCTTACCGCAGGCGGCGAAAACTAACACATTTGCGGCTTGCCCAAAAACCCTTGCATTGCTACATTCCCCTCGCACATGGCGCTTGAACTGCAGAATTTTTAGGCATTTTTCGTTGTGAGTATGCCTTAACCCGTCTCTTCCCAATGGTTGAGGTGGCGCGTTACACGCTGTGGCAGTGAGCCACATTTTTATTCAGGAAACGATGATGCTCAAACGCCTCCGGGGGATGTTTTCCACTGACCTGTCGATTGATCTCGGCACGGCCAACACGCTGATCTATGTGAAGGAGCGCGGCATCATTCTGGATGAGCCTTCCGTGGTGGCGATCCGGATACACAATGGTCAGAAGTCGATCGAAGCCGTGGGGAAGGAAGCCAAGCGCATGCTCGGTCGGACTCCAGGAAATATTCAGGCGATTCGGCCGCTAAAGGACGGCGTGATTGCTGACTTTCAGGTGACGGAAAAAATGCTGCAGCATTTCATTGCCAAAGTGCACGAAAGTCGATTTATCCGGCCCAGTCCGCGAGTGCTCATCTGTGTTCCCTGTATGTCGACTCAGGTGGAAAGGAGAGCGATTCGCGAGTCAGCGTTGAGCGCGGGCGCGAGAGAGGTGAAGTTGATCGAGGAGCCGATGGCCGCAGCGATTGGTGCGGGACTGCAGGTCGAAGAGGCCTCCGGGTGCATGGTGGTCGACATTGGAGGGGGAACGACGGAGATTGCGATTATTTCTCTGAATGGGGTTGTCTATCGAGACTCTATTCGCATCGGCGGAGACCGTTTTGACGAGGCAATTGTTTCCTATGTTCGCCGTAAATACGGAAGTCTGATCGGTGACTCTACCGCTGAGCGGATCAAGCAGGAGGTCGGCTGTGCCTACAAGTCGGGGGAACTCAGAGAGATTGATGTGCGTGGGCGCCACCTCGCTGAGGGCGTGCCGCGCAGCTTCACAATGACCAATGAAGAAATTTTGGGCGCTTTAGAGGAACCCCTGGAAGCCATGATGCGAGCCGTCAAGCTGGCGCTTGAGCAGTCCCCGCCGGAATTGGCTGCGGATATCGCTGAGACGGGAATTGTGCTGACTGGCGGCGGTGCGCTACTGACTGATCTGGACAAGCGTATTGCTGAAGAGACGGGCTTGCCAGTGATTGTTGCTGAGGATCCGCTGACCTGTGTGGCGAGAGGGGGAGGAAAGGCGCTGGAGCTCATGGATCGTCATGTTTTGGATCTGCTCTCGACAGAGTAAGGCTCGGGCAACGGGGGCAGCGCTATCAAACCGCTTTTCCTGAAAGAGAGCGCAATCAGCGCCAGATTTGTCTTGTTGGCAGTGGTGTGCGTGTCGTCGCTCTTTTTTTTCCGCGACCATCCCCGCGTAATAGCCGTGCAGCAAACCGCAGTAGATGTCGTAGCCACCGCAACCAGCATTGTTTTGGCCCCTGTCGACGCCTGGGATAGGCTGTTAGCAGCCATGAACTCCCGAAGGGAGCTGCAGGAAGAGGTGCTTAGACTGCAGCAAGAAAACCGGGTGCTCAAAGGCCAGAGTCAGCGCCTTGCAGCGCTTTTATCCGAGAATGCCCGCTACAAAGCATTGCTCCGTTCTGCACAACTGATCGATGACGAGTTGATTGCGGCCCAAATTACTTCAGTGTCGCCCGACGCTACGAGACACATTGTCGTCATCGATAAAGGTGTCCTTGATGGCGTCGAGGTGGGTCAACCGATGCTCGGTGAAGAGGGGTTGATGGGGCAGATTATTTTGACTGGGGATCGTAATAGTCGCGCTGTCCTGATTACCGACAGCGCGCATGCGCTTCCCGTGCAGGTCAACCGCTCCGGGCTACGCGCTATTGCTGAGGGTAGCGGCATGATTGATCGGTTGCTAATCCGACATTTGCCGGCCAAGTCAGATATCAGGGTGGGTGATCTGCTGGTGACCTCCGGGTTGGGAGGTCGCTTCCCCAACGGCTATCCGGTGGCCCGGGTGGTGGAGGTAGTGGTTGCAGAGGGCGAGGCATTCGCCTTGGTAACTGCCGAGCCAATATCGGCGTTGGACCGCGGGCGCTATGTATTGGTTTTACAAAGAATCGTTGGGAGCGGGGCAGAGTCGTAGTGGAGCACACCAGATCGTCGTGGGTGATTTATCTGTCTCTCGGTTGTGCTTTGCTGTTCATGTTGCTCCCCCTTCCTTTGGAATGGAGAGTAATCAGGCCTGATATCGCTACCCTGGCGCTATTCTATTGGGTACTCGCGCTCCCTCACCGGGTTGGTGTGACGACCGCGTTTATCCTCGGTATCTGTCAGGACCTGATCGAGGGCTCTCCAATAGGCCTATCCTCTCTGGGCCTGATGATCTCGGTCTTGATCTTGATGTCCAACTATCAGCGCATCCGGCAATTTGACGGTATTCAGCAGTCGTTAATGATTCTGGTTTTGTTAATGTTGACCTCAGGTACCGAGCAGTGGTTGAGGAACGGCCTCGAAATGCCAGGTTTGCCGTGGCTGGGGTTGATCGGTCTGCTGACTTCGACCGCCTGCTGGCTGATTATCAGAGAGTTGTTGCGTCTTCTGAGACGCTATTACGAGGTTAATTAATGGCGCTCTTGCTCGCATCGGCCAGTCCACGGCGTAAAGCGCTGCTGTCCCTGTTGGTTGCCAACTTTGATATAGCTGATCCCGACATCGATGAGTCATTGCGACCGGGTGAAAGTCCCGTGCAATACGTTGCGCGACTCGCAGCGGAAAAGGCGAAAAAATGCGAGGAGGGGGGTCGCGCCGTACTGGGTGCTGACACTACCGTTGCCGTGGGCTCAAAGATATTGGGCAAGCCCCATAACCTCGACAGCGCAAGAGAATCTTTGCAACTCCTTTCCGGTCGTACGCACCAGGTACATACCGCGCTTTCGCTGACAATTGATGGCACCTGTGAGAGTAGAACCACGACGACCGCCGTGACTTTTACAGAGTTGTCCGAGGAAACAATCGACCACTATTTGTCAATGGGCGAGCATGATGGGAAGGCGGGTGCCTATGCGATTCAGGGCTACGCGGGCGCGTTTATCAGCAGGATTGAGGGGAGTTATAGCGCAGTGGTTGGTCTGCCACTCTGCGAGACGCGCCAGCTCTTGCTGAGTGCCAACATCCCGGTGAGATATGGCTAGGGCGCTTCCTCAACTTCTGGGGCGATTTGTTTGGCCTTTCATGGTGGTGACGTTGGTGTGCCTCGCTATCTATGTGAGCAGCGGCAGATTGGTGATGAGGGCGCTCTCCACCGCACAGCCGGAGATTGTGGAAATGCTGTCCTCGATGGCTGACGGAGAGGTTTCCATCGATGGTATCCAGGGAAGAATGGTCGGATTTTCTCCTCATATTCAAATCGAGAACTTTGCCCTTCGCGACGACGCCAATGGGGAATGGGTGAATCTTCCCGCCCTATCGATTCGCATCGATGCATGGGCGAGTTTATTGGCCGGCACCTTGCGGTTTGACGAAATCGTTCTGACCAAGCCGGAGTTTCGCAGCCTGCCCATGGCACAGCGGCAAGATCACGCTATTCCTCGCGGCATGGCTGGCTTTTTGAATGGATTTGAGCGGTTGGTGATTCGCGAAGCTCGCGTTAGGGAGCTTCCTCGCGCAGCGGGCCAATTGCCGCTGACCCCTGCCGTCACCCTCAATCTGGACATGGTCAGAGAGGGTAGCCGGCGAGACCTCAAGATTTCGATCCACTCGGATGAAGGCGTTGTTTTCGCCACCGAGGGGTCTGGCACCGGTGATCTGTTGGACTATGAGAAGTTCTCCGGAGCGTTTCATGGTTACTTTTCTGGCCGCGGCTTGGGTATGGCTGCCCAAATGCTTGGGGTGGATCTTACCGCAGAGGGAAGCGCGAGCTTCTGGCTGCGTGTCTCTCAGGAAGGGGCTCGCGTCACATTACAAACTGACCTTGAAAATATTAGTCAGGCCACCGGTGATCGCGTCATGCTCGAGGCGCTCTCGTTTTCTGCCGCTCTGGAGGCTCTCTCTGGCCAGCAGCAGCTATGGGTTCAGAACGCGAAGCTGACGCACTCGGATTCACAACTCGCTTTGCATCGCCTTCAGCTCGCCAAATCAGACGGTGATTGGCAAATCTTGGTCAGGGATTTTGAGATCTCACCTTTAATAGAAATTTTAGTAGCGAGTGGGGTGCTGCCTGAGAGAGCGAGCCAGATACTGGCAACGTTGGACCCCAATGGTCGTGTCGAGGCGCTCTCTCTGGAGATGGCTTCGTTAATGGAGCCTTTGCAATCGTGGTCCACGTCAATTGTTGTCGAAAATGCGACGACGCAACCCTATCGCAACGTCCCTGGACTTGGCGGGATCGACGCAAGTCTTGTCGCGAATCAGAGTGGCGCACAGGCGTGGATCCTTACCGAGGACTTCTCGTTGACGTTGCCGAAAGTCTATGAATCATCGATTCAATTTGACGCCGTGACTGGGGTGCTTTCAGCACACTGGCAGCCCGACGCGCTGTGGCTTGAGGATGGGCTTTTTTTGGCGGTGGCCTCGGATCACACAGCCACCGTGCAGTTTGAGATGGATATTCCCTTTTTTAAAAATGCCTCAATTGAGAGGCACATGCGCTTAGCGGCAGCTGTGAGCGACGCACCCATGAGCGTGCGCAATAGCTACATACCGTATCGACTGCCGACCACTGCTTACCAGTGGTTACAAAACGCGCTGCCCGCGGGTCACATCGAGGCGGCAACCTTCATGTGGTTTGGCGACTTCAGGCCTTACGGCCACCCATCGCAGACCATGCAGTTGGCCGCGAATCTTCGCGATGTGGCGCTGGCTTATCAAGGTGATTGGCCTGCTGCGCTGCAGCCAACAAGTTTTTTACGTCTCGACGACACACTTATTGATGTGTGGTCGCCGTACACTCGGATTGCTGGCCTGGAGTTGGACCATACTTTCGTTGGCTTGCGTTTGCGGCCAGATAAGTTTTGGCTACAGATTCAATCCGCATCAGACGGCGAGGTGTCTGCACTCACAAGCGGGTTGAGCCAGCTTCCGCCGCTTTATTTTGCTAAGCCCTTGATCGACGATGTCACCGCAACGGGTGTTGCCAGTACCAATCTCCGTATTGGTTTTGACTTGCGCGATATTGCTGGATCACTCGATGTGGAAGTCGCAACGCGGCTCTCTGCCGCTGATGTTCATTCAGACTTGCTCGAATTAGCGGTTGAGGGCGTTTCAGGCGATGTGATTTACCACTCCTCCCGTGGCTTCGAGAGCAGAGCGCTGAGCGGAGCGCTCTACGGGCGGCCACTGAGCGTTGAAATGAGCCCTGATTTTGCCTCGACCCCAGATACCTTGCTCGCTGCTCGACTGGATTTTGATGTGGCCGCGAGGGATTTGCTTGGCTGGCGTTCACTGCCTCTATCGCTGCCGGTTGACGGCATCGCTCCCGTCCACATCGCAGTCACTGTTGCGGACCAAATAGCGGTGGAGATTGCATCTGATTTAGCGGGCATGCAGATCGATCTTCCTGTGCCATGGGGAAAGACCCGTGAGAGCAAGGCGCCGCTCAAGCTTGTTTGGCGTGATCGCGGTTGGGCAGAGTGGGAGGTGTTTTGGTTTGGTCGGTTTTCGGCGGTGATCGATGCGCCGGGTTACGAGCTGGCAACAATGGCTGTTGACTTGACGCCGAGAACCCGGCCACCCCGGCAAAAATTGACGAGTCATGGTGCGGGCATCCGCGTGACCGGCATGTTGCCTGAGTTTGATCCTGCAGCGTGGCTCAATGCTTTACGGGATGGCTCTGTGCCAGCGACGGGTTTTCCGCCCATCAGCATTGATGATCTCCGTGTCGAGCAATTGCTCTGGCGCGGAAATTCGCTAGGCGGTTTAAATCTCTCAGTCAGCTCAAATCCGGAATCGTTTTTGATGGATTTTGCTTTACCTTGGCTGCGCGGCGCATATCGGCATGAGTTTGCTGCGCCCATTTCCGAATCCGCCGCTGAATTTGACCCGAAATTGCGACCAGAGGTAGTCGTCGATTACCTCAATATTGATGCCATCCCTGAGTTTGGAGATCGATCAGCTGGAAAATTTGCGGACTTGGCGTCTGCTTGGCAGCCTGTCCCCGTTGTCATCAATGACGTGTTGTGGCACGGGCGCCGCCTAGGCGACATTAATTTCACCGTCACAGATTTTCAGACCAAAAGTTGGCAGTTTACAGACGTTACGGGCAACCTTGCTGGGGTCGCCCTTTTACCTACCAGCAAAGTCCATTGGCAACAATCAGAAGACAGTGAGATTACTTCCGTCTCGGTGGCTGCCGGGTTCAGTAATCTTGAGTCAACGCTGACGTCGCTCGGTGTCACCCCCATTATGCAAACGCGGAGCGGTAACCTTGATGTCGACTGGTCGTGGAGCGGTAGTCCGGGTCAGTTTGACTTGCGCGCGATCTCCGGGTCTATGGATTTGAAAATGGAGTCGGGTTCCTTCACCACCGCCAATGCCGAGACGGAGGGAGCGATGCGGTTGCTGAGCCTGATGAATCTGGCGGGCTTGTTTCGGCGGGCAAATATGAACCAGCTTTTTGATCCCGGTGTGACTTTTGATCGCGCCGAGGGTCACCTTGAGTTTGACGAGGGGCAGCTTCGGATTCCAGATTTCTCCATTGAGGGATCTGGTGGCTACTTCAATTTTGTCAGCGATGTTGATTTGCAGACTGAGACCTTGGACGGTGAATTGGTCGTGACGTTACCGCTGGTAGACAACATCCCTTGGGTGGCCGCACTGGCAGGCGGGCTGCCCATAGCGGCTGGCACCTATCTGGTGAGCAAGGTTTTCGAGGAGCAAATGAACCAACTGTCCAGTGGCGTGTATTCAGTCAGCGGAGATTTAAATGACCCTCAGGTCATTTTTGAACGGGTGTTTGATGCAAAGGCAACCGCGCCTCCCTCGGCAGATCAGTCCGCTGCCGAGTCCACCGCCCCAAGCCCAGCCAGATAACGGAATAATTTTCTGCAATGCGCTTTTTCTTGCCCTTTGCTCACTTCTTTCGGGTATTGACGTCGCCATTGGCGAAGCAGGGCAGGCTCAGCGGACGGCCATATAGAAAGAATTTCGCCCAGTGCAGGGTCTCCCTCTAGTATCAACTTGTTTCTGGCCGCTTCGATCTGGTGATGTCTGCCGACAGCATCTCTATGGTGCCGGTCCTTCTCCTGCAAGGCCGCCTCAATATCGGCGGGATCCACGGAGCGCATCAGTTTTCCAATAAATTGCAGCTGGCGTTTTAAACCGCCTCTGGCGGTAATGCGTCTAGCCTGGTCAATGGCTTCTTTAAGTCGCTCATCCTCAATATGGATCGCGTCCAGTTCAGCCTGAGGAAGCGCCACCAGACGCTCCCCTAATTGCTGAAGCGCATGCATGTGTCGCTTGCGAGCGCTTTTACTGGGTGCTTCCTGTTCAGCCTCATTGTCCTCCTTGTCACGCATACTCAAACGTTGGTTATCCGTAAAACCAGGTGGCAAGGCCCAGAAAAGCCAAAAACCCGACGATGTCAGTAATCGTTGTGACGAGAACACCACCCGCCAGCGCGGGGTCGACATTCAGGCGTCGCAAGAGCAGGGGCAGCCCCGCCCCCGACAGTCCAGCGGTCATCAGGTTGATGAGCATTGCACAGGCGATGATTAGGCCGAGAGCGATGTCGTCGAACCAAATGGAGGCGGTGACTGCGACCACTGCCGCCCAAAGAGTGCCATTGATGATGCCGATCAGAGACTCGCGTCCAACCAGCCACAGCTGAGTCCGATCGTTAATTTGACCCATGGCCATTGCGCGAATCAAGATTGTCAAACTCTGGGTGCCCGCGATCCCACCCATGGAAGCAACGACAGGCATGAGCACCGCCAAAGCGACAACCTTCTCGATGGTTCCCTGAAAGAGGCTGATTACAGAGGAGGCCAGCAATGCCGTTGCGAGATTGACGGCTAACCAGACGGCTCTCCTTGGCGCTGACTGCCACACCGTGGCAAAGGTGTCCTCTTCGGCCAGACCGGCAAGCGAAGTCAATGAATGATCCGCCTCCTCAATAATGACGTCGACGACGTCATCGATGGTGATGCGCCCAAGCAAGTTGCCAGCTTCATCCACCACAGGTGCCGACACCCAGTCATTCCGCTCAAAACGACGCGCCACCTCCGTCGCCGACGTGTTGGCGTCGATGGCCTCCTGATCGGTGATCATCATTTCCCGCACAGAAACTGCAGGATCAGAGACGAGGACCGTGCGAATCGGCAGCAGGCCGACTAATTTATCGCTGCGATTAACGACTAGCAGGCTGTCTGTGTTTTGGGGGATTTCGACGTGGCGTCGGAGATATCTCAGGACGACATCGAGGGTCAGATCGGCTCTGATGGTGATGGTGTCAGTGCTCATCAGCCCACCGGCGACGTCATCAGGGAAACTGAGCACCGTCTGCAGCCTTTGCCGATACTGCTCATCCATGATCGCCAAGACCTGCCCGGTGACGTCCTCGGGCAACTCATGCAGGATATCTGCCACATCGTCGTCATCCAGTTTTTCAACGATGCCGGCCAGTGCTTCGGGGTCACGGTCGATCAGGATTGCACTGCGGAGCTCGTCTGGAAGCTCGTTGACAACCAGAGCCTCCTGCTCAGACTCCAGCAAGCCCAGCAGTACAGCTCGATAATCAGGGGGGGAGGAGCTCACCAGATAGGCAATATCTCCCGGTGGCATTTCAGCGAGAATGCTTGCGACATCACCCAGCGTACCGGCGCGCAGTGCCTGATCGATACGCTCAGTTTTGGTAGGAAAGTTAGCGGGCGAATTCAACAGAGAGCCTCCTGTGCCGCGCCTATTATCCCCAGCCCCGAGGGTAGGTCCAGCCAGCAGGCCTGAATTTGCGACTTATTCCAACTCGCCAAAACCTGAGCTAAACAGGGCCTCCATTGCGTCTCGGGCGGCAGCCTCGTCTTCCCCGGATACTCGCAGGACAAGTTCGGTTCCCTGACCCGCTGCCAACATGAGCACGGACATAATACTTTTGGCGTCTATTTCCCTGTCGTTAAAGCTCAGCGTGATGTCGCAGCTGAACCGATTGGCGCAGTCCACCACTTTTGCAGCCGGTCGAGCGTGCAGGCCCAGCGGATTGACGATTTTGAGCGTAGATTCGCTCATGCTGTTTCGCTCGAGGTTAAATGGCGATGTCTCAGCTGCGTTGCTGGATAGTTTTTCACTAACTCGGTATGGAGCTTTTCGGCGAGATAGACCGACCGATGTTGGCCTCCTGTGCAACCAATCGCGAT
Source organism: Halieaceae bacterium (assembly GCA_038102985.1). Classification (GTDB taxonomy): domain Bacteria; phylum Pseudomonadota; class Gammaproteobacteria; order Pseudomonadales; family Halieaceae; genus Luminiphilus. The sequence goes on from JAYNYK010000003.1 coordinate 16,785, forward strand.
GGTCAAATAGCTTCTATCGCTTTGATTAAAGTCGGGAAGCGTTTCGGTAATAAATTTGTTCATGCGCTTGAAGATTGTCAGGGTTTTTGGGTCTGACTCAAGAAACTGCTTTACGAGTTCATCCCTCCCTGACAAGTGCCGCAAGGACTCTTCCCAATAGGGGTTGGAGAGGCCTCTGCCGTCGAATACAAAATCCGCGTCAGTTGGCATGCCGCGTTTGAAAGCAAAAGATTCGACCATGATCGACAGGCCATCTCGTCGTTCGATAATGCGTCGCGTGATTGCGTCTCTGAGATCGCGCGGGGAGAGGTCGCTAGTATCGATCAGGAGGTCGGCTTGTGCGGCAATAAATGCTAAGTGTTGCCTTTCCCGAGTTATTGCCTCCGGCAATGAGTTGTTGGGGCCGGCGAGCGGATGTCGGCGACGGGTTTCACTGAACCGCTTCAGGAGGATATGGGGTTGGGCATCGAGAAAGATAACGAGAGACTCGCTGGTTTTCAGGACTTGCCGAAGCGGAGTGGTTTCTCCCTGTCGCTCGGGGCTGATGGCACGAGCATCGATGCAAACCGCAATGCCCTTGAACCGATCATAATCGGGATGCTGCAAAACCTCTCGGGCGAAATCTGCCATCAGTCTCGGCGGCAAATTATCCACACAGTAATAGCCCTCGTCCTCGAGAAGTCGCAACGCGCTACTTTTCCCCGCGCCGGAGCTGCCACTAATGATGATCAGTCGAGGCGTCATAGCAGGCCACTCTCGGCAAAAATTATTGACAGGTCATCCGACTCAATTGCTTCCCTTATTGCTGCCCGTGTCGAATCTTCGGATAAAAATGTCACGACCCCTGCCAAGAGGTCGAGATGCGCCTGGGTGGCTTCAGTAGGCACCAGCAACACCAAGACAATATCAACCCCCTCTCCATCCGGTGCAGAAAAATCTATCGGGTCGCTCAAGGTCACAAGACACCCCAGAGGGGCATCACAATCATCGATCCGACAGTGGGGAATCGCGACGCCATTGCCCAGCGCCGTGCTACCTAACCGCTCCCTGTCAAGTAATCCGCGATATACGGCTTCTTTTGAAAGGCCAGCGACGTCGCCAAAAGCTTCCGCCGCACTCTCGAAAACTCGTTTTTTACTGTGAAGGGATAGCCGGCTGAAAATCAATATATCCGCGAGCCGGCTTTCGGAAGTGAGTGACATCGGTCAGTGCCCTCTGCGCTTTTCCTTTTGTTTGATGACCTGCCGGTCCAGTTTTTCCGCCAAAGAATCAATCGCTGTATACATGTCATCAGATGCTGATGAAGCGAATAGGTCTGCCCCAGCAACATGGAGATTTGCCTCCGCTTTATGGTGGTGTTTTTCGACGACTAATGTGACGTCGGCTCGGGTAATGTGGTCACCGTGGCGCTCAATGGGTGCAAATTTCCCCTCTACATGTTCTCGAATAGCAGGCGTTACATCCAGATGATGTCCACTAATCGTCAGGTTCATATCGCGCTCCTTGGTACGTTTGTTTGGTGTTCAGTTTAGGCGTTTCCGTTCATTGGAGGGGGAAATGGAGAGTTGCTCCCGGTATTTGGCGATGGTTCTCCTCGCTACAGACATGCCTTGATCTTTTAGCAGGTCGCACAATTTGGAGTCGCTAAGCGGTTTTCTTGCATCCTCTGCACTGACTAAGTTTTTTATCGCAGCCTTTATCGCCGTCGAGGAACTATCGCCGCCGTCATCACCAGTCACGCGGCTGGAAAAGAAATATTTCAGCTCAAAAGTGCCTCGCGGCGTGTGCATATATTTTCTGGTAGTCGCTCTGGATACCGTGGATTCATGAAGTTCTACCTCCGAAGCAATATCGGCGAGTACCAGCGGTTTCATGGCTATCTCACCGAGTGCTAAGAATGCTTTCTGGTGTTCCACAACTTTGGTCGCTACTTTGAGCAGAGTCTCGTTACGACTTTGCAGGCTTTTCATAAACCAGCGAGCCTCCTGCAGGTGCTCTTTCACGTAACCCTTGTCAGTGCTGGATCCCCCATTCAAAGCTGATACATAGTGCTCATTTACGCGGAGTTTTGGCGCGATATCCGGGTTCAGTTCAACCAACCAACGCCCGTTTCTCTGATGAACAAATACATCGGGCGTGACGTATTCGATTTGTTCGCCGCCGATCTTTGCTCCCGGTGTTGGGTCCAGAGAGCGAATCAATCCGATGGCAGCTTCAAGTTCTGGCTCAGTTGTTCTGAGTTTTTTAGCGAGCTGTCGAGCAGGCGCTGTCGGGAGTTGAGCGAGATGTCGGCTGACAATTGCCCCGGCCAGCTCGCGGCAGGGCGTTTCAATCGGAAGTTGTCTGAGTTGTATCAGCAAGCACTCCCTCAGATCCGTCGCAAAAACGCCGGGGGGTTCAAAGTGCTGCAGCCGATGTAACACGGCCACCACTTCATCGAGCTCTACCTCTTCGAGGTCGAGCTCCTGATGAATGGCCTCCGGGGTTTGCGTCAGACGTCCATCGGCGTCTAGGGCGTCGATCAATGCCAGCGCAATGACATGGTCGATGTCCGACAGTCGTGTCAGGTTGAGTTGCCAGAGCAGATGATCACGCAGCGATTCTTCTGCCGAATCACGCTCCGAAAAATCAGCATCTCCCAACCCTAGGCTTGGCGGCGGCGCTGACGACGGCATGAGATCTTCCCAGGCGGCATCAACCGCCAACTCTTCAGAGGTATCTTCTGCTGCCACCTCCTCAGAAAAATCCAAGTTTTCGGATTCCGCGGCGAGCTCGTTTTCCCGCTCAAGAAGGGCGTTGGATTCAAGGGTTTCTTCGATGATTTGTTGCAGATCAGCGGTGCTCATCTGCAACAATTTTATTGCCTGCTGCAGTTGGGGCGTGAGGGCCAACTGTTGGCCCAGCTTGAGCTGTAGCGCCTGTTTCATCTGCCTGCTCTTTACCCTAGAGGGCTTTAGTCTAGCGCTGGTCAGGGCACATTGGAATGAATTGGCAAGGAACTTGCAGGGGCAGTGTGGCGTTGCGCTTCAGTGATGATTAATGCTAAAGGCTAAACTGGTCTCCGAGATACGTTTGCCTGACTTTTACGTCCTCGAGAACCTCTGCCGGCGAGCCTGAAGCAATGACGTAGCCTTCGCCAACAATGTAAGCGCGCTCACAGATATCCAAAGTATCCCGAACGTTGTGATCAGTGATCAGCACGCCGATCCCCCGCGCCTTGAGATGAGAAATGATCTCTTTGATCTCCGAGATTGAGATGGGGTCGACCCCAGCAAAAGGTTCGTCAAGCAACATCACGGTTGGCTCTGTGGAGAGGGCACGCGCGATTTCTACCCGGCGACGTTCCCCTCCTGACAAAGACTGACCCAGCGATTCGGCGAGATGGCTGACATTAAACTCGTCCAGCAAACTGTCGGCCATCGACAGGCGGTCCTTTCGACTGAGTTCTCGTCGCGTTTCGAGAATGGCGAGCAGATTGTCCCTCACGGAAAGTTGTCTGAAAATCGACGCCTCTTGTGGCAGATAGCCGATGCCGGCTCTCGCTCGGCGGTGCATGGGCATTGACATTACTGACTCGCCGTCCAGGCGAATATCGCCAGCGTCTGCTGCGATCAAGCCGACGATCATGTAAAAACACGTCGTCTTTCCTGCGCCATTGGGGCCTAACAGCCCAACAATCTCGCCGGCGCTGATTTGTAGTGACACATCTTTGACAACGGGTCGCCCTCCATAAGCCTTGGCAAGATGATGAACGCTGAGGGTTTTAGTCATTTTCGGGAGACCGGCGCAGGTTTTCCGGCGGAATAACAACCTCTACACGGCCCTCGCCGCGCGAGCTTGTCGAGCCGGCGGCCTTTACCTTTTTTTGCGTGACCAGATACTCGATGCGGTCACCGGACAATACTGAGCCATCCTGGGTTATTCGCGCTTCATCGATCAACCGCACTAGATCCTCAGATCGGATGTATTCGATTAGTCTCGCCGAGGCGTCAACCGGTGCCTGATCGCTCGCGGGCTGTTGTACCAAGGTGGCGGGTCGCCCGGTGGCGACAATTTTGTCGGCAGCAACGCTATCGTGTTTTATCGAAATGAGGTCTGCAGTGATGCGTAACGATCCCTGAGTCAGAATTACATTTCCCTCGTATCGGGTTTCCCCCGCGCCTTCATCCCGGACAGCGACATCAGCTTCGATTTGAATTGGCTGCTCCCTGTCGGAATCCAGCGCACCCGATCCAGCACTGAATAAGGTGATACAGACAGCTAACCAGCGGATACAGATGCGTTTGCGGTTATTCATAGTCCGTCTTTACCCGGCCCTTCAGGGTGGCTATGTCGGTCATGAGATCCAGTTCAAAGCCCGTTCCGAACGTGCGATTGCCGGGACTCGTCAACACAACTTCACGATCACCCATCGCTCGTTTGTCATTAATCAATAGCCACATCGACTGAGTACTCATGGTCGCATTCCGGGACACCTCATGAATATTGACACCCCGATCCAGGAAGAGTTCATTGGTTTTCTCAAAGAACAGGCCGAAGGTGGAATCGATGTGCCACTTTGCCCCGTCTTTGCTCTGGGAGAAGAACTGGATGCCACTCAAGGCGGTCTCATCGCTACCTTCAATGCGCTCAGCTTTATCGATGGCCAACACGTCGGCAGGTTTCCCGTCACCGGAAAACTGAGTTCTGACTCCGGCACGAAGATAGCTGGTTACCAATTTGCCATTGTCAGCGAATGGACTGGATTTGAGTGAAATCTGTGGCGCCAATTGATGCCACAATGCGATGGCGATGATCAGCCCCGTCAGCGTCAGAGAAACGGTTCTCAACGATCCAGCTCACGATGCGGCAGGGCTTCTTTTTCCTGAGCGCGAAGAATGAAGTCGCTCAGTGCTCGCACGGCGCCACGGCCGCCGGGGAGGGGAGCGACCCAGTCGGCTATGTCATGAACGGCCAACACCGCGTCGCTGGGGCAGGTCGCAAGTCCAACCATGCGAAGCGGTTCCAGATCCGGCAAGTCATCGCCCATATAGGCTACCTGCGCTAGCGGTATGTCTCGCGTGGCCAGAACTTCAAGCAGCGCCTCGCGCTTGTCATCCCGGCCCTGCAGCACAATGTCGACCCCCAGTTCCTCCATCCTTTGGGTTACCGCCTCGGATTTTCGTCCGGTGATAATGGCGACTTCAATGCGACTATCGCGGAGCCGCTTAATACCCAGCCCGTCCTTGATATTAAATGCTTTAATTTCCGTCTGGTCCGGCCCGCTATACAGTACCGAGCCATCCGTTAGCACGCCGTCTACATCCAGCACGACCATTTGGATTGTTTCCGCAAGTTGTGCCGCTCGTCCTGTCACGATATGCCCGCCTTCAAGAGCGACAATAAAGTGACAACTCCCTGCACTGATCGAGCGTCATTAACGATAACCAGAGAGCTGATTCGATGACGCTCCATCATGCCCAGCGCTTCAGCCGCCAGCAAATCTTCGGAGATCGTTCTGGGCATTTCCGTCATCACAGTTTCAAGTGATGTCTGTTGCAGATCCCGCTGACCCTCGATGGCTCTGCGGAGATCGCCGTCGGTAAATACTCCCTGGAGTTTATCGTCCTTGTCGACCACAGTGGTCATGCCCAACCCCTTCTGGGTGATTTCGTTCAATGCGTCTATGAGTGTTGCGGTAGGTCGTACTTTGGGGATTTCGTCACCTTTCACCATCACATCGCTAACCCGCAGCAAAAGTCGCTTACCAAGCGCACCTCCCGGGTGTGAAAACGCAAATTCCTCTGCTGTGAACCCGCGCGCCTCGAGGACGGCGATTGCCAATGCATCACCCATGACCAATGCCGCTGTTGTGCTGGCGGTTGGAGCCAAGTTGAGCGGACAGGCCTCGGATTCCACGGCCGCCAGTAAATGCACTCTTGAAGCGAGAGCAAGTTCGCTTTCAGCATTACCAGTAATGCTGATGAGCGGGATGTTAAGGCGCTTGATCAAGGGTAAAAGGGTGATAATTTCGCCCGTATTTCCGCTATTTGAGAGCGCCAGAACGCAGTCATTGCGGGTGATCATTCCCATGTCGCCGTGGGAAGCTTCTCCCGGGTGCACAAAGAAAGCTGGCGTACCTGTGCTGGCCAATGTAGCTGCAATTTTTCCCGCTACATGCCCACTCTTACCCATGCCGGTAACCACGACACGTCCTGTTGTGTTCACTAGTAATTGGCAGGCCGCCGCGAAAGCAGGACCAATCACATCACGCAGCGCGAGTACCGCATTACCCTCGAGACCGATGGTGCGTTTTGCAGAGTCAATCAGTAGTTGGTCGGGGTCGGGGTCCATAGGTCACGGTGATGCCAGAAGCCAAAAATAGTAGCCGATGTAACATACCAACAGCATCAGCCCGGTGCCGCGTTTCAACTCGCCACGGTCTTCTGCTCGATTCCAACCCCATAACGCGGCTAATGCAAGCAACAGCGTTGTGAGAAATACCATGGCGAGGTCTCTCCACAACACCTCTGGTGCCAAACTGAGGCTACTCCAAAAGCCGGGTATGGCCAGCACAAGCAAAATATTGAACATGTTAGAGCCCACCACCGCGCCTATGGCCATGTCGGCGTGGCCCTTTACCGCGCTCATGATCGACGCCGCCAGTTCTGGCAGGCTCGTGCCTACGGCCACGATAGTGAGCCCAATAATTAATTCAGAGACACCCAGGGCCATCGCGATTTGCGTCGCCGACCACACCAACAACCGTGACGAGGCGATTAGTAACACCAAGCCTCCTCCAAAAGAGAGCCAAGCGCGCCCTGCAGAAAGGTCTGGGATAGTGGGAGTGACGCTGTCTGCGGCAGGGTTTTTCACATGCTGAGAGATTCGGATAAAGAAAAGACTGAGGGCGCACAAGAGGAAAATGCTATCCATCCGCGACAGTTCAAGATCCCATAAGAGCCAGGCGGTGAAAAGCACCGAACCAATGAGTAACGGCAAATCGACGAAAGCAGTGCCTCGCCGGATTGCGATGGGTGCGATGAGCAAGGTGACGCCCAATACAAGGCCGATGTTTGCAATATTTGAGCCCAGCGCATTACCCACAGCAAGTTCTCCGGACCCAGCCAGCGCCGACATGATTGAGATAAGGATTTCAGGAGAGGACGTTCCCACCGAGACAACAGTCAGTCCAATTAGCATGGGGGTTAGACCTGCGCGCTGGGCAATGGCTGACGCGCCATCAACAAAACGATCGGCGCTCCAGACCAGAATCGCCAAGCCAGCTGCGATTGCCGCTAAGTAACCCACAAGCATTGTTTTTTGCTCCTTCCTTGCGCGGGTAGTCCCTCTTTCGATCGGGTATCATTTCTCCCCGGAAGAGACGTGGCCTTCGACGTGTCCTCTCTTGGCAAATTTCCGCACAAGAGAGCCTTAATCCGCGGAAGCAGTCTACCCCAGTCAACCGATGGGTGCGTGGGATTAGCCCCTTCAATTGGGGGGCGTTCTATCAATATGATGGTGATCGAGACCGGAATTAACGAATGGAGGAATTCGTGAAGCGCAAAATATTTTTGCTGATCGTGATGTTTGGCAGTCTGGCCATGGCAACGTTGAGTACCGCGCTGTCGCCCGAGACATCGCAGGCCGCCGCGGGACCTGAGCAGGTGATTACCGACGTCACTCAGCGGGTAATGGAGGTGGTTGCAGAAGCGGACACCTATTTTGATCAGGACCCGGATAGGTATTTTGATGCGATTGATCAGGTGCTCTCTGACTTGGTTGACTGGCGCGGGTTTGCGACCGCCGTGATGGGGGAGTATTACAGCCGAGGTCGGTCACTTGATCCCGAGGGGCAGGTGGCACTGAAGGCGCAACGCGACCGGTTTGCTGCCACTCTCAGAGAGGGGTTGATCCGAAGCTATGCCAAGGGGCTCCTGGCCTTCGGTGGCGCCAATATGGAGGTGCAGGGTGTAGAGGCTTCCCCACAAAGCGCGCGGATTGCTTCCGTAACGCAGTTGGTCTACGGCGAGGCAGATCGGGTTTATACCATTCGCTATCAAATGGGTCAGTACAAAGACGGCAATTGGCGTTTGCGTAACCTTATTATCGAAACCATCAATCTTGGCGAGATTTACCGCAACCAGTTTTCGGCCCTTGCCAAAGCGGCTGATGACGACCTCGACCGGGTAATCGAGGATTGGAATGCAGCAATTGTCGAACAATATGAGGAGATGGATCGTGACTGAGCAGGAATTAACGACTCTACTATTGGAAGCATTCCCAGAAGCAGAGGTGTCGGTCGCGCTGAATGGGGGTCACGTGGATATACAGGTTATCAGCAGTCTGTTTGAGGGTCTGCGTCCGGTCAGCCGCCAACAAAAAGTGTATGCACCTCTCTCAGGTTTGATCGCAGATGGCACTTTGCACGCTGTGAATATCAAGACGGGCACCCCCGCCGAATCCTAATGGGTGCCTCTTGCAAAGTTTAATTATCGAGGGCGGGAGGAGGCTGGAAGGGACTTTGGTTGCTTCCGGATCGAAAAACGCAGCGCTACCAATTCTCGCTGCTACCTTGCTGACAGATGATGTGTGCCGGTTGGGTCGGATACCAAAGCTCAAGGATATTTCGACTATGTTGACGCTCTTATCCAGCCTTGGTGCACGCGTCTCGCCGTTAGAAGCGGGGCGTGTGACCGTCGACAATGGATCGACTGAGGAGGTTAAAGCGCCTTATGACTTGGTCAGAACCATGCGTGCATCGATTTTGGTGCTCGGGCCCTTGTTGGCCCGTTTTGGTTGTGCGGAAGTCTCGTTTCCCGGTGGTTGCGCTATCGGCAGTCGCCCCGTCGATTTGCATATCAGTGCACTGGCGGCGATGGGGGCAGACATAGTGACCGACGGGGGGTACTTGGTTGCGTCGGCACAGAACGGTCTCTGCGGCACTGATTTCCGCTTCGGGACGGTCACTGTCGGGGGTACTGAAAACGCCATGATGGCGGCGGTACTGGCACGTGGCGAGACGACGCTTAGGAACGTCGCGCAGGAACCGGAAATTGTCGACTTGGCTAATTTCCTCAATGCCATGGGTGCCAAGATCTCGGGCCAGGGCACCGCTACGATTCGGATTACTGGCGTACCCGCTTTGTCGGGCTGCCGGTATGACGTAATGCCAGATCGAATTGAGGCGGGCACCTATCTGGTTGCAGCGGCGGCGACTCGAGGCAAGGTTCGGGTTGAGGGCATTTCCAGTGCGCTATTGGGTGTTGTGCTGGAAAAATTGCGCGAGTGTGGAGCGGCGGTTCGTGAGGGTGAAGATTGGATCGAGCTGGACGCGGAGGGTAGACGGCCGCGGGCGGTGGATATCGTGACCGCGCCTTTTCCCGGGTTTCCAACAGATATGCAGGCGCAATTCACAGCGCTTAATACCGTGGCCGAGGGTCGTGCGCGGGTGACCGAGACTATTTTTGAAAACAGGTTAATGCAGGCGCATGAAATGAAGCGGATGGGTGCGAACATTGTGATTGAGACTGACACGGCCATTACGTCGGGTCGGTCAGCGCTACAGGGGGCCCCTGTCATGGCGTCAGACCTCCGCGCATCAGCAAGCCTTATTATCGCTGGACTCGTTGCCGATGGAGAAACCCGCATCGATAGGATTTATCACATCGATCGTGGCTATGAGGATATTGAGGGCAAGCTCCAGTCCCTCGGCGCCAACATCCGTCGTGTGGACGGGTAATCTGACAATGACGACCGAATGAATATTGACCACGATCTGACCATTGCCCTCACCAAGGGCCGTATTCTCAGCGAGACGCTACCACTCCTTGCCGCGGTGGGTATTCAGCCCTCTGAGCGGTTGGAAGTCAGTAGAAAGCTGGTCATCCCCACCAGCATCCCGAGAATCCGTCTTGTTGTGCTCCGCGGATCAGATGTGCCCACTTATGTGCGCCACGGTGCAGCGGATATCGGCATTGCCGGGAAAGACATGTTATTGGAGTTCGGTGGCGCAGGTATCTATGAGCCGCTTGATCTGGGTATTGCACGTTGCCGGCTAATGACTGCCGCACCGAAAGATCGCTTACCAAGGAGCGGCGCCCGCCGGGTCAAAGTGGCGACAAAATTTTTGAATGTGGCTCGCGCACACTATGCTCAGAAGGGTGTCCATGCTGACCTCATCAAACTCTACGGTTCAATGGAGCTAGCGCCTCTCATTGGGTTGGCTGACGAGATTGTGGATATTGTTGACACGGGAAAGACGTTGGCAGAGAACGGTATGGAAGCGTTGGAGGAAATTGCTGAGATCTCGTCTCGTCTGATCGTGAATAAAGCAGCAATGCGAACCCGGCACAGCTCGGTGATGGCCCTGATTGAGGCGCTGACATCAGTACTCAAAGAGCGGGGAGCGGCGGCGGGTGAGTGATCAATGCATCGCTAGATTGGATGCCTCGAGTGACGGATTCGACGAGGAGTTCGCGAGCTTGATGCTCAGCCCCGCGCAGACCGATCCGACATTGGTAAGTAGAGTTGCAGACATTCTCTCAGCAGTAGCGCGAGAGGGGGACGAGGCGCTACTGCGCTTCACTAATGATTTTGACTCGCGTGAAGCGCAGGGCGTCACAGAGTTTGCTCTGGGTGTCGAGGAACTTGAGGCTGCAGCAGACCACATTGATCAGCGCATACATCGTGCTTTGTGCAGTGCGATCGAACGAATTCACGATTTTCACGAGCGACAATTGACCACGACGTGGCAGTTTGAAGATGAGCACGGCAGTGTTCTCGGGCAGCGCGTTTCTGCATTGGATCGTGTCGGTATCTACGTGCCCGGAGGGCAAGCCAGCTACCCATCATCGGTACTGATGAATGCGGTGCCCGCAAGAGTAGCGGGGGTGAGCGATATTGTGATGGTGGCCCCTGCTCCTCGCGGCCAGATTAATCCAGTCGTGCTTGCAGCCGCGGGTCTTGCCGGCGTCACCGAGGTTTTCACGATCGGCGGTGCTCAGGCGGTTGCTGCCCTCGCTTATGGTACTGAAACCATTGGCAGCGTCGATAAAATTGTGGGGCCGGGTAACCGATATGTTGCCGAGGCCAAGAGGCAGGTTTTTGGCCGTGTGGGTATCGACATGGTCGCAGGGCCTTCTGAGATATTCATCATTGCAGACGGATCGGTAGACCCCAAATGGGTGACCCTAGATATGTTCGCCCAAGCTGAGCATGATGAATTTGCGCAGGCGGTGTTGGTTTCACCTGATCAGGCTTACCTGAATGAAATTGCAATGCGTATCGCCGAGCAACTGCCTCTGATGGCGCGCCGAGAGGTGATTTCCAAGTCGCTTAAAAATCGGGGCGCGTTGATCAAAGTGCCCGACCTTGATGCCGCAGTTGCGCTCAGCAATCGACTGGCACCCGAGCATCTCGAGCTGGCGGTAAACCAGCCACGGTCGTTGCTGGAGCAAATCACCGCTGCGGGTGCAATATTTCTGGGGGCGATGTCTTCGGAGGCGCTGGGAGACTATTGTGCTGGACCAAATCACGTTCTGCCCACCGCAGGGTCCGCTCGCTTTGCGTCGCCGCTGGGCGTCTACGATTTCCAGCGGCGAAGTAGCGTGATAGAAATTTCTGCTCGCGGTGCGCAGGTTCTTGGAGACATCGCAGCGACATTGGCGGAGGCTGAATCGCTGCAGGCACATGGCCTGAGTGCCGAGGCACGAATCCATCGTAAAAACTAGCTCATCCGGCCTTCGCGCGGGTGCCGACGACGGCCTCCAACTCTACCAGCTGTCCGTCCCGGTCCAGACTCACACGCAGTAGGTGTCCGGGCCGGAGTCGCGCGATCTGCAACATGGCAGCGCGCCCATCGACGACGGGCTCACCATCCAGTGACGAAATAATGTCGTTCAACCTGATCCCGGCACGCTCCGCGGGGCCACCTGCGGCGAGTTCGGTGACAATAAGCTGCTGAACAAGGGATCCCGACGGCCCTTCCGTCAATAATACGTCCACGCTCACTCCCAGCCAGCCGCGGATAACTGTCCCATACTGAACGATGTCGTTCAGCACAGAGGCAGCGAGATCGCTCGGTGTGGCCAGATTGATACCGATTCCCGGTGTTTCGCTTTTGGCATCATTTCCCGCAGTGTAAATCAGGGTATTAATGCCAATGAGTTGGCCCCTGCTATTGATAAGTGCGCCACCAGAGCTTCCCAAATGTATGGTGGCGTCGGTCTGGATATAGTCCTCGTAAGTAGAGAGTTGGAGTCCAAACCTGCCGATGCCGGATACGATGCCCTGGGATACCGAGTGACCAAATCCGTAGGGATTTCCTATCGCCAGCACAACATCGCCTACAGCAACATCTTCGACATCGGCTAGGTGGATGGGGGTGAGATCTGAGAGCCTTATCTGCAGGACCGCAAGATCAGTGTCGGGGTCGGTGCCTACGACAGAGGCATTCGCAGACCGGCCATCTGCCAGCAGGATCTGTATGGCATCAGCACCGGCGATAACGTGGTTGTTGGTAACGATGTGTCCGTCCCGGGAGAGAATGACACCCGAGCCAAGCGATCGCTCGATGCGTTGTGTGCTGCCCTGACTGGAGCGGAATCTTCTCAGGATCGGTGAGTTCAGCCGGGGATCTCTTCGCGTATCGACTAATTTTGCGGTGTAAATGTTGACGACTGAGGGTGTGGCAAGCGCTACGGCGTCACGATAACCGCTCTTAGGCAGGGTATCGGCTGGATCAGTAGGTGCAAGCACCCATTTGTCCAAAATGAGTGCTGCGGCCAGAACGCCAACCAAGGCTGGCCAGATAAGTGCAAGCAGATCGTTTTTCACGGAGCCCTCCACGGCCCATTGTAAATCATGGCGGGCCGGTTATTCTCATACTTCACTAGTGAGGTAAAGCGCCCGATGTCCTGTAGTCGCCACGATCTGAGAGTGTATCTGGATACGTTGCTGTCGCCCGCGCGTTATCAAGACTATTGTCCGAACGGGCTCCAAGTTGAGGGGAAGGCGCAGATTGAGCTTCTAGTCACGGGTGTTACTGCCTGCCAGGCCCTGATTGATGCGGCGATAGCCGCCCGAGCGGATGCAATTTTGGTCCATCACGGATTTTTTTGGCGATCGGAAGACCCGGTGGTGGTCGGCATGAAAGCGCGTCGACTCAGAGCGCTGATGGCGAACGAGGTTAATCTGTTCGCGTACCACCTGCCCTTGGACTGTCATCCGGAGTTGGGTAATAACGCGCAGCTGGGACGGCTGATGGGGGTTCCTCAAGCGACGCCTCTTGACCCTGCTGACCCCTCGCTGCCCCTATTCAGCGGTGATTTAGAGGAGCCTGCTCCAATATCGTCCTTTGCCGAGAACCTCTCGCTGCAGTTGGAGCGTGAGCCGTTGGTTGTTGGGGATGGTGCGGTACAAAAAGTTGCTTGGTGCACGGGCGCAGGACAAAACTATATCGATAAGGCCGCCGATGCTGGCGCAGACCTTTACGTAACGGGCGAGGTATCCGAGCAAACCGTTCACAGCGCTAGGGAGCGGGGCATCTGTTTTATCGCTGCGGGTCACCACGCCACAGAACGCTACGGCGTGCAGGCTGTTGGTGCTCGCGTGGCTCAGGAGCTGGGGTGCACCCACCAATTTATTGACGTTGATAATCCGGCGTGACTCACGCCGCGGTCGTGTTCGATTTGTCCAAACCAAACGTTTCCGACAGCTGTCCCTGCTCATCGGGTTTCTTTGGTGCGTAATCCAACGGTTGCGCCACATCAACCCCTTGCGATTGTGCGCCTGACGGGTCAACTGGGGCACTGAGGGCTGCGGCAGAGATGCTTACATGGTCGCCACAGAGTTGATCGGCTCCCTTTGCGAGGTGCGTGTACACCGACCGGTAGTCGTCGGTCAATTTGTGCAGCAGTTCAGCGGTCTGCGTAAAGTGTTCTGATACCTCGGCCTCATAGTCCGCGCGACTTTGGCGCGCTTGATCAAGCTGACTCTCAAGCTCCATGATGACTTTGCGTTTGTTGTCACCCCGGGAGTTAAGCGCGAGGTACCAGCCCAAGGCGCCACCTATCGCGCCCCCAAAAACTAATGGGATGATTAGATTAGTAACAGACTCCATGCCCTTCCCTGTATCTCCCCTCTGCTGCCCGTCGATAATACGGTCGTCTCGACTGTCATGGGTAAGCGAGCGCTCATATGCCTAGTGGGCCATTAGTGTACTGTATGGCCGGGCTGACGTCGCGCGTCCACGGGGCTTCCAGCATCATAGTACAAATGCGTCGAGGACAGTCTTGGGCTCATGTTTCGTGTCTCCCCCGCAGGCTTGCGGGTCTGGCGGGTTGACAAAACAGGGGTCACTGCGTGGTAGGCTTTACGCGACGCAACATCGCCCGTTCTTTCATGACGCATCCACTGTCCCCCCAGGAGTGCTATCAACGCGATCTCCACTCCGGCGCGCTTCTAGAGGATCAAGCCCAGGCGCTGCTTGTCGATCAGCTCGATGATCTCTTTCACCGCATGCGGGATCGAGCCGGTGTCGAGGGGCGACTGTGGTCGCGGGTCAGGCGTCGTTTTGGTTGGCATCAGGTCCCAGAGCAAGGCCTCTATATTTGGGGCGGCGTAGGGCGCGGTAAAACTCATTTTATGGATGTGTTCTTCGATAGTCTGGACTTTGACAGGAAACTGCGGGTGCACTTTCATCGTTTTATGCAGCGTGTCCATGCAGCGTTGACAACCTATAGCGGCGCGACCAACCCGCTGGAGATTGTCGCTAACGATATCGCTGGAGAAGCGTTGATCCTCTGCTTTGACGAGTTCTTCGTGAGTGATATTGGCGACGCGATGATTCTCGGTGGATTAATTGACGCGCTCATGCGCCGCGGCGTAACCCTTGTGGCAACTTCCAATATCCCGCCCGTTGACTTATACCGGGATGGGCTGCAGCGCAGTCGGTTCCTGCCTGCTATTGCATTGCTGGAGCGACATTTAGATGTCGTGCATCTCGAGTCGCCGACGGATTATCGCTTCAGAACTCTCGAGAGAGCGGACCTTTGGCACGTTCCCCACGACGAAGCCGGGGTTGCGGCCCTAGAGACGTACTTTGCCTCACTCACGGGGCAGCACGCGGGACAGCCTCGGCGATTGGAAATCAACCATAGACAGATGCCCGCCCGGGCGGCGGTTCAGGGGGTTGCCTGGTTTGATTTTAAAACCTTGTGTCAAGAGGCACGCAGCGCCGCGGATTTCGTAGAGATTGCGCGGGAGTATCACACGGTGCTACTAGAGGGGGTTCCAGCACTGACGCCCGAAACAGAGGACGCGGCGCGCCGTTTCATTAATCTCGTGGATGAATTCTATGACCGGAGAGTCAAGCTGATTACGACCGCGGCCTTTGTCCCTGAAACAATTTATACCGGTATGAGGCTGCGTTTCGAGTTCGAGCGGACGGTTTCCCGATTGCAGGAGATGCGGACACGGGAGTACCTGCAGGCGGAGCACCACCCCTGACTAGCACTGGACAAATTAGTGGTTGAAAGGGCTATGGGTCTCCAGTACCATCCGCGCTCCTGAAATTGCCTCTGGGATAACGGCAATGAAGACATACAGCGCTAAAGCCGACGATATCCAGCACGACTGGTTCGTGGTCGATGCTGAAGACAAGACCCTTGGGCGACTCGCAACCGAGATTGCTCATCGCTTGCGAGGCAAGCACAAGCCAGAATATACGCCCCACATGGACATGGGTGATTACATCGTTGTGGTTAACTGCGAAAAGGTTCGTGTGACGGGCGCCAAGCGAACCGACAAGCAGTACTATCATCACACCGGGTTCCCCGGTGGCATCAAATCGGCCAGTTTCGAGCAGCTGATTGACCGGGCGCCGGAGCGGGTAATACAGCGAGCCGTAAAGGGCATGATGCCGCGGAGTCCTCTCGGACGCGCGATGCTGAAAAAATTGAAGGTTTATGCGGGTCCTGCGCACCCGCACGCGGCACAACAGCCGCAGCCACTGACGGTCTGAGGAGGTCCCGATGGCTACAGCTCACTACTACGGGACGGGGAGGCGCAAGACGTCAACTGCTCGCGTATTTTTGCGGACAGGAACCGGCAACATCGTGATCAATGGTCGTCCCATTGACGAGTATTTCGGCAGGGAAGTCGCCCGGATGATTGTCCGTCAACCCCTCGAATTGACAGAAAACACGGGGACGTTTGATGCTAACGTCACGGTATCTGGTGGCGGCAGTTTTGGCCAGGCAGGTGCGATTCGTCATGGTCTCACCCGGGCGTTGCTGGATTACGACGAAAGTCTCCGCGGTTCACTTCGCGCCGCAGGCTATGTGACTCGTGACGCGAGAGAAGTTGAGCGCAAGAAAGTGGGTTTGAGAAAGGCGCGCCGACGTCCCCAGTTCTCAAAGCGGTAACCGTCGCCGAGATTACCTTGAAAGCCCGCGCCATGCGGGCTTTTTTGTTTTTCTCTTCACGGTGCCAAGGCATTCAGTGGCGCTCGAAAAGGGCCTGTGGCGTAATACATAATATTGCTGGTCGCTGCTCGGCCGCCAGAGCAGGAGGTGGGGAGTGCACTATGGTTATTTATTGATCGCGGTTGCACTTGAGGTTTGTGGCACGCTGCTATTGCCGGTCAGCCAAAACTTCACTCGCGCCGCACCTACGGCGGGCCTGATCGTCTGTTATGCCGCCGCCTTTTATTGCCTGACATTCGCACTGAATGTATTGCCGGTCGCTGTTGTTTACGCTACGTGGTCAGCGCTAGGCATATTTCTCATCGCGGTGCTGGGTCATGTGTTGTTTGATCAAGTCTTGGAGTGGCCCGCCTTGGTGGGGCTTGCACTGATTGTGACTGGGGTGATTCTGGTGAACACCTACGGTGCCCAGCACTGATCATCGCGCGCTGACAGTTGATCTCGCGGCCTCCACATTCCGTATTTCAACTTGCTGGGGGCTGGCGCGACCATTACACTTCGCGCCCTAAGCAAATCTTGTCCGGCACGCGACCGACGATCTCGGGTTGGACGGCGCATCAGGTTGAAATTGCCAAGCTTTATGGCGCACCGGGAGACTCTAGAAAATGACCGATCACGCTGAAACACACGACGCGAGCGCTGACAGCAGCCAGACCCGAAGGCGCTTTTTGACCGCAGCGACTTCTGCGGTAGGCATTGGTGGGGTTGCGGGTGTGGCGGTTCCCTTTCTGGGATCTTGGAATCCCTCTGAGAAGGCCAAGGCGGCTGGCGCGCCAGTGCGTGCTGACATCGGTAAATTAGAGCCGGGCCAAATGGTCGTGATCGAGTGGCGCGGGAAGCCGGTCTATGTGCTGAGGCGTACCCCTGAGCAGGTGGCGGGGCTGGCAACGCTGAACGATGATCTCAAGGACCCCCAGTCACAAAGCTCGGCACAGCCTGACTATATTGCAGGCGAGGGGAGAGCGCTCAACGAAGAGTTTTTGGTTATCGTTGGCCTTTGCACGCATTTGGGTTGTGCGCCAAAGTTCCGGCCGGAGGTCGGGGCGGCCGATATGGGTGGTGACGAGTGGCTGGGGGGCTTCTTCTGTCCTTGCCACGGGTCGAAATTTGATTTGGCGGGACGTGTTTATAAGGGGGTGCCGGCATCGGCCAATCTGGAAATTCCCCCTTATACATTTGAAAACGACAACGTGTTGGTTATCGGCGTTGATGCGGAGGTGGCGTGATGGAAAAAGCATTATCAGGACTGATGTCTTGGATCGACGCGAGACTGCCCGTCACCCGGGCATGGAACACGCACATGGGCGAGTATTATGCGCCCAAAAACTTTAACCTTTGGTACTTCTTTGGTGTGTTTTCTCTGGTGGTGCTGGTCAACCAGCTATTGACTGGTATCTGGCTAACGATGAATTACACCCCGTCCGCCGAAGAGGCCTTTGCTTCGGTTGAGTACATCATGCGAGACGTGGATTACGGGTGGTTACTGCGCTACATGCATTCCACGGGCGCCTCCGCCTTTTTTATTGTGGTGTATCTGCACATGATGCGTGCGCTGATGTACGGCTCTTATAAAAAGCCTCGCGAACTCATCTGGATCTTCGGCATGCTCATTTTCATCGTTTTGATGGCCGAGGCCTTTGTCGGATACGTGTTGCCCTGGGGTCAGATGTCCTTTTGGGGGGCTCAGGTCATTATTTCCTTGTTCGGGGCGATTCCTGTGGTGGGTGAGGATATCGTGACCTGGATTCGTGGTGACTATCTCATTTCCGGCATCACGCTTAACCGTTTCTTTGCTCTGCACGTAGTGGCGCTGCCTATCGTGCTGCTTGCCCTAGTGGTACTGCACATCTTGGCGCTTCACGAGGTAGGGTCCAATAATCCGGATGGAGTCGATATCAAGAAAAACAAAGACGAAAACGGCGTGCCGCTCGACGGTATTAAGTTTCATCCTTACTACTCTGTGCACGACGTACAGGGTATTGCGGTATTCCTGTTTTTCTTCTGTGCGGTGATCTTCTTTGCGCCAGAGATGTCAGGGTATTTTCTGGAATATGCCAATTTCGAAGAGGCCAACGGACTCAAGACGCCGGAGCATATTGCCCCCGTCTGGTATTTCACCCCCTTCTACTCGGTTTTACGTGCCATTCCGGACAAATTTTGGGGGTTTATATTCTTTGCCATATCCGTCGTGATTCCCTTTGCGTTACCTTGGTTGGACCGCAATCCGGTTCGTTCCTGGCGTTACCGCGGCATGCTGAACCGCGTCATGCTGCTGGTGTTCGTCGCATCCTTTATTATTTTGGGTGTGCTGGGCGTGAAGTCACCGACCCCCGAGCGGACCCTACTGGCCCAAATTTGCACTATTTTCTACTTTGCCTTCTTCCTGGCGATGCCCTGGTGGTCGCGCATGGATCGCACCAAGCCTGAACCCGACCGGGTGACCATGGATGGGGGTATGAGTTTTTGGAAGGGCCTTGGCACTGTCGCCTTGGTCGGCGCTATGGCGTTCCTCCCCCTGAAAGTGGTGGGGGCGGAGTCAGCATACAACTGTGGAACCATGCCCTGTGACGCTTTCGAGGCCGATGCGTCTGATCAACCTTCTTTGCAGCGGGGTGCGGCACTCTATGCAAGCTACTGTATGGGGTGCCACTCCCTACAATATTCTCGCCACAATCGTGTTGCTCGGGATCTGGGTATTCCGGAAGACCTTTACAAGGAAAATTTAGTTTTTGATCCAGAGATCAAGCTGGGCTCGTTAATGACCAACAGTATGGACAAGAGCGAGGCCAAGGTTTGGTTCGGTGCGACCCCACCCGACCTGACGCTGATTTCGCGGGCGCGGCAACCGGAGTGGCTGTATACCTACCTGCGTGCTTTTTATCAGGACGATCAGCGACCCTATGGCGTCAACAATCGGGTCTATCCCAATGTCGGAATGCCCCACGTCCTCATGGAGTTGCAGGGCCTGCCTGCCTGCTACGACGCTTCGGGTATCGCGGCGGCCAAAGCGAGCGATTGTGCAAGCGTTGAACTGACCGCCGCCGGAGCAATGTCCCCGGCGCAGTATGACAGTGCGATTTATGACTTGGTGAACTTCCTTGCCTACACCGCTGAGCCTTACAAGGCCGATCGTTTGCGAATCGGTAGGTATGTATTGCTATTTCTCGTGGTCTTCTTCATTTTTGCCTGGTTACTCAACCGGGAATATTGGAAGGATGTCCACTAACCAAAGCTAATGTAGATAGGGGCGTCCGGTGCGCCCTTTTGAGTGATAGACTATCGCTCTCATACACCAGTAGAAAATCTATGTCTGATGATGCTTCTGGGATCGTATCTAAGCGATCCTCCATGACTTTGTTCTCCGATAACACAAGCCACTACAGCCACCGAGTCCGTCTGGTGCTGGCCGAGAAAGGCGTTACAGTCGAATTGGTAGAGTCCGAATCGGGCGCGATACCGCCAGAGTTGGGTGATCTCAATCCCTACAACAGCATGCCTACGCTGCTAGATAGGGAACTGGTGCTCTACGAGTCCAAGGTGATGATGGAGTACCTCGACGAGCGTTTCCCCCACCCGCCCCTGTTACCCGTTTACCCTGTGGCCCGAGCCGAGAGTCGGCTGTTCGTTTACCGCATTGAGCGCGATTGGGCGACGCTGGTAGACGCTATCCAGTCCTCGCGCAGCGACAATGTCGTGACAAAAAGCTGTAAAGAGTTGCGAGAGAGTCTGGTTGCGGTTGCGCCGATATTCGCCGAAAAACCCTTTTTTATGAGCGAAGAATTCTCATTGGTCGACTGCTGCGTGGCGCCCATTCTTTGGCGTCTGCCTGCTTTGGGCGTCGACATCAGGGCGAGTAAGCAGTCGAAGCCGCTCTTTGATTACATGGATCGACTATTCAATCGCGAGGCCTTCCAGGAGAGCCTGTCCGTGCAGGAGCGGGAGATGCGCCCCTAGGGACGCAAGGTTTTGAATTCCAGCCGGCCCTATATCATTCGTGCCATTTACGAATGGATTGTCGACAATAGTTGTACTCCCCATTTGCTGGTTGACGTGAGCATAGACGGTGTTGAAGTTCCTCAAGCCTACGTTTCGGACGGTCAAATTGTTTTGAATATTTCCCCAAGTGCTGTTGTTGGGTTGGAGATGACCAACGAAGGGGTGTTTTTCAACGGTCGTTTTGGCGGTGTTGCTACTGACATCTCGGTGCCAATCGGCGGCATCCTGGGTATTTATGCTAGGGAAAATGGCCAAGGCATGATCTTTGATTCGGCGGCACCGGAAGACCCTCCGGAGCCACCATCGAGTCGAGGCCGCCCTAGCTTGAAGGTGGTGAAGTAGGGGCTCCGGCAATAATTTCAAAGAGTTTGACGACGCGCTCGGCGTCGCTGACTTCGGCAGCTTCGAGCGCGACCCGGTCCGCCTCAGCCGCGCTGAGCAAGCCCATAAGGTAGACGACGCTATTTTCAGTGACGACTTTGACTCGTGTCCCTGGCGTGTCGGAGCTAGCCAGCAGTTTAGTTTTTACCTGGGTCGTGATCCACGTGTCATTCGTGCGGGTACCCGCGCTGGTCTCGGGACCAATCTCCAGCTCGTTATAAATTCTGCGCACACCATCAATCTTGCGCACCACATCGGTGGCTAATGTTTTTAAGTCCTCTGAGGGCACTTGGCCTGCGAGGAGGACAAAACCGTTAAAAGATACGATGCTGAGATGAGCATCTTCGTAACCGTCAGCAGCGGCGTTGATGTTGACCTTGGCTTTGGTCTCGATGCTCTCGTCTTCAAGCTGTTGGGCGAGGGTCCGCTCGCTCACGTCTTCCTCAATGGGCCCGGCACCCGCGCCAGCCATAATGCTGCCACAGCCCTGTACAGAGACCAAAAGCAGTACCGTGAGTAGGATCCGGTAATATCGATACATGATCTAGTCCTCCACTGGACCAAAGGTATGGGTTTCAATCAATCTGGCGAGGCAGATCGCAATTGCGTGATTCAGGGTTAGAAGGCACTCTACTGAATCTTCGTCTGAGTAAAGGCTCAGTCCGGGACCGCGTTGCCCCAGCCAAACGGGTATGACCTGTCGCTGTTCAGTAGCGACCTGAATCCTCTGAATCTCGCCCTGAGACAAATTGGTAGCGAAAACGAACGCGACATCACCGGCTTGCCCAAGCGCCTGAAGCCGTTGACTTACCCAGTTGATGCTGGTCTGCACCGAGTCAATGCGATACTCCGCCAGTTCGATGACCGGGAGGCTTGGGCGTTCTCTCAATACGCCACTTTGCAGGAGGCTTGCCAGCGCCACGGCGCTGGCTGCATCTGCACCCAAGCCAATACTAAAAAGTTTTTTTTCCGCGAGGATGGCGCGCGATGCGATGTCTGCTGCCGCGCCCGCTACTTCGGCGATATGGTCCACGGCGAGGCTGGCACCTTCGATGTGGCGCTGGAAAAAAGTTGCGATGACCGGATAAGCGTCCAAGGTTTTGTCAGTGCCGATTACCATTCTGGGGCATCAAAGGCCGCGCGAAGCCAAACGGCGCCGTGCAGAGGAACGTTTGCATCATAAGCAATTACATCAAAGCGACAAGGGTATTCGGACCAATTCGGGTATTGTTTGCGAAACAATCTGGCGCAATTTGTCAGGCGCTTTTGTTTTCGGCGGGTGACGCTGCTGGCCGCTGATGCAAATCGCGAGCGCTGTCGGTAGCGGACTTCCACAAACACCAGATGCGACTCGTCGCGCATAATGAGGTCGATCTCACCCACCCGGGTTAAAAAGTTACGGGTCACCAGACGGAGGCCTTGCTCTACGAGGAACGCCTCTGCTCGTCTCTCCCAGAAATTACCCACCGGACGCACACGATCTCCATTGCTGGCGCAGTCACCTCAGGGTACCGTTTCGTAGCGTGTTTGGGCGCCATCAAAAACAGCCAGTTCCGAAGCTCTTTCGATCAATCCGTTACGCTTTCTGCGCAGTGTTCCAGTATCACCGCGTATTATCCAGGCATCCGTCGCTGCTGCTTGATGCCAATGTTGCGCCAGCGATAGCGCGTCTCGGCCCAGTGCGCGGAGTCGGGTGAGTCGATTCGTGACATGGGGAGGTAGCATGGCGGGCACCTCTGCGAACAGCACGCCATTGAGATCGCTATTTCGGGTGTCGCTGACACCGTCATTGATGGCTGAGGTTGCATAGATGGGAGACTCACCGGTCATATGAAAAACTAGCAGGGGACGCCAGGCGCGCGCTGTGGAGGGATCGGGCGCCAGCATGAAGATGCACTCGAAGTCACTTCGCCCGCGACCTCTCGCATCGACAGGGATATCAAAGGCCGTCTCTACAGCGCGTATTCGATCGTCGCTAGAGCCCGAGCCCAGCAAGACCCCCATCGCTTTATTCGCCTCAGCGGGCTGCTCGACAACCAGTCTGCCGCGAATTTTGCCGCCCAGCCGAGTCCAGCGGGGCTCGAATGCACCCAGTAAGCGGTTACCTCGATCCCCCGCGGCGGCAATAAGGATGGCGTTACGGCAGCCCCGACCGAAAGCAATATCCGCTATCTGCAATGCTTCATCTTCTGGTGCGAGGCTAAAGCTCATGCTATTTCGCTGGCCCTCCGTCGGGTCCATTTCAATCTGATTGAGAAGAATGGTTGGTATGGGCAGTGAGCCCAGTTCAGTCAGGCTCGCCACCTCCGTCTTGGTCAAAGGGCCGAGTATCAGGTCTGGTTCATCCTGCAGGGCGCGTTGATAAGCATCCCTCCCACTGGGAAATGCTGCAGAGTTAACGGTGGACAGCTTCGGTCTCTCGGCAGGGTTGGGGTAGAGGGAGTAGAGTTGCTCAACGGCTCCCCCCAAAACTGCCTCGCCGGCGACGGCGAGGTTGCCTTCCAAAGGTAAGATGATGGTCACCTTGTTTAGGTCACGATAGGTCGCCCACTGGAGAAGGTGGGTCGGCAAGGCTGGATAGGATATCGACTCGGCGTTACCCTCAATCCATTCGGAAAAGTGCCTGTGATCAACACGATACGCAGCTTGCATTTCCAACCAGGCACGCCAGACCGGGTCGATTTTCGGGTCATCAAGTTGCCGTCGCAGCGCAGTGTCTGAGAGGCGCAACAAGTAGTGGAACAGTTTTTCGCCCAATGGGGGTTTCCGGTGCGATGAATCGTCGGCCATCGCGCGCAAATAAACCGCGCGGGCTGCGCCCAACCAATCGCCGGTGATGGCGGCGCGATATTCTTGCTCCTCCCGCACAAAACCCAGAGAAGCGCTGTTGTCGGCGCCCAGAGTGTCGAGAAGCTCGGCTGCCAGTGCGGTGTCGCCTGCGTACCATGCCAGACGGCTATCCATAGCGATCAGTGTTGAGGCATCGATTCCTTCTGCTACCGCCTGATTTCGATAGTGTCGGGCGAGCAACAGTGATTGATCTCTGGCGATGCTTGATAGCTGGTCAATCCTTGTTGCGTCGAGCTTTTCACCCTCCAGTGGTGTGGGGAGAGCGCTCGCTGCGTTGACGGTGGATTTGGCGGGGTCCACCGTAACTTGAGGCGCGGCGCAACCGGCGATGAACAATACGAAAACGATTGCCCAGCACAATCCATTAAGTGGGTTTTGACCAGTCTTGGATAGCCAACGCGACAGAAGAGGGTGACCTGCGGGGTGCATCGCGGCAGTATAGCCGCAACCGGGTAAATATGGCCCGTTGCGGAGTAAAGGCAGTGACTGCTTGCCTATATGTGATCGCCACGCCCATTGGCAATCTTGGCGATATCACGTCGCGGGCGTTGGATACGCTGCGCGCGGTTGATTTTATTGCTGCCGAGGATACGCGGCACTCGTCAGTGCTCATGCGACATTTCAATGTTGTCACGCCGATGGTCAGTTACCACGATCACAGTAAAGACGGTCAGGTACTGACGCTACTCAATCACTTGCGATCTGGACGTTCGGTGGCGCTGATTTCTGATGCGGGCACACCTCTGGTTTCGGACCCGGGTTACCGGTTGGTTGCTGCTTGCCATAACGAGGACATTCCGGTGGTGCCCATTCCAGGCGCCAGCGCGTTGACGGCGGCATTAAGCGCCTCGGGCTTGCCCACAGACCGATTCCACTTTGAAGGTTTTTTGCCCGTGAAATCGGCGCAACGCATCGCCCGCCTCAAGACTATTCAATATCTGGAATCTACACTGGTTTTCTTTGAGTCGCCTCGTCGGCTACCGGAGTCCTTTGCGGCGTTGGTGGAGGTGTTTGGAGACCGGCCTGCAGCCCTATGCCGCGAGTTAACTAAAGCTCACGAGACGATTCGTCGGGCCAGCCTGCAGGGATTGCAGGATTTTGTCGCGCAGGACCCCCAGCAGCTAAAAGGCGAGGCGGTCTTGATTGTTCGGGGCTTTGAGACAAGTGATAACGGGCTGACCCCAGCGGCGATGTCGCTGGTTGAGCGTTTGGCAGAGGAGTTGCCGCCCCGGCGTGCCGCTGCTGTCACCGCGGATATCACCGATATCTCCGCGCGAGCCCTATACCAGTGGTTATTGGAAAAAAAAGCAGAATAGTTGAGCTTGCGACTATGACTGGTTGTCGATAGTCTGAAGGTAGAGTTGGTCAGACGATCGCTGCTCCATGGGGGCGGAGGAAAGTCCGGGCTCCAACGGGTCAGGGCGCCAGGTAACGCCTGGGGGGCGCGAGCCCACGGAAAGTGCAACAGAAAGGAAACCGCCTGCTTTGCAGGTAAGGGTGAAAAGGTGCGGTAAGAGCGCACCGCGCGGTTGGTAACAACCGTGGCGATGGTAAACCCCGCCCGGAGCAAGACCAAATAGGAATCCTATGCCGTGACCCTCGGCGGATTCGGGTAGGTCGCTACAGGCGAACGGTGACGTTCGTCGCAGATGAATGATCGTCCAAGACAGAACCCGGCTTATCGACCGACTCACTCTGCCCCCCGAAAGGGGGGCACCCTCTTCGCTCAAGGCTGCATACTGCAGACTTGCTGGTTGTTCTTCTTGTTTTGATACCAATTAGAGTTAAAAAAATACTTTTATCTTCTTTAAAGATATATCTATTAAGGTTAAACCTGCGAGTATGGGATAAAAAGCTGTTTTGTAGTTGGTTTCCCGGGCCCTAGTTTCTCTCTTTTGCATCCTCTGGATGCGCCTAAATTACTGAAAACCCACGTTTTTTCAGCGAAGGATCGTTGACCGAATGCCTTCCGTGCGCGTATAGTGGTGAAATGTGGAGAAAAGTGGGTATAAAACCCATTTTGTGGGAAGGATAGGGGGCCGGTGGGCGCGACGTCATGTTTCGAGGGGTGCAATACATCAATCTCGATGCCAAAGGCAGAATGGCGGTGCCCGCTCGTCAGCGCGAGCAGTTATCCGTGCTGTGTGATGGCCAGGTCGTCATGACTGTCGATACCCAATCCAGCTGCCTCGCGCTTTATCCATTGCCGGAATGGGAGCGCGTTGAGCGTGATGTGCAGGCACTGCCTGCTCTGAACCCGGTCGTAAAGCGGTTTCAGCGTTTGGTGCTTGGCTACGCCAGTGAACTTCAGCTCGATGGCAATGGGCGTGTGCTGGTGCCCTCGGCGCTCAGAGAATATGCACAGTTGGACAAACGCAGCGTTCTGGTGGGGCAGGGCAACAAATTGGAGTTGTGGTCTGAAGAGCTCTGGCAGAGAGAGTGCGAAGCGGCGTTGGGCGCCGATTCTGCAGGAGAGCTCCCGACGGAGCTAATGCAACTTAATCTTTGATGGACCGAGCCCACCAACCGGTTTTGCTGGAGGAGGCGATTGCAGCATTGATGGTATCAGCTGACGGCGTATATCTGGATGGCACTTTTGGTCGGGGCGGTCACAGTTCCCGCATCCTCGATGCGCTGTCACCCAGCGGTGCTCTTATCGGTTTTGATCAGGACCCTGGGGCGGTAGAGGCCGCACGCTTGCTTGCTGAGCGCGACCCTCGGTTCACCTTTCGCGCGGTCAATTTTCAATCGCTGGGGGACTGGGTGGCGCCCGGGAGCTTGAGTGGCGTGTTGCTCGATCTGGGTGTTTCCTCGCCGCAGTTGGATGAACCCTCTCGGGGCTTTAGCTTTACCCACGACGGGCCCCTCGACATGCGCATGAACCCCAACGAGGGGCAGTCAGCCGCGAGTTGGCTCTCGGCGGCAAGCGAATCTGAAGTTGCCAGAGTACTGAGGACGCTGGGTGAAGAGCGATTTGCCCGGAGAATTGCTGGCGCTATTGTCGCCGCCAGGGCACAAGCGCCGATAGAGCGTACCGCCCGGTTAGCAGAAGTCGTCACCGCAGCGAATCCTCGCTGGGAACACAACAAGCACCCCGCGACCCGAAGTTTCCAAGCCATTCGCCTGCACATCAATCGCGAGTTAGACGTATTAGAGGTTGTTCTAGAGCAGATTATTCGTGCGCTGGCACCTGGCGGTCGCATGGTCGTGATCAGTTTTCATTCCTTGGAAGATCGCATTGTGAAGCGATTCATTCGGGATAAGGCCCGGGGGGAGCGTTTACCGCGGGGCGTGCCGGTTCAATACGAGTCGCCCACCGCCCTCATCAGAGCGGTCGGTAAGGCGGTCTTACCGAGCCCTGATGAGGTTGCCCAGAATCCGCGTTCGCGTTCCGCCATCATGCGTGTTGCCGAGCGTTTGTGATGATGACTTCGCCACTATCGCCGCCAGTAGTGACCCTGTTGCTGGCCCTCGCGCTAGTAGCCTCAGGGTTGGGTCTGGTGTGGAGTACGCATCAAGTGCGAGCGGGGTACGCGCGGCTTCAAGTACTCGAGTTACAACGCTGGCAATTGCAGGAGGAATACACCCGACTGTTGCTCGAGACGAATACCTGGGCAGCGCCTCACCGCATTAACCAAATTGCCTCGGACCAACTTTCTATGTTGCCGCCAGCGCTCAGTCTTTCTCGGGTGATTGAGCAATGACGACCGAATCGCCATCGGCGCTCTCCAAGTGGCGTTATGGCCTTGTCTGCTTGTTGCTGATGGGTTTGGCGGCTCTGCTGGCCATGCGGCTGGCGATGCTTCAACTGACCGATGGCGGAAGCGGCGCGGTCTTTCTAAGGGAGCAAGGAGCGCTTCGCACAATCAGGACCGCAGAAATACCCGTTTACCGGGGCTTGATCGAAGATAGAAATGGAACGCCCCTGGCCGTGAGTTCGCCGGTGGTGTCGCTGTGGGCAAATCCCCAGCTTCTCAAAGACAGCCACCGATTGGACGAGCTTGCTGAGCTTTTGTCCATCGACGCCCAAGCGCTTCGCGAAAAATTGGCGTTCTATGGCGATAAACAGTTTATGTACCTCGCGCGGCATCAGTCTCCCGAGTTCGCTCGGCGAATTTTGCAGGGCCAATTTCCCGGTGTTAAGGGGGAGCGGGAGTATCGCCGTTACTACCCTGCTGGCGAAGTGACAGGGCAGGTGCTGGGGCTGACCAATGTAGACGGGCAGGGTATCGCTGGTGTCGAGATGGCCTATGAAGAGTGGTTGCGAGGAATACCCGGCAAGAAGCGCTTTATTAAGGATCTTCATGGCGAGGTGGTCAGGGACTTTGGGCTCGTCGATGAGCCGCGTCCCGGTAAAACCTTAACCCTCAGCCTTGATTTGCGGCTGCAATACGTTCAACACCGAGAATTACAAAGAGCCATGAAGGAGACGGGCGCCCTGGCGGGATCTGCGGTCACGCTTGACGCGTGGACGGGTGAAGTGTTGGCAATTAGTAACTATCCCGTCTTCAACCCAAATGCCCGGTCAACGCTGGATTATGGGAGCGCCAGAAATCGCGCTGTAACCGACGTATACGAACCTGGATCGACCATAAAAACCTTGACGCTGGTCGCCGCGCTGGAAAGTGGTCGGTTCAGTCTTGACAGCTTGATAAATACCGCCCCGGGACGCATCAGAGTGGGGTCAAAAGTGCTTCATGATCCCCGTAATTACGGCGAGATGACGGTCTCCAGCATTATTGAAAAGTCGAGTCAGGTGGGCGTGACCAAGCTCGCGCAGGAGGTGGGTCATGAGGCTATCCTCGATGTGCTGCATCGCTTTGGTTTGGGTGCCGATACGGGCACGGGTTTTCCAGGGGAGCAGGCTGGGGTGTTACCCGAGCTTGAGCATTGGAGTGATATCGAGAAAGTCACGCTGGCGTTTGGCTATGGTTTGAACGCAACACCCATTCAGCTGGCCCGCGCTTATGCCATCTTTGCCAGCGAGGGGGTTCGACGCCCCCTCACGTTACTCAAACTTGACCCGGAGGATGCCCCGCAAGGTGAGCGAGTTGTCTCAGCCGCTATCACCCGAGATGTATTGTCTGTGCTCGCGCGGGTGACCGAGCCAGGGGGTACTGCAACGCTTGCAAGGGTGCCGGGATTCTCTGTAGGGGGCAAAACCGGCACGGTACACAAAGTTGGAACAGCCGGCTACATCGATGACCAATACGTGGCGCTGTTTGTGGGGATCGCGCCTATCAGCGAGCCTCGATATGTCACCGCTATTTTGGTGGATCAACCGCGAGGTGATCACTACGGCGGCGGTTTGGCTGCTGCACCCGTTTACTCCCGTATTACCGAGGAAGTGTTGCGCATCAGAAACGCGCGCCCCGAGCGCGCGAGCATCGGTGCGCTTTTAGCTAATGCAGGCGCAACGCAATGACAGTGGGGCTGCGGCATTTGCTTGCGAACCCGGCGGTACCGGATATCGCGCTATCTGAAATGACGTTGGACAGTCGTGAGGTCGGCGTTGGTGACCTTTTTGTTGCGTTACCCGGTCTCAATCACGATGGCCGGGATTTCATGCAGTCGGCGCTGATCAATGGCGCAGCTGCAGTCCTGACGGAAAAAGTGCCCGCCGACTTGAGAGAGGACGATCGCGTCATTCCAGTCGCACAACTGCCGACCCGACTGGGTGAGTTGGCGGACCGTTTTTACCACTCACCATCCAAGAGTCTCAGCCTCATGGCGGTCACGGGTACTAACGGTAAGACGTCGATCGTAGAACTCGTCAGCCAAATCCTGCGCGCTATGGGCTACTGCGCTGGTTCAATCGGCACTTTGGGCATGAGATTGGTGGAGCGTCCCAATGAGGCTCGCAATACGACCCCAGATTGCATCAGCCTCCACCGCCAACTGGCAAGATGGCGCGACCAAGACGTCCAGTGGGTTGCCATGGAGGCATCTAGCCATGCATTGGACCAAGGTCGCTTGGCTGGCCTGGCGATTGATGCAGCGGTCTTCAGCAATGTTTCACGAGATCATCTCGACTACCACTCTTCGATGGAGGCGTATTGCGCGGCAAAGCTGCGGCTATTTCGAGACTTTGCTCCCGCGGTCAGAATCTTTAACGCTGACGACGCTTTGTTGCGGCCTTACCGGGATGTCTGGGGGGATAAAGGCATTGGCATTTCCTGTGAAGGGGCGCCGGCAGATGTTGAGGTGTCGATCCTGGGTGTTGCGCCGTTGACGCTAAAGCTCAATACGCCCTGGGGAGTGGGAAGCATAAAGGCTCCGCTGGCGGGACGTTTCAACGCCTTTAACCTCTCGGTAGCGGTGTCATTGCTCGCGGCTCTGGGCCTGCCATTCGACAGTGTGATACTGGCGGCGGAACAGGTGGACCCGGTCCCAGGCCGCCTTCAGAAGATTGAGTTTGAGTCTGATATCTCGGTCTTTATAGATTACGCACATACCCCCGATGCGCTGAGTCGGGCTTTGTGTGCGGTGTCCGAATTTGGAGTCACGGGCCGTATCTGGGTTGTCTTCGGCTGCGGAGGCGATCGCGACCGCGGCAAGCGAGCCGAGATGGGGGCTGCTGCTGCGAGGATCGCCGATCGCGTGGTGCTTACCAGTGACAATCCTCGATCCGAGTCACCTGACGCCATCATCGAGGATATCCTGCAGGGCTGTTGTCAGGTCGGCCCGATCGTTGAAGCGGATCGTGCAGCCGCGATCGCGCTGGCGGTTTCCCAAGCGGAAGCCGGCGACGTCGTTCTGATCGCCGGGAAGGGGCATGAGCGCTATCAGGATACGTGTGGTGTTCGTCAACCCTTCTGCGATACCGATCATGCGCTGCAAAACCTGATGCTGAGGCGGGCAGCCTGATGATGGCGGTCGAACTGCAGGCACTCGCTGATAACACCGGTGGTGACCTCATTGGGCCATCCGTTGCCCTGAAGGGCTTGGCGATTGACAGTCGGGCCGTCAAGCCCGGTGACTTATTCGCTGCAATTCGCGGATCGCGGGTTGACGGGCACGAATTTGCGGCAAACGCGATCTCGGCTGGCGCCGTGGCATTACTGACTGAGCGACATTTGGCGGGCCTATCGCCCCAGCTGGTGGTTTCTGACGTTACTCACGCGTCCGGTGCTTACGCGTTATTAAAGCGCCGCTTATTTACCGGCTCTGTTATTGCCATCACCGGCAGCGCCGGAAAAACCACAACCAAAAATATGATCTCGGCTGCGATGTCAGTGGCTGGAACGGTTCACGCGACGCGGGGCAATCAGAATAACGAGCTCGGTGTGCCACTGACTCTGACGGGGCTGACGCCAGAGCATCAATACGCCGTGGTCGAAATGGGCGCGGGGCGACCGGGCGACATTGCTTACCTCTGTGGCATGGCAGAACCGGATGTTGCCATCTGTCTGAATGCTTCCGCCGCACACCTGGCCCACTTCGACAGCGTCGACGCCATAGCGCGCACCAAGGGAGAGATCTTTCAGGGGTTGGGTAGCGATGGCCTTGCCGTGATCAACGCGGACCAGCCATGGCTCGGGCAATGGGTCGCGCAAGCGGGAAGTGCCCGACACGTCACTTTTGGGCTCTCCGCCAATGCGAACTATCGCGCCGTCAACATTGAGTGTCTAGGTCTTGCCGGAGCGCAATTTGAGCTCCAGATGGGCGATTGGCGTCTGCCAGTCAAGCTGGCGCTACCGGGAAAACAACACATCTTGAATGCGGTGGCAGCGCTTGCGGTGGCTATCGAATTGGGTGTCGCGCCCGAGGGCGCGATCGAGGCATTACTGGCCGTCCGGGCAGGGCCGGGCCGAGGGGAGCTGCGAGTAGGGCGCTGGGGTGGCCACGTTATTGACGATACCTACAACGCCAATCCCGCCGCGGTAAAGGCCGCAATTGACGTGCTGGCAGAGGAATCGGGTCACCGCGTACTGATTTTGGGTGACATGCTGGAGCTGGGCACCACCAGTGAAATACTGCATGAGGAAGTCGGCGCGTACGCAAAATCAGCCGGTATCGACCAATTAATTGCGGTAGGGGAGCACGCCAAAGCGGCTGCCAGCGGCTTTGGCAATGAGGCGATGCATTTTCTGGATCAAGCGTCTCTGAAAGCTAATTTCCCCTCGCTACCCGCCGAGCATGTGATCTGGGTCAAAGCATCGCGGGGCGCCGCGCTCGAGCAAGCAGTCGACTGGTTAGCGCCATTGGAGGGTTCTGAATCATGCTGATGTGGTTGAGTGAGCAACTCCTATTTATCGATCCGGGATTCTCGGTTTTTCAATATCTAACGCTGCGAGGCATTTTGGCTGCCTGCACTGGCCTTGCTATCTCTATGCTGATCGGGCCCATGATGATCGCCCGCCTGAACCAGTTGCAGATCGGGCAAACCATCCGACAGGAGGGGCCCCAGTCCCACCTCCAGAAAGCGGGTACGCCAACTATGGGTGGCGCCCTGATCCTGGTCACCGTGGTGGGATCAACCTTGCTGTGGGCTGATCTGGGCAGTCGTTATGTTTGGGTTGCCGTTGTTACCACTGCAGCTTTTGGGTTGATTGGGTGGATCGATGACTACCGCAAAGTGGTGCGAAAGGATACACGCGGCCTTCCCGCACGCTGGAAGTACCTGTGGCAGTCGCTCTGTGCTTTTGGCGTCACGCTATATCTGTTTGATACCGCCATCATCCCGGAAGAGACCACCTTGTACGTCCCATTTTTCAAGGACGTTGCGTTGGCAATGGGCTGGTTGTTCGTGCCGTTCAGTTATTTTGTTGTTGTCGGCGCAAGTAATGCGGTGAACCTGACAGATGGGCTCGACGGGTTGGCAATCATGCCCACGGTCATGGTGGCAACCGGGTTGGGCGTGATCGCCTACCTCTCGGGGCATATCGAATTTGCTGACTACTTGAACATTGCCTATCTACCCGGCACCGGAGAGTTGATGGTTTTCTGCGGCGCAATTGCGGGCGCCGGCTTGGGCTTTCTCTGGTTCAACACCTACCCAGCGATGATATTTATGGGCGATGTCGGGGCGCTAGCCCTCGGCGCCGCGCTGGGCGTTGTTGCCGTGATGACCCGCCACGAAATTGTCCTGTTCATCATGGGGGGCATCTTCGTGCTGGAGACCATTTCGGTAATGATTCAGGTCGCTTCGTTCAAATTGACCGGCAAGCGGGTCTTCCGCATGGCGCCGATCCATCATCATTTTGAGCTCAAGGGATGGCCAGAGCCCCGAGTGATTGTGCGTTTTTGGATTATCACGGTAATGCTGGTGTTGTTTGGGCTGGCAACGCTGAAGCTGCGGTGAGGCCATGTCGATCTCTGCTTCCACTATCGCCAGCACAGAGAATCGGATGATCTTTGGTCTGGGTGCCTCTGGACGGAGCGTTGCTCGCTGGTGGCGTCAACGCGGCGTGGCATTTCATGCAATAGATACCCGCGAGGCCTTGGCGGCTGAGGCAGTAGCGTGGCCTGAGATGGAAGATGTCTCAGCGACATTTGGAGAGCCGACGCCAGATGCGGCTGATGATTTCACAGAGCTGATTGTCAGCCCGGGTATTCCGTTAGAGCATCCCGTGGTGGTGCGCGCGCGAGACCGCGGCTGTCGAATTCGCGGTGATATTGATCTCTTCATGGAGGCGGTTGATGCCCCCGTGATTGGGATCACGGGCTCCAATGGCAAGTCGACGGTCACCGCGTTATTGGGCTCTATGATTGCCGCTTGCGATGCCGAGGTGTCGGTAGGCGGTAACTTCGGTAGGCCCGCCCTTGACCTGCTGGAGGACGAGGCCGACTGCTATGTCTTGGAGTTATCCAGTTTTCAGTTGGAGCGCGCTGAGCCACTGGGTCTCACGGTCGCGACGGTGCTGAATGTATCGGCTGATCATTTGGATCGACACACCTCCTTAGCTGCCTACCATCGATCCAAGCACCGCATTTTTCGAGGCGTGACGCAGGTCGTGGCGAACCGTGACGATCCGCTATCGGTGCCGCTGCTCCCGGAGGACGTCCCCGTGACCTGGTGGCGCACAGGTGAGCCTGACTTGGGTGAGTACGGCTTGCGCGAGCGCGATGGGATTTTGTGGATCTGTCGCGGCTTTCAACCACTGGTCTCGACGGCGCAATTATCCCTGGCGGGGATACACAATTACCACAACGTCTTGGCCGCCTTGGCCCTCGGCGTTGCCATGGGCTTCCCCGAGGCGCAACTGCTTGCTGGCGCTGCACATTATGGAGGCTTGCCTCATCGCTGCCAGCGAGTTGCAGCCGCAGGTGACATCACCTTTATCGACGACAGCAAGGGAACCAATGTTGGCGCTACATTGGCCGCGCTGAACGGGTTCGGTAGCGATAAAAACCTCTGGCTAATCATGGGTGGCCAGGGCAAGGGGCAGGATTTCTCGCAGCTTCGATTCGCCGTGGCGAAATATTGCGCTGGCGTTGTCGTTATCGGCGAGGTCGCCCCTGAGATAGCGCGCACACTAGGCAATCACGTGGCAGTGCACCGGGCGGCATCGCTCGAGGCGGCGGTGGATCAGGCGTCGGCGTTGGCGGTGCCCGGACAGACAGTGCTGTTGTCTCCCGCCTGCGCCAGCTTTGACATGTTCAGAGATTATGTCGAGCGGGGCGAGCGATTCCAGTCAGCTGTCATGGCGCTAGGGGTGGCTCCGTGAATTATCCCTTGGCATTAACGTCTCATCGAGGAGACCCAGTCCTACTGGGTGTCGGTGCCTCCCTGCTTTGCGTTGGTCTGGTGGCGATTGCATCGGCTTCCATTGAGTACGGAGATTTTCACTTTGGTAACCCTTGGCACCACACCTCTCGCCATGCCTTGTATTTGGCATTCGGCGTCGCGGCCGGTGCCATCACCTACATGACACCGACGCAAAGCCTGCAGCAGTTTTCGCCCTGGCTGCTATTTCTCGCCTTCGGTTTACTGATACTGGTGTTGATGCCGGGTATTGGCCGCGAGGTCAATGGCGCCCAGCGGTGGTTGCCTGTCGGTCCGCTGACCTTTCAGCCATCAGAATTTGTGAAGTTTGCTTTGCTCCTCTACGTAGCGGGATATTTGGTGCGACAGGAGGCAGCGGTACGCCACCAATGGCAAGGTTTGGCCAAGCTGATGGGTATTCTCACGATTGTTGCCGTGCTGCTGCTGGCCGAACCCGATTTTGGCGCCACCGTCATCGTGGTGGGTATGGTGGTGGGAATGATGTTTATTGCAGGCGCTAAGCTGCAATACATCGGGGCAATGTTATTCGCTGTCGGGTTAGCGCTGGCTGCACTGGTGATCAGTGCGCCTTACCGTTTGCAGCGCTTGACTGCGTATCAAAACCCCTGGGACGACCCGTTTGGATCCGGCTTCCAGTTGGTGCAGTCTTTGATCGCGTTTGGTCGCGGCGAGTGGTTTGGCGTAGGGCTGGGCAACAGCGTCCAAAAGTTGTTTTACCTGCCAGAGGCACACACCGACTTTGTTTTCTCCATCTGGGCTGAAGAAACGGGCCTCATCGGTGCCGTTGTGCTGATATTGCTCTTTGTGTTCCTCGTTGTGCGCATCCTGAAGACAGCCTGGCAGGTCGCTGAATCGGGTCACCACTACGAGGCCTACGTTTGTTTTGGTGCGGCGCTGATGTTTGCAGGTCAGGCCTTTATCAATATGGGCGCAAGTTCGGGGCTGTTACCCACCAAGGGACTGACCTTGCCCTTTGTGAGTTATGGCGGCACCAGCCTCATCATGAACTGTGCTTTGCTCGGTATTATCCTGAGAATTTCGGGCCAAAAACTCAGCGCGCAAGCCGCCTCCCCCGGCCGCAAAAGGCGGCGTCGCGCATGACGACTTCGCCGACGCAAGCGTTCACCGGTCGCGCCTTAATTGCCGCGGGAGGAACCGGTGGGCACGTATACCCGGCGCTGGCGGTAGCCGATGTGCTGGTCGTTCGGGGTTGGTCCGTGGATTGGGTAGGGACAGAGCGCGGTATCGAGCAGCGGTTGGTGCCCGGCGCAGGCCTGACCTTGCACTGTCTGTCAGTGTCGGGTCTGCGTGGAAAAACGCTTGTCGCTCGAATAACGGGTTTTCTGTTGCTGATCGTTTCGGTATGGCAGTCGCTGCGCCTGATTGGGCGTCTTAGGCCCGACGTCATGCTAGGCATGGGCGGCTATGCGGCGGGTCCCGCGGGTCTCGCGGCTTGGATCAGTCGGCGTCCACTCGTGATCCACGAGCAAAATGCGGTGGCAGGAACAACCAATCGTTGGCTAGCGCCGCTTGCCTCACGCGTGCTTTGCGGCCTCCCTGGCGGTTTCAGAGCACAGCGAGATGCCCGGGTAGTGGGCAACCCGGTTCGTGCACAGTTACGCCCGGTTGATCGCAGTGCGCTGGATCACCTGACCGCGTTCAATGACTCGCGACCAATGAGGGTTCTCATGCTCGGGGGGAGTCTGGGCGCCGCACCGTTGAACGCTTTGCTCCCCTCCACCTGCGATCTCCTTTGTGAGCTTGGGTTTGCGCAAAGCATTACGATTTGGCAGCAATGTGGCGAGCGTAATCGAGCCGAGGCTGACCATTGCTGGCAGCGCAGTCGCTTCTGCAGGCAGCGCGTGGAGAACTATATCGACGACATGGAGGAGGCCTACCAATGGGCTGACGTGGTGGTAGCGCGCGCCGGTGCCCTCACGATCTCTGAGCTGGCGGCCACTGCCTCCCCCTCGGTGCTGATTCCCCTTCCCCATGCGATTGACGATCACCAGACAGCCAACGCGAAAGTGCTCTCAGAGGTCAATGCCGCTGTGCTGATGCCGCAAAATGAGGCGACCCCTGAGCGGCTCGCCCATCACCTGGCGAGCTGGATTAAAAACCCCAGTGCTCTAGCGCAAATGGGTCGGGCGGCGGCGGCGGTTGCGGCAGTGGAGGCGGCCCAGCGTGTCGCAGACGTAATGCAGGGGGTGGCCCATGCTGATGTCGGATGACCGATTGTCCGTCCAGTCCATGGGCGCGACCCGACATATTTTTATGGTCGGTATCGGCGGCGCGGGCATGAGTGGTATTGCCGAGGTGCTGGTCGGACTGGGCTATGCCGTGTCGGGCTCGGATGAGAGCGAGAGCAGGACCCTGGATCGACTGAGGTCTTTGGGCGTCAAGGTGCACATTGGCCATCGAACGGATCATATCGCCGATGTGGATGTTCTGGTGGTATCGGCTGCCGTCCCCTCCAGTAACCCGGAATGTCTCGCTGCCCGCGAGCAGCGAATCCCGGTGGTGCCGCGGGCCGAAATGTTGGCGGAGCTCATGCGCTATCGATTTGGCATTGCCGTCGCGGGAACCCATGGCAAGACCACAACCACAAGTCTCATTGCCGCCATTCTGGGCGAAGCTGGAGAAGACCCAACTTTTGTTATTGGTGGGCTACTGAATCAAGCCGGCGCAAATGCGGCATTGGGTGAAGGTCAATATCTGGTGGTCGAGGCAGATGAGAGCGACGCCTCTTTTTTACATCTGCAACCCCTGATGTCCTTGGTGACCAATATCGAAGCCGATCACATGGAGCACTACGAGGGGGATGTGGGTCGGTACGTGCAGGCTTTCAATGGTTTTTTGCAGAACCTGCCTTTTTATGGTTCTGCCGTGATGTGCCTCGATGATCCCGGTGTGCGTGAATTACTTCCGGAGCTTACCCGTAAAGTGGTGACCTATGGCCATCATGCAGAGGCCGATTATCGGCTCGACAATTATCGCGCTGAGGGTTTGAAGAGCAACTTCGATCTGATTTGCCGTCGGATGGAGAAGACTCTTGCCCTGACTCTGGAAATGCCGGGTTTCCACAATGCGCAAAATGCCGCAGGTGCCGCCGCCCTCTGTCTGGAGTTAGGCGTTCACGAATCAGCTGTCCTTCAGGGGTTGGCCAAATTTGCCGGGGTGGGTCGTCGCTTCTCGGATCTTGGGGATGTTCGGTGGTCGGGTGGGTGTGCCCGGTTGATTGACGATTATGGGCATCATCCAACCGAAGTTGCAGTGACCCTCAAGGCGACCCGAGAAGCTTTTCCTGGGAAGCGGATCGTGACGGTGTTTCAACCCCATCGCTACAGCAGAACGCGAGATCATTTTGAAGATTTTGTCGCCGTGCTCGGAGAGTGCCAGATTTTGGTGCTGCTTGAGGTTTACGCCGCTGGCGAGACACCCGTCGCGGGCGCTACCTCTGCCGTGCTGGCGCAGGCGATTCGAGACCGAGGGTGTGGTGATCCTGTCGTGGTGCCGGATCATCGGGGCTTGTCTGCCGTCCTGACCAAATTAATGCAGGATGAAGACATTCTGTTGATGCAAGGTGCCGGCGACATCGGCCGATTATCGGCGTCCTTGGCAGATTGTGGCTCACTTGAGGTGCCACTCTGATGGCGTCGGTTTTTAGTGGGAAAAACCTGGCGGTGACCCTGGGTGGCACCGCAGCGGAGCGATCGATCTCGCTCGAGAGTGGTGAGAATGTGGCGCGGGCGCTGGAGCAAGCGGGCGCGAGTGTAGCGCGAATTGACCCCTCCGAAGCGGATTGGATAGAACGCCTGAAAGAGGCGTCTTTTGTCTTCAATTTGTTACACGGACCCGGCGGAGAGGACGGGATGATTCAGGGGCTATTCGAATGGCTCGACCTACCCTATAGCGGTTCCGGTGTGCTGGGTTCGGCACTCTCGATGGACAAGATCCGCACTAAACTCCTGTGGATGGGCGCAGGGCTGCCCACTCCCCGTTTTGTCTCGCTTAGTGCCGAGACGGACTGGTCGACTGTTGTCGCGGACCTGGGGACGGTGTTTGTAAAGCCGGCCTTAGAGGGTTCATCCCTGGGTATGACAAAAGTCTCGGATAGCGAGGCGTTGAAGTTGGCTTATCAAAATGCAGCGGCTTACGGTACTGACGTTTTGGCTGAGCAGTTTATGGCTGGCGAGGAATACACGGTGGCCATTTTGGGAGATAGAGCGTTACCGAGTATCCGTATTGAGGTGCCGGGGGATTTCTATGACTTCGATGCCAAATACCTCTCGGAGCAAACCAATTTCATTTGCCCCTCGGGTCTGTCGCTAACGGAAGAAGCTGAGCTGGCTGATCTGGCGCTCGGGGCTTTTCGACTGACGGGATGTCAGGTGTGGGGTCGCGTGGACCTGATCAGAGCGCAAAACGGCGGCTGGCAGTTACTCGAAGTCAATACGGTGCCCGGCATGACGTCTCACAGTTTGGTACCAATGGCGGCGCGCGCGGCTGACCTGACATTACTGGAATTGCTAACAGAAATATTCCGCGTCAGCGAGGAGGTGCGACGCAATGAAGCCTAGGCGCACTCATTCCACAAGCCCTCGGAGACGGACCGCAAAGGGCGCTACCGCAAGCGGGCCTGCGACAACCTCTCTGGTCCAAAAATGGCTGAACCGCATCGTGCTCGTGATTGGAACGGTGTTGGTAATGGGAGGGATCTACACCGGTGGCGCCGCGCTGTGGTCGCAGCAAGTAGAGACGCTCAGCGTGATGGGAGAGGTGCACCACATCGATATCAAGGCGATCGAGGCTCGTTTGGCGCCGCGTCTTTCCGCGGGGTTTCTCGCCACTGACCTGAGCGACTTGCGCCAGGAACTGGAATCTCTGCCTTGGGTTTACAAAGTCAATACGCGTAAGCGATGGCCAGCCAGAATCGAAGTGCACTTGGTAGAGCAACGACCGCTGGCGCGGTGGGGAGAGCTCGGTTACCTGAATCATGAAGGGCAGTTCTTTGCGGCCACCCACCACCCGCTTTATGACGCGCTACCCATGCTTCAGGGTCCTGAGGGTTCTGAGGCGTCCATGATGCGCCGTTATCAGACTTTGGCATCGATGCTGGAGCCCGAGCAACTTGAAATTCGCGCGCTGTCGCTCGATGAGTTGAGGCAGGTATCAGCGCAACTTGATAACGATCTGACATTGCAGCTCGGCGCGACGGAGCTGCTCGAGCGTACTACGCGCTTCAGACAATTGTGGCGTCAGGAACTGATGGCGCAGACGGTGACGAGAGTTGATCTTCGATATGAGCATGGTGCGGCGGTGACCTTCGGGGATTCGCGTCTTGCCATGCAGCGACCACGAGTTGGGGGAGAGGGCTGATGGCCAACACGGAAAATAAACGAATGATTGTTGGGCTCGACATCGGGACCTCCAAGGTCGTAGCGGTGGTGGGCGAGGTCAATCTCGACGGAGAGATTGAGGTGGTGGGAATTGGATCGCACCCCTCTCGCGGGATGAAGAAGGGCGTAGTGGTCAATATTGAATCAACGGTCAACGCCATTCAGCGGGCTGTTGAAGAAGCAGAATTGATGGCGGGCTGTCAGATTCATTCGGTGTATGTGGGCATTGCCGGGAGCCATATTCGGTCTGTCAATTCTCACGGCATTGTCGCGATTCGCGATCAGGAAGTGTTTTCACAGGATGTGGAGCGGGTCATTGATGCGGCTCAGGCTGTGGCGATCCCAGCGGATCAGAAAATACTCCATGTGCTCCCGCAGGAATATGTGATCGACAACCAATCCGGTATTCGCGAACCCCTTGGCATGTCGGGTGTGCGTTTGGAGGCCAAAGTACATCTGGTCACTTGTGCGGTGAACGCCGCTCAAAATATCGAAAAATGTGTCGAGCGCTGTGGGCTATCGGTTGATGGCGTAATTCTGGAGCAATTAGCCTCCAGTTATTCGGTGATTACCGAGGATGAGCGCGACTTAGGCGTCTGTCTGGTCGATATTGGCGGTGGCACCTCAGATATTGCGATTTTCACCGACGGATCGATTCGGCACACCGGCGTTATCCCTATTGCCGGAGATCAGGTCACTAATGACATCGCAATGGCCTTGCGGACGCCTACCCAGCACGCCGAAGAAATCAAGATACGTTACGCCTGTGCATTAACCCAGCTGGCGGGCCCTGAGGAAACAATCAAGGTACCCAGCGTC
Organism: Halieaceae bacterium; assembly: GCA_038102985.1. GTDB lineage: Bacteria > Pseudomonadota > Gammaproteobacteria > Pseudomonadales > Halieaceae > Luminiphilus. Next base: position 57,425 of record JAYNYK010000003.1, read on the forward strand.
GGTGATCGGCCGCCCAGAGATCTCTCCAGGCAGTCTCTGGCTGAGGTGGTTGAGCCGCGGTATGACGAGCTATTTACGTTGATCCAGGCCGAGCTACGCCGCTCTGGTTATGAAGAACTGATTCCAGCTGGGGTGGTGCTGACGGGCGGTACCTCAAAGATGGAGGGTGCGGTAGAGCTCGCTGAGGAGATCTTCCACATGCCTGTACGTGTGGGTGCGCCGCAATACGCTCGTGGTCTTCACGACATCATTCGTAATCCAATTTATGCCACTGCGGTTGGGCTGTTGCTCTATGGCGCCGAGGAAATAAGCGAAGGCGGAAAACAAGGGCGGGATGCCAATAGCGACGGTATGACCTTTGCCGGGCGCGTCAAAGCGTGGTTGGCGCGCCATTTTTAACAAGTTTTTTAGCGAGCTCTGTTGTTTGGGGCTTTTTTTAAAAAGGGGAGAAAGTCATGTTTGAACTCGTAGACAGTGCACCACAAAGTGCCGTCATTAAAGTGATCGGTGTGGGCGGCGGTGGCGGCAATGCCGTTCGTCATATGATCGATCACCAGGTTGACGGCGTGGATTTCATTTGTGCAAACACCGACGCACAGGCCTTGTCGGATATCAGTTCGCGAACGGTGCTCCAGCTGGGAGCCGGCATTACCAAAGGACTGGGTGCCGGTGCCAATCCGGAGGTGGGTCGCGCCGCGGCGCTGGAGGACAGGGATCGGATAGCCGATGCATTGCACGGCGCCGATATGGTATTCGTCACCGCCGGCATGGGGGGCGGGACCGGAACAGGTGCCGCACCTATTGTCGCCGAGGTGGCGCGCGAGCTCGGCATTCTGACAGTCGCTGTTGTCACTCGACCATTCAGTTTCGAGGGTAAAAAGCGCTTGAAGACGGCCGAGGATGGCCTTAGGGAAATAGCCCAGCATTGTGATTCACTGATCACGATTCCCAACGAGAAGCTGCTTGAGGTGTTGGGCTCTCAAACCTCGTTGCTGGATGCCTTCAAAGAGGCCAACGATGTGCTGCTGGGTGCAGTGCAGGGTATCGCCGATCTGATCATCAGGCCTGGCCTGGTTAACGTCGACTTTGCCGACGTGCGCACCGTGATGTCTGAGATGGGCGCCGCCATGATGGGAACCGGCACCGCATCAGGTGAAAATCGCGCTACGGAGGCCGCTGAGCGGGCCATCAACAGTCCGCTGCTTGACGATATCGACTTGAGCGGGGCCCGAGGTATTCTTGTCAACATTACCGCCGGGTTGGATCTGTCGCTGGGTGAGTTTTCCGAGGTGGGTGCGACGATCGAAGATATTGCCTCCGAGGACGCTACCGTGGTTGTCGGTACGGTTATTGATCCCGAAATGACCGATACCCTCAAGGTGACAGTCGTTGCAACCGGGCTACAAAATATGGAGTTCCGTCCCACGTTGTCCACGGTTGAGACGGCGGCACCGAAGCGGCCAGTAGCGACCACAGCTGACTACAAGGATTATGATCTGCCGCCTGGGCGCCGTCAGGTGGCTGCACCGCTCGACGGTCAGGCCGCCATCAAGCTCGATGAGTCGCTGGATGAGCAACTGTTTGATGTGCCTGCTTTTCTTCGGCGTCAGGCTGATTAGAGCGCTGTAAAGCCCTGATTGATGTAAATAATCAGAGTGTGAAAACTGGAGTGCGCTAGCCGATCCTAGTAATGTCTGGTCCTCAGGAATAGAGGGGTTTGGCATGCTAGGGCAGCGTACCCTACGCGAGTCGATTCAGTCGGCGGGCGTTGGGTTACATTCCGGTCAGAAGGTGCAGATGACACTTCATCCTGCACCGGTGAACACGGGTATCGTGTTTCGCCGCATCGATCTCAGTCCGGTCCGGGAAATCCCCGCCCGGGCCGACTGGGTCGAAGAAACCGATCTCTCTACGGGCCTAGGCACCGGCGAGGCCCGTGTCACCACAGTAGAGCATCTGCTTTCGGCCCTTTGTGGATTGGGCATCGACAATGCCTATGTGGATCTCGACGGTGCGGAGGTGCCCATTATGGATGGGTCTGCCGGTCCGTTCGTTTACCTGCTTCAAACCGCTGGCATTTGCGAGCAGAGCAGTCCCAAGCGATTCATTCGTATTCTCGAGCCGGTGACGGTCGCCGAGGGCGACAAAACCGCCTCACTGCGACCCTACGACGGATTCAGAATCACTTTTGGTATTGATTTTGATCATCCCGTGTTTCGCGAGCAGAGTGGTCGCACGACCGTTGACATAAGTAGCGAGGCGTTTGTGCGGGAAATCAGTCGCGCGCGTACTTTCGGCTTTGTCCATGAATTCGAATACATGCGTTCCCGGGGTCTGGCACGCGGCGGCAGCGTTGATAATGCGATTGTGATTGATGATTACCGGATTCTGAACGAGGAAGGTCTGCGCTACGACGATGAATTTGTGAAACACAAAATATTGGACGCCTTAGGTGACTTGTACCTCGTTGGGCATCAGATATTGGGTGAATACGAGGGCATCAAGTCTGGCCACGCGCTAAATAATCAATTGGTGCGAGCACTAATGAGTCGTGAGGATAGTTGGGAGTGGGCGACCTTCGAAGATACAGATGAGGCGCCCATGGAATGGTCATTACCGCGGGATCTTCAATGGGCGTGAATGACTGACCTGAATGGGGCCTAACAGGGTAAAATAGCAGCATGAGACAGACGGAAAGCGCATAAACAGCCGTGAAACTGATTCTTCTCAATCGCCACGCGGCGTCCCGAACCCTTGAGCTGGGGAGATGGACGTGGGCGCTCCTGTCAGTTTGTTTTATCGGAGTGCCGATTGGGCTGATCACACTGAGTTATCAGCTCGGTTTCGACAACGGTATCGACTCTCAGCAAGCCTCCCGCATCTCGGAGAGTGAGCAGCAGGCGGTAGAGCGGGCGGAAGCGCTGGCGCAAATGGGCGTCGAGGCGCAGTCCAGATTGACCGCGATGACCCGTCGTTTGGCCAGCATTCAGGCGCAGGTTACCCGGATTGATGCCTTGGGCACTCATTTGACGGAGTTGGCAGGACTCGACTCCGGAGAGTTTGATTTTTCGGGCCCTCCCGCTGTCGGGGGGCCGATGACCCAGCCGGTGTCCACGGTTCCAATGAATGTGGCGGAAATCGACGCGCAATTCAGTGCGTTGGATACCATTTTTTCCCAACGCGAAGTGCAATTTGACCTGCTGGCGGGCCTGTTGTCGGCAGAGCAGCTCCAGGTAGCAGCGACCCCGGCGGGCAGACCGATCAGACGGGGTTGGCAGTCATCCCCTTATGGCAACCGGATTGACCCGATTACCGGGAAGCGTGCCTGGCATGACGGCGCCGATTTTGCGGGGCGAGAGGGCTCCGATATCCTTGCGGTCGCCAGTGGCGTTGTCAGCTGGAGCGGCTACAAAAATGGTTATGGGAACCTGATTGAGGTGTCCCATGGTGATGGCTTGAGCACGCGCTATGGCCACAATGCCGAGAACCTGGTTGAGGTAGGGGACTTGGTGCGTCGAGGCGATGTCATTGCCCTGATGGGAAATACCGGCCGCTCTACTGGCCCTCACGTTCATTTTGAGGTCTTCAAAAACGGCCGAACGGTCGATCCTGCCGCTTACGTCAAGCGAACCTATCGCTGAGTCTCAGCGTCTCCGGCGCTTAGCGCCGCCAAGAAAAAGTTTATAACTTCCTGACCGGCCAGTGAGATCCGCATGCTGATTTCTACAGTGAAAAAAATTTTTGGTACCCGCAATGATCGGGAACTCAAGCGCATGGGCAAAGTGGTTGCCCGCATCAATGCCCTGGAAGAGAGCGTGCAGGCGCTTGACGATGCCGCCCTGAAAGCCAAAACCGCGGAGTTCCGCCTGCGGCTTGGGGAGGGGGAGAGTCTGGATCAGTTGCTACCTGAGGCCTTCGCAGTGGTGAGAGAGGCCGGCGTGCGGGCGTTGGGCATGCGGCACTTTGACGTTCAGCTGATCGGTGGCATGACATTGCATGACGGCAAAATTGCCGAGATGCGAACGGGAGAGGGAAAAACGCTGGTAGCCACTTTGCCGGCTTATCTGAACGCTCTACCAGACCACAGCGTGCATCTGGTCACCGTAAACGACTATCTCGCCAAGCGCGACGCGGCCTGGATGGGTCCGCTTTACGAATTTTTGGGTCTCACGGTGGGGGTAGTGAGCTCAGGACAGTCGGCTGAGGAAAAAAAGGCGGCCTACGATTGCGATGTGGTGTACGGCACGAACAACGAATTCGGCTTTGATTACCTGCGCGACAATATGGCATTTAGCCGATCGGATAAGGCGCAGGGGACACTGGCCTTCGCGATTGTGGATGAGGTGGATTCCATTTTGATCGATGAAGCCCGGACACCCCTGATTATATCGGGCGCAGTGGAGGATAGCTCCGAGCTTTATAAAACCATCAATCGGTTGGTGCCGAGACTCACCCCGGAGCTTGAAGAGCAGGAAGGGGATTACACCGTTGACGAGAAACAACGGAGTATCGAACTCACTGAAGCGGGGCATGAAAAAGTTGAGCAAATGCTGATTGAAGCAGGCCTTTTGCAGGGGGAGGATTCGCTCTACGCCGCCACCAATTTAGGCTTGCTGCACCATGTTCACTCGGGCCTGCGGGCCCACGTCATGTTTCAGCGCGATGTGGAATACATTGTGCAGGACGGGCAAGTGGTGCTTATTGATGAGCACACGGGGCGCACCATGCCCGGCCGCCGTTTGTCAGAAGGTCTGCATCAGGCGATAGAGGCCAAGGAAGGCGTGCGTATACAGAGTGAAAGTCAGACCCTGGCCTCGACAACATTTCAGAACTTCTTTCGCCTGTACGAAAAACTGGCGGGCATGACGGGTACTGCAGATACCGAAGCTTTCGAATTTCGTCAGATATACGGGCTGGATTGCGTTGTGATCCCGACCAATGTGCCCATGCGTCGTGATGATATGAATGACCTCGTCTATCTTACCCGCGATGAGAAGTTTGAGGCCATCATAGAGGACGTGCAGGCCTGCATTGAAAATGGCGCTCCCGTGCTGGTGGGCACGGCGTCGGTTGAAACTTCAGAGGAATTATCGGCAGCGTTCCAGCAAAAGCAGATTGAACACAAGGTGCTGAATGCCAAGTACCACGAACAGGAAGCCGAAATCATTGCCCAGGCAGGACGCCCCGGGGTGGTCACCATTGCCACCAATATGGCCGGCCGCGGCACGGATATTGTGCTCGGTGGCAATCTTGAGGCGGAGCTCGCTGCGGCCGGCACTGAGCTCAATGAGTCGGCTCGAGCGCAAATCACGTCTGATTGGCAGGCGCGACATGACGCCGTCATCGAAGCAGGAGGCTTGCACATTCTTGGTACGGAACGACACGAATCACGCCGCATAGACAATCAATTGCGGGGTCGATCAGGGCGTCAGGGTGATCCCGGTGTTTCCCGCTTTTACCTTTCCCTCGAGGACAACCTGATGCGCATCTTTGCATCGGATCGGGTCAAAAGCTTTATGCAGGCGCTGGGCATGGAGCGGGGCGAAGCCATCGAACACCGCATGGTGACCAACGCTATTGAGAAAGCGCAGCGCAAGGTTGAAGGCCGCAATTTCGATATTAGGAAGCAATTGCTGGAATACGACGATGTCGCTAACGATCAGCGCCAGATTATTTACCGGCAGCGCGATGAGTTGCTCTCTGATGACAGCATCGGAGAGACGATTACGGCGATCCGTGCCGACGTGGTCAACGATGCTATTGATGGGTTTATCCCTCCCATGAGTGTAGAAGAGCAGTGGGATATTCCGGGTCTGGAGAAGCAGTTGGAGTCCGAGTTTGGTCTGGAATTACCTGTTGGCCAATGGCTGGATGAGGATGCTGGCCTGCATGAAGAAACACTGCGCGCACGCATAGTTGACGCGGTGCAGGCCGCCTATGATGAAAAATCTGCAGGGGTTGGCCCCGGGATGCGCCAGCTGGAAAAGCAAATTATGTTGCAGGTGTTGGACACGTTGTGGAAGGAGCATCTGCAGGTGATGGATCAGTTACGGCAGGGGATCCACTTGCGAGCCTACGCCAACAAAAATCCGAAGCAGGAATACAAGCGTGAGTCTTTTGCGCTGTTTGAGGCACTGCTGCAGCGCCTCAAATACGAGGTCATCCGCTTTTTAAGTCATGTTCAGGTTCAGCGCTCCGATGAGGCCGCGGTGATCGAACAACAACGACGAGAGGCGGCGGCCAAGCAGAAAATGGCATTCGAGCATGCGGATGCCAGACCGGCGGTTCCCACTGATCAGGCTCCCACTGCCGAGGAGCCGGTGGCACCGCAGCCGATCACGCGAGCACAGCCAAAGGTTGGCCGAAACGATCCTTGCCCCTGCGGCAGTGGGAAAAAATATAAGCAGTGTCATGGCGCATTGAATTGATGCGCGCTCGAGACTCATGGAAGGGCTAGGGAGAGTGGCATGAGCTATGCGGTGCCGGGTGTCCAGTTGGGGGTGGCTCAGGCGGGAATCAAAAAGGCGGAGCACGATGACCTGCTGATTATTGCCCTCTCGGAAAACACACAAACCGCAGCCGTCTTTACCCAAAATGCCTTCTGTGCGGCCCCCGTGATGGTGGCAAAGCGGCATCTGGAACTGAATCGGGGACAACCTCGGTATTTGCTCATCAATACCGGGAATGCCAATGCCGGCACGGGAGCCGCGGGCCTCGCCGACGCGCTGTCTTGCTGCGCTGCGCTGGGAGCGCTGTCAGAGACCTCCGATACGACCGTTTTGCCCTTTTCAACAGGCGTCATCGGCGAGTCGCTCCCGGTTGAACGAATTGAGGAAGCCCTTCCCAGTGCCCTCGGTGCACTTAAGGCAGATCAGTGGGAAGCGGCCGCCGCCGCCATTTTGACCACGGACACGCAACCTAAATTGCGCACCCGAAAGGTCGAAATCGAGGGTCAGCATTGCGTCATTACCGGCATCGCGAAGGGTGCTGGAATGATTTGTCCAGACCTTGCGACGATGCTGGCTTTTGTCGCGACCGATGCGGTGATAGCGGCACCCCTGCTGGACGATCTGCTGCGTAGCGCCGTGAACCGAAGCTTCAATCGCATCACGGTCGACGGCGATACCTCCACCAATGACGCCGTGACACTCTCGGCTACCGGCGAGAGTGGCATTACCCTTGAACGGGGTTCCCGGGCAACCGCTGATTTCGCCGAGGCACTCGAAGCGGTGACGATTGACTTGGCCCAAGACATCGTTCGAGATGGTGAGGGCGCCACAAAATTTGTCGAGATCTGTGTCGTGGGAGGAGAATCAGAAGCGGCCTGTGATCAAGTGGCGCGCACGATTGCGCACTCACCGCTTGTCAAAACCGCGTTGTTTGCGTCAGACCCGAACTGGGGCCGTATTCTGGCTGCGATTGGGCGAGCCGGCCTCAAGGGGCTGGACACCGCCGCTGTCTCGATTGAGATCAACGGCGTATTGATTGCCGAGCAAGGTGCGCGGGCAGCGAGCTACACCGAGGAGATGGGCCAAAGGGCCATGGCAGAGGCTGAACTGCAACTTCGCGTGATATTGCAGCGGGGCGATGCGGAAACACGGTTGTGGACCACAGACCTGTCTTACGACTACGTAAAAATCAATGCCGAGTATCGAACCTGATGTCTACAGGTGTCACCGTGGCGGTGGGCATCGTTCAAGATCCACAAGGCCGTGTGCTCGTGAGCCGGCGCGCGGTAGGTGCCCATCAGGGCGGATTATGGGAATTCCCGGGGGGTAAGGTGGAGTCAGGTGAGCCTGTCGAAGCGGCTTTGGCGCGGGAGCTAATGGAAGAGTTGGGTGTGCAGGTGCTGGCGAGTGAAGCGCTGATGGTGGTTGAGCACGACTATGGCGACAAGCAGGTGTGCCTGGATGTGCGTCGTGTGACCGAATGGCGAGGAGAGGCGAGAGGCCTTGAGGGACAGCCGCTGGCGTGGCAAATGCCAGAGACGCTGCTGGATTGGGCATTTCCCGCCGCCAATGCCCCGATTTTGCAACGACTGCTCCGAGATTAAGTGCCGCTGGCACGTGCCAGCAAAGTCTGGTGGAGTATTTCTGCTTTTTCGTAAAGGGCTGCAAGGGAACTGCTGTTGTCTATAACGATGTCGGCGCGGCTTTTGCGGGTTTCCCGGTCCAATTGCGCTGCCATAATGCGCTCCACCAGATTCCGGTCGTTGCCGTCTCTCTCCATGGTGCGTGCGATCTGGCTCGCCTCAGGGACGTCGACAACGACGCTAATATCGACCAATGCGGATTGACCGCTTTCCAAAAGTAGCGGTGAGCTGAGCACCACATAGGCAGATTGGGCGGTCTCAAGTTGCCGCACTAGCTCATCCCTGATGCGCGGGTGGGTTATTTTCTCCAGTGTTTTGCGCTGGTCTGGATCTTCAAAAACCCGTTTGCGCAGGGCAGCACGGTCAAGTTGGCCATCGGGTTGCAGGCAGCCCTCGCCAAAAGTCGCGACAATTTCAGCCAGAGCCGGCTGACCCGGAGCGACTATCACTCTGGCGGCGAGGTCCGCATCTACCACAGTAATGCCCTGTTGGGTCAGCCAGTCGGTCAGTGCGCTTTTACCACTGCCGATACCGCCGGTCACACCCACGCGCAGCATGTCAGAGTGACACCATGGACAGGTACTGATTCAGTAAGGAATCGCCAAAAAACAGGGTCAGCAGGCCTGCTCCTGCTAAATAGGGACCAAAAGGCATCGGGGTATCTCTACCCTGTTGCTTGGCCACCAAAATCGCAATGCCCAATGCCGCACCCACGAAAGAGGACAACAAGATTATCAACGGGACAGCTTGCCAGCCAAACCAGGCGCCCAGTGCGGCGAGTAATTTGAAGTCGCCGTAGCCCATGCCCTCTTTGCCTGTGATCCATTTAAATAGCCAGTAGACGCTCCACAGCGATCCATAGCCCAGCATTGCTCCGAGCACGGCAGAAGACAGCGGCGCCCATATGCCAAAAAGGTTCACCCCCAGGCCGATCCACAGCAGTGGCAGGGTGATGGTGTCGGGCAGTAGTTGGGTATCGAGATCTATGCCGGTGAGCGCGATCAGCATCCAAATTATTACCAGCGCACTCGCCGCTTCCCAGCCGAACCCAAAATGCCAGGCGGCTGCGGCCGAGAGTACGCCAGTTGCGAGCTCGACCAGCGGGTACCGTGGGGAGATAGCGGTATGGCACTGGCTGCAGCGTCCGCGCAGCCATACCCAGCTCACCACGGGGATGTTGTGCCAGGGGCGTATCGGCGAACCGCAGCTGGGGCACTGAGAGCCTGGTGAGGACAGGCTGATGCTCGGCTCATTGGGCGCCGGCTGATCCATCAGTTCACAGCACTCCTGCCGCCACGATTGCTCCATGATGCGGGGTAATCGCAAAATCACGACATTCAGAAAACTCCCCACAATCAGCCCAAGGGCGCCACAGTAGGCGGTAAAGACCGCGGGGTCGGTGAAAAAGGGCGGTATGGCCAGAAGGTGTTACCTCTATCCCGTCGTTCCCGTGATTCTAGCTGTTTACAGCACGGTTCCGAGCATAAATATGGGCATGTACATCGCGATCATCAGACCACCCACCAGGACCCCCAGGATCGACATGATCATGGGCTCCATGAGTGAACTCAGGCTGTCTACGGCGTTATCAACGGCCGCTTCGTAGTGGTCTGCCACTTTGCCCAGCATATCATCCAGTGACCCCGACTCTTCGCCGATGGCTGCCATTTGCAAAAGCATCGTCGGGAATAGTCGGGTACTGCGCACCGCGGTCGCCAGCGCCGTGCCGGCAGTCACGTCCTCGCGAATGCGGTTGATTGCCCGGCTGTAGATGGCATTGCCCGCAGCCCCCGCGGTGGAGTCGAGTGCCTCCACGAGTGGTACACCGGCGGCAAACGTGGTGGACAGCGTGCGCGAGAAACGCGCAATCACGGCGTCGTGGACCACGTTGCCAATAATCGGTATTTTGAGTGAGACGCTGTCGACCCAATCGGCAAACCGTTTGGATCGCCGCTTGGCTTGCGAAAACCCATAGCCCGCAGCAAACAAGCCGAGCAGTAGCACGAACCACCAAGCCTGTACCCACTCTGATATCGCGAGCACAAACAGCGTAAAACCAGGCAGGTCTGCCCCAAAGCCACGGAACGTTTCGGCGAATTGGGGCACAACCTTCACCAATAAAATACCGGTGACGACGATAGCCACCACGATGACTGCAATAGGATAGGTGAGTGCTTTTTTGATCTTTGCTTTGAGCGCCTCAGTTTTTTCTTTGTAGGTGGCCACCCGATCCAGCATGACTTCCAGCGTGCCTGAGTTTTCACCCGATGCCACCAGAGAACAAAAAAGCTCGTCAAAGTACAGGGGGTGCTTTGCCAGTGAACTCGCGAGTCCCGTACCCGACGCCACGTCGGTGCGGATGGTGGTAATCAGTTCGCGCATTTTTTCGTGGTCGGTGCCCTCAGCCACAATGTCAAAGGCCTGCACCAGTGGGACGCCCGCTTTCATCATGGTGGCCAATTGACGGGTGAAAATGGCGATGTCTGCCGCTTTGATGGTTTTGGCGCTCAGCGACAACAGGGGTTTGGCTTTTTTCTTGACGGTTTTTGCCGCAACGCCCTGTTTGCGCAGTTGAACCCGGGCAATTGCGGCCGATGAGGCGAGCAATTCCCCGGTTGATTTGCGCCCGTTGCGATCGATCCCGCTCCAAACAAATACGGTGTTCTCTGCTGCCATTACGTTTTACTACCTACGTTGTGTTGCGTACCGTGAGCGCTCTCGTGTTCATGTCGGAGTGCGCTCAATCTGTGGTCACGCGGCTGACTTCTTCCAGGCTAATCAGCCCCTGGGCACATTTCATGAGGGCCGACTGCCTCAGATCGTTGAAGCCGGCCTCGCGGACCGTGCGATCAAGCTCCAGTGAATTGGCGCCGTCCATAATGGCCGACGCAATCGACTTGGTGATTTTGACGACTTCATAAATGCCCACGCGCCCTTTGTAGCCTCCTTTGCAGTGCTTGCAACCCACGGGCTTTTTGATCTGGGCATGATTGAGTTGATCCTCATTGAAGCCCAGTTGCATCAGCGCATCTCTGGGCACGCTGGTCTCGGGCTCGGCGCAATGCTTGCACAGCCGTCTTGCCAACCGCTGCGCAATGATCAAAGTGACTGAGGCGGCAATATTGAAAGCGGGCACACCCATGTTGAGTAGCCGCGTGACGGTCTCTGCGGCGCTATTGGTATGTACGGTGGAGAGCACCAGGTGACCCGTTTGCGCAGCCTTAATGGCGATTTCTGCGGTTTCGAGATCACGAACCTCGCCCACCATGATTACGTCGGGATCCTGACGCAGAAAAGATCGCAGCGCCTCGGCGAAATTAAGCCCCACTTTGGGGTTCACGAGCACTTGGTTGATGCCCGCCATATTGATTTCCACTGGATCTTCGGCGGTAGAAATATTGCGCTCGGGCTCATTGAGTATGCCCAGTCCCGTATACAAAGAGACCGTCTTGCCAGAGCCGGTAGGTCCCGTGACCAAAATCATGCCCTGCGGCTTTTGTAAGGCCTCGAGGTAAAGGGCTTTTTGCTCCGGCTCATAGCCGAGTGCATCGATGCCCATGCGGGCCGAGCTGGGGTCAAGAATTCGCAGTACTATTTTCTCTCCGTAAAGCGTGGGCAGCGTATTGACCCGAAAGTCGATGGCCCGCTTTTTCGAGAGCTTCATCTGAATGCGCCCATCTTGGGGTATGCGCCGCTCCGAGATGTCCATTTTCGACATCACTTTTAGACGTGCGGCGAGGCGGGGCGAGAGGTTGCGCGGTGGACTCACCACCTCTCTCAGAATGCCATCGGTGCGAAAACGCACCCGATAATCTTTCTCGTAGGGCTCAAAGTGAATATCGGAAGCACCCTGCTTGATAGCATCCAGCAGAATCTTGTTCACGAACCGCACGATCGGCGTGTCGTCGGCAGCATCCCGCGGATCTTCCTCTTCCTCCGCCGGACCGGTACCCATCTCCAGATCGTACTCGCCGTCTGCCCCCATTGAGGCTATGTCATTGTCGAGTCCACCAGAGCTCTCGGCAATGTCGTGAATGAGTCGATCGAGCGCGGCGTCGTCAGCCAGCACCGCATCGGTATGCATACCTGCGGCGAATTTGAATTCGTTGAGCGCCGCAAGATTCATCGGGTCCGAGACTGCCACGAACAACCGATTGCCGCGTTGGAATAACGGCACGGCGTGGTGTTTCATCATCATATCGCTGTCGATCTGGTGATCGGGCAGCAAGTCGCGGTTCATCGCGGAAACATCAAAAAGGGGAATACCGTACTCGGCGGAGGCAGTCTCAGCGAGTGCTTTGCTGTCTACGTCGAGGTCATCGAGCAGGTACCTAATGTACGAAGTGTTCCGAGTTCGCGCTTCGCGCTCGGCTAACATAACGCGATCTTTGCTAAGGATCCCTGCAGCCAAGAGACGACCGGGTAACCCATATGGTCCGTTATGAATATCTTTTACGCTAGCGTGATTCAAAACGTTGGCTCGCAAACATGCCATGACGAATATTGCGTCAGGTCTTCGAGTGAGTTGAAAAAATAAGTTAGTAAGGTTCTGGC
>JAYNYK010000050.1:0-5545 GCA_038102985.1 Halieaceae bacterium
CAAACGTACATCTCGATGCAACCGAACATGAAGACCACGTCGTCTTTCTACACCAAATTCAAGAGGGTCCCGCCAATCGCAGTTTTGGGATCCAAGTTGCCGCACTCGCTGGCATACCGGGAGCCGTGCTCGGCGTCGCTCAGGAAAAGCTTCGCGAGCTGGAAAATGGCCAGAACGTCGGACCGGCACCCTCTCAGGCGGAATTATTCACTGCGACGCCTGCCCTAACGCAAACACGCATATTAGATGCGTTGACCGCACTCGACCCAGACGCCATGAACGCGCGGGAAGCGCTGGACTGGATCTATATGATGAAACAAAAGCTTGAGGACGAAAGCTGACTGGTTTTCAAAATTCTCACTTACCAGTATCCTTCGGGATGGGATGAGAGAGGGTTCAATATGACTTTTGTTGTTGGCGAGGATTGCATCAAATGCAAGCACACGGATTGTGTCGAAGTCTGTCCTGTTGATTGCTTTTACGAGGGCCCCAATTTTCTGGTCATCCATCCCGACGAGTGCATCGACTGCGCGCTGTGCGAACCCGAATGTCCGGTCGACGCGATATTTTCTGAGGACGAGTTACCTGCAGATCAGGAAGAATTCCTGCAACTCAATGCAGAGCTCGCAGAAATCTGGCCCAATATTACCGAGCGGAAAGAGCCGCCGGCAGATGCTGAAGACTGGGCCGGCAAGCCCGGCAAGCTGGAATTCCTTGAGCGCTAAAGACCGCCTTTGCGGCTGCGCAGCACATTAGCGCGACGTCAATAAACTCGCAGGGTTAATAGGGCGCCCGTTGCGACGTATTTCAAAGTGTAGCTTGACCGAATCGGTGCCGGAGCTGCCCATTCGGGCGATGAGCTTTCCCGCCGCTACTTGCTCACCTTCCGCGGCGAGCAGTTCGTCATTATGACCATAGGCACTGAGGTAGGTGTCGTTATGCTTAATAATGATCAGCGCGCCATAACCCGTCACCCCGGTGCCCGCATAGACAACGACCCCCGCGGCACTGGCGCGAACAGGGTCTCCCCGGGCGCCAGCCAGATCAATTCCCTTGTGCACATCCTCGGCGTATGACCGCGTAATACCTCCCTTCGCAGGCCACCCCCAACGATCCACCGGCGCATTGGCCACTAGCACGGGCTCGGGTTTGGCTTTGGGTTTCGGCGTTGGCTCCGGCGTAGCTCCGGAGCCCCGAGTAGATAACTGAGCAACAACCGGTGCCGCCTGCGTCGCTGCCGGTGCTGACGAGCTGGCCGACCCAGCCGATTGAGACGGCGCAGCGCTTGCTTCCCCTGAGGAGGCAGCAACCTGGGTACTCGACGCTTTGTTCGCTTGCCCCTGCCCTTTTAGGTCCGCGGTATCCCTCCCATCGGCACCGGCGCGCGCCGACACAGACGCGGCGGTCACGTCGGGTGCGACTGTCGCTAGCGATTGCCCTACCAAAATCACATGGGGCGCTTCAATGTCGTTCAGCGCCGCGAGCGCTCGATAGTCCATACCCAATCTAAAGGCGATGGCATACAGGGTATCCCCCGGCTGAACGATGTAGTCCGGACCAACGGGCAGATCGCCCCTGTCGCTCATCGAAATTTGTGTCGCACGCGTGACCTCAGGCGCAGTCTTCTCTGCGACACTGGAGCGGTCTTCAATAACCGCTGGGGGGTGCTCAGCACAGCCCGCAACGACAACACAGCACAGCAGCCGTTTTATCCTGCTGCGTGCTGGCTTGCTAGCGGTTTGCATGCCCCGACACCCGGTGCAACGCCCACACCACAGCCATGCCGAGAATAAAACTGCCAATACAAAGCAGCCATTGCGGATCCGTAATTGAGGAATGGCTGGGCAGCACGGGCCGGGTCCTGGCAGCAGAATCCACGTCAGCGCCCAACCTCACCGCTGCTTGCCAGGGCCATACGGTCAACAACGAGCCCAGGAGAATACCGCTGAGGAACGCTATGACACGCAGGCGTGCCAGTCGGAGCAGCCAATTCAGTACTCGGGTAAAAGACAGTAATCCAAAGGCGCAACCCAGGGCAAACACCGACAACTGGGCCAGCTGAACCTCCCTGACGGCACTCAGCACTGGCGCGTACATACCGAGTAAAACTAGAATAAAGCTCCCCGAAATACCCGGCAAAATCATGGCGCAAATCGCAATCATTCCCGCAAAAAACAACCCGATTAGCCCGCTCGGGAAACTCGCGGGCGGCATGGTCGCAATGAACACGGCAAACATCGTCCCCAGCGTAAACATCAGCAAGTGATCCAACCTGGCCACATTGACTTCGTCGCGAACCAACAGGATTCCGCTGATCAAAATCAGACCAGAAAAAAATGACCAGAGTGGTTGCGGATAGTGCTCGAGCCACCAATGGACAGCAGACGCGAGGGCGAATACCGCGGTGAGAATACCCGCGAGTAGCAGCGCCAAAAATGGGCCGTCAAGCCGGTACCACAGGACCCTAAAACGCCCGTGCAACAACAGCATCAGCGCTTCTTTGTCTGCAGCCACCAGCGCACTGATAAGCCGCTCATAAATACCGGTGATCAAGGCGACCGTTCCCCCGGATACGCCCGGCACCACGTCCGCAGCACCCATTGCCACGCCGCGCAAAAATATGCCCGCAGGATGCTGCACTATCGAGAGACGCCGCTGATCATGGGGACGAAGTTCACTGCTTCCACGGCCTCTTCGATAAACCCTTCTTCGGTTGCAGTCACCATCATGAGCTGCTGCTTGCGTCCACCAATGGGCAAAAGCAATCGCCCCCCGGGCGCCAGTTGCTCGAGTAGTGTTTGCGGCAGGTGCTCAGGCGCTGCAGCCCCCAAAATCAGATCGAATGGCGCCTCGGCTGCCCATCCTTCGAGGCCATCACCGTGTCGCCAACGAACATTCCGGATCTTGAGTGCACGCAACTGCTTCCGGGCGCGATCCAACAGGGGCTTTATTCGTTCAATCGCACAGACCTCTTCTGCTAAAGACGCCAGAATCGCTGTCTGGTAACCAGATCCGCTCCCCAGCTCAAGCACTTTTCTTGGGCGACCCGCCGCGAGCGCTAATTCACTCATTTTCGCCACCATATAGGGTTGCGACAGTGTCTGGCCATAGCCAATGGGTAGCGCGGTATCTTCATAGGAACGGTGCGCCAGCGCCTCATCAACGAAAAGGTGTCGGGGCATGCTACGGATGGCCTCCAATACCTCAAAGTGCGTAATGCCCTGCTCCATCAGCCGCTGAATTAAGCGCTCGCGGGTCCGCTGGGAGGTCATGCCAATGCCAAGGTCGCTCACTGGGCGGCGGCTCCACTCTCGAGTAAGACCACGGCGTGACAGGCGATCCCCTCCTCGCGGCCCACAGTGCCAAGGCGTTCGGTTGTCGTGGCCTTAAAATTGACCTGCCCCTCATCGATGGCACAGTCAGCAGCAACACATGCACGCATGGCCGGTAAATGCGCGCTCAGCCGGGGGGTTTGCGCAATGATGGTGACGTCGATGTTATTCACTCGCCAGCCCAACTGCCCAATTTTTTCCACCACATTACGCAGGAGTCCGCGACTGTCCGCGTCACGAAATAAGGGATCACTATCGGGGAAGTGCTGCCCGATATCGCCGAGCGCTGCGGCCCCTAGCAAAGCATCGCAGAGTGCGTGCAAGGCAACATCACCGTCGGAGTGGGCCTCCAAACCTCGATCGCAATCGATCTTTACTCCGCCCAACATCACATGATCGCCAGTGCAGAACGCGTGAACATCAAAACCATGCCCTATTCGCATCACGTTCCCTCCCTTTCCTGTCGCTGTCTCAGAATCAGCTCCGCAAAGGCCAGGTCCGCCTCAACCGTCACTTTGATATTACTGGATGGCCCCGCCAGCACGCGCACACGACCGCCTGCCCGCTCCACCGCCATGGCCTCATCAGTAATCGGTATTCCCGCAGCGAGGCAAGTCATCAGCGCCTCGTGCAACTGTTCAAATGGAAAAAGTTGGGGGGTTTGCGCTCGCCAGACATCGCCCCGATCTACGGTGTCAGTAATGCCGCCCTCATCGTCCACGCGTTTCAGTGTATCGGCCACCGGCTCAGCGAGAATCACGCCCTCGCCGCACCCGCGGGCGCGCTCAATCAACGCAGAAAGCGACTCATAATCCAAACAGGGCCTGGCGGCGTCATGAACCAGAACCCAGTCGTCAGCCGTCACCCGATCGACCAGGGCCTGCAGACCGGCGAGTACCGATGCCGATCGCTCCGCCCCCCCGGGGGTCGTCTCCACCCGCGCGTCGGCAAGGCTCTGAATCGCGTCGGCGCGCCGGTCAGAGGGGTCCACGGCGACTATGATGCCTCGAATATCGGGAGACCGTAACAGTGCCCGCAAGGTATGCTCCAGTAGCGGTGCGTTAGCAATCTCTCGATATTGCTTGGGAATATCGCCCCCGAGGCGACGCCCGGCACCTGCTCCCGGAACCACCGCCCAGATGCTGTTCACGGGCTCTCTTGCCCCTCGACAAATTGGTAGTAAACCTCGCCGTCCTTGATCAATCCGAGACTTTCGCGCGCATTTTTCTCAACCGCCTCGTCCCCGTTCTGAAGCGCCACCACTTCGCGGGTGAGTCCCGCATTTCGCTCTATCAGCTGTTGATTTTCTTGCTCCGCCTGCGCCAGCTGGTCCTGCAAACGGTCTGCTTCGGCCAGGCCACCCTCTGCAAACCACAAACGGTACTGCAGCAATAAGAACAGCCCTGACAAACCGATAATGAGCCAGCGCATTAGCGCCCCATCAGAATATTTCTGCCGGGGTAAGGGGCGGTCAATCCCAACTCCGACTCGATGCGCAATAAGCGGTTGTACTTAGCGACCCGATCAGACCGACAAAGCGACCCGGTTTTGATCTGACCAGCCCCCGTGCCCACCGCCAGATCGGCAATGGTGGCATCCTCTGTCTCACCCGATCGATGGGAAATAACCGCGGTATAACCCGCTGCTTTTGCCATGGCGATCGCGGCAAGCGTCTCAGTTAAAGACCCAATCTGATTAAACTTAATCAAAATAGAATTGGCGATCCCCTCGCTAATACCGCGCTCAAGAATCTCTGTGTTAGTGACAAACAGGTCATCTCCCACTAACTGCACCCGGTCACCCAGTTTATCGGTGAGCACCCGCCAACCGGCCCAATCGGATTCATCCAGCCCATCCTCGATCGAGACAATCGGGTGGCGGTCAACCAACGATGCCAGATAATCGGCGAAACCACTGCTGTCGAAGTCCCTGCCATCGCCTGCCAGATCGTAGCGACCTTCGCAATAAAACTCTGACGCGGCGCAATCCAGAGCAAGCGTTATGTCCTCCCCGAGCACATAACCAGCGCTGTTCACCGCCTCTGCGATCACCTCTAGCGCGGCGGCATTAGAGGGCAAATCCGGCGCGAATCCACCCTCGTCCCCAACCGCCGTCGCCAACCCCCGAGCGGACAAGGTCTTTTTCAGATGATGAAAAATCTCTGCACCCATTCGCAATGCTTCGGCGAAATTCGGAGCAGAAACGGGCTGAAT
>JAYNYK010000050.1:5555-19712 GCA_038102985.1 Halieaceae bacterium
TTGTTATCTGCGTGCTCACCGCCGTTGAGAATATTCATCATAGGGACCGGCAACGACAGGTTGGTGTTGCCGGCAAGATCAGCCACATGCTCGTAGAGTGGCTTTTTTGCTGAAGTGGCGGCCGCCTTGGCAACGGCCAAAGACACGGCAAGAATCGCGTTAGCACCAAAACGGGCTTTATTCTCGGTGCCATCTGCCTCGATCATGCGCTGATCGATCCCCGACTGGTCTTCGGCGTCGTGACCGATGAGCAACTCCCTAATGGGACCATTGGCATGGCCCACTGCACTCAGCACGCCCTTGCCCAGATATCGAGACGCGTCCCCGTCACGAAGCTCCAGCGCTTCCCGAGTACCCGTGCTTGCACCAGAGGGGGCGCAAGCACTCCCTACGCTCTCGTCTCCCAGAGTGACCTCAGCCATGACGGTTGGATTCCCGCGAGAATCCAGCACCTCGAACGCGCGCACATCGACGATCTCACTCACAAAAGGCTCCTGTTACCAAGGTGTTTTAGCGAATCGCCAACGGAGGCTGGGCTTTGACCAGGTCATCGACCGCCTTCACCTGCGCCAAAAAAGGCTCGAGCTGCGACAATGGAAGGGCACTGGGCCCGTCGCACAACGCCCTGTCCGGGTCCGGGTGCGCCTCCAGGAACAAGCCGGCAATGCCCACCGCTATCCCGGCCTTAGCCAGGCTCACAATCTGAGACCGTCTGCCACCTGAGGCCGCATCACCCGGCGCACGTCGCTGTAGCGAGTGTGTCACGTCAAAAATGAGCGGGCAGCCACCTGTGACCTCGCGCATCACATCAAACCCCAGCATATCCACCACCAGATTGTCGTAACCAAAGTTGCTACCCCGCTCGCAGAGCATCAAGCGGTCATTGCCGCATTCCCGAAATTTTTCGACGATATTCGTCATTTGTTCAGGACTCAGAAATTGCGGCTTCTTAATGTTAATCGCCGCACCGGTCTTGGCCATCGCCTCCACAAGATCAGTCTGTCGTGCGAGAAAGGCAGGTAATTGCAGGATGTCGCAAACCGCGGCCACCAGTGAGGCCTGGTCAGGGGAATGCACGTCGGTAAGGGTCGGCACGTCGAAAGTGGCTTTGACCTCGGCGAGCAGCTTGAGCCCCTCTTCCATGCCGGGGCCACGAAACGAATGAACCGATGAACGATTGGCTTTATCAAATGACGCCTTGAACACGTACGGCATGCCAAGTGCACCCGCTGTCCGCGCAAAGACCTCAGCGCTGCTGAGCGCGAGATCTCGACTTTCCAGCACATTGATACCGCCGATCAGCACCAATGGCCTGTCATTTGCAAAGCAGCAAGGCCCCACCTCAACGGTGCGGTGAGGCGCCATCATGCGCCGCTGCCTCGCTGTTTTGCTACAGTCAACGCCGTCTCGACATAACTCGTGAACAGTGGATGACCACCGCGGGGCCGCGACTTGAATTCGGGGTGAAACTGGCAAGCGACAAACCACGGGTGCGAGGGCAGCTCGATAATCTCCACCAGCTCGCCATCGAGCGACCAGCCGCTCATTTTCATACCCGCTTCTTCCAGCCGCGCCACGTAGTTGCTGTTCACTTCGTAGCGGTGCCGATGGCGCTCGGAGATTTCGTCAGTGCCGTAGATTTCCCGCGTCCGCGTCCCTGCTACCAATTGACAGGGTTGCGCACCCAGTCGCATGGTGCCGCCCAGATCCGACGCTTCGGACCGTTGCTCGACACTGCCATCGGCAGTCTGCCATTCCGTGATCAACGCAATAATGGGGTGGGGCGTGTCAGCCTCCATTTCTGTTGAGTGAGCGCCCTCAAGGCTGCAGACATGACGGGCATATTCGATCAACGCCATGTGCATGCCCAGACAAATCCCCAGAAAGGGAATGCCCTGCTCCCGGGCGAAACGAACGGCATCGATTTTGCCTTGTATCCCGCGATCGCCAAATCCCCCCGGCACCAGTATCGCGTCCAATTCTCCCAGCAGGCCGACACCCTTAGCCTCGATTTCTTCCGCGTCGATGTAAGCGATTTGCACCCGTGTATCGGTCTGCAGACCGGCGTGATCCAGCGCCTCATTCAGCGACTTATAGGCATCTACCAGATCAACATACTTACCTACCATGCCCACGGTAACGACACCCTGGCGTTGGCTGAACTCGCGCCTGACGACGTCCTCCCACTCAGATAAATCGACCGCCGGCTGGTCCAATCCGAATCTCTCGAGGATGTAAGCATCAAGGCCGCTGGCATTCAGATGCCCGGGAATTTGATAGATGGAGTCTGCATCCAACAAGGGTATGACCGCGCGCTCCTCCACATTGGTGAACAGCGAAATCTTGCGCCGCGCGCTGTCATCAACATCAACCGAGCAGCGACACAGCAACACCTCAGGCTGCAGACCAATAGAGCGCAACTCCTTTACCGAGTGTTGGGTCGGTTTGGTTTTAATTTCGCCCGCGGTAGGGATATAGGGGATCAGCGTCAGATGCATCAGCAGCGCGTTGGTTGCACCCAACTCCAACTTCAGTTGTCGAACCGCTTCGAGAAAAGGCTGACTCTCAATATCCCCTGCGGTACCGCCCACCTCGACGACCGCGACCTGCGCGTCGCCCGCGCCCGCAATCACTCTGCGCTTGATCTCATCGGTAATGTGGGGAATCACCTGTACGGTGCCCCCTAAATAATCTCCCCTGCGCTCCTTACGTAGCACCTCGTCGTATACCCGACCCGCAGTAAAGTTATTGGCGCGACTCATCGTCGCTCTGGTAAAACGCTCGTAGTGGCCAAGGTCAAGGTCAGTCTCTGCACCATCATCGGTGACAAACACTTCCCCGTGTTGGAACGGGCTCATCGTGCCTGGGTCGACGTTGATGTAAGGATCGAGTTTAAGGAGGGTCACTTTCAGGCCGCGGGCTTCTAGCAACGCGGCGAGGGAGGCGGCTGCGATCCCCTTACCGAGCGAGGACACCACACCACCAGTAACGAACACATATTTCGTCATGGATTCCACCAAAGCAAGAGTAACCCCGGACACCTGTTCCGATGCCTCTCGGGAATGACCCTCCGATGGCCGATTAGTCTAACAGGAAGCCCCGAGGGGCTCAATTCAAAGTGCCGAAAAAGGCCGCCAACGCGGCTTGAGCCCAGGTTCATCACAGGCCCGATGGTGCACCGCAATAGCTTCCAGCGGGCCCGCCGACAGAACCCAAACTGGATCATTATTCTCAATTAATACAGGGATTTGTGATCGCCACCAGGGTGGCACACTCATCTCTTGGAGCCACCTGCGGGTCGATTTTCGTGCCCGGCCAGGGGAGGCCAGCGAGGCGATATTCTGGCTGGGCTCTACTTTCAGTACCGCTCCCGGGCAAAGGGCGACGCCGCCCTCCGCTGGCGTCCAAAGCAGCTCACCCCAGTCGCCTGCCGACGTCTCACCAACGATGATCGTCTCGGGTAGCCAAGCCTCCTCCCGGGGTTCCGAGACTTCGATGATCTGCCGTCGCCAGACCCTCAAGCACCGACCGTCCCACCTGATCTCTGGTAACCGATCCGGCTGGGCACTGAGCGCCTGTCGCGCGAACTCCAGCAAGCGGCGCTGATCGGGGACAGCCCTCGAGTGCTCGCTGATCCACTGATGAACCTGCGCCGCCAGCAAATCGGGCTCGAGCTCGCCATCAATTTCCAGCGCCGGTTCTCCCATCACGGTTTCGGAGACCGGGAGCGGTAACTGGGTCAGTCGCCGCTGCACCTGAGCCTGTAGCTGGGCGGCTCGAGACACCGTATCCCGATAACCCGGCCAACGCGCCGCTACCACCGGGATCACCACCTGGCGCAAATAATTTCGATCCTGATCAACCCTGAGATTACTGGGGTCGGTCACAAATTCGAGCCCCGCCTCTGTGACCGCATCGCGCAGTGCGGTACTGGTTGTCTCCAGAAACGGTCTAAAAATCAGTCCTTTACCGCATGGACGTTGCTCAGGAATACCCGCCAGCCCCTTGGGTCCAGCGCCACGAAATAAACGCAACATCACCGTCTCTACCATGTCGTCTGCGTGGTGCGCGGTGAAAAGCACATCGCCCTCGCGTAATACGCGCTCGAAGGCGCGATACCGCGCCTCGCGGGCCGCCGCTTCAAGGCCGCGACCGTCTGGCTGCACTTCGACGCGCTCAACACACAGGGGAATTTCCAAACGATGACAATGCCGCTCGCAAACCTGGCTCCAGTTGTCGGCATCGGTATGAAGACCATGATTGACGTGGACGGCAGAGATGGGAGGACCGCCAGCCTCTGCTCGCGCGGCGTGCAGGGCATAAAGCAGCGCCACGCTATCGGCGCCGCCGGAAAGCGCCACCCACCAGTGTGGCGCGCTGATCACACTATCGGAAAGTGGCGAGAGAAATTCGCGCAACGGGCGCTGACCCCCCTGTCAGTTCCCGTAGGACATGAGCCGCCGGTAGCGCGCTTCCAGCATGGCGTCGGTGTCCATCGAGGACAGGCGGTCAATCTGCTCCAGCAGGTGGCGCTTGAGCCGCGCAGCCATTGCCTGGGGATCACGGTGGGCGCCGCCCAATGGCTCCGCTATCGTCGCATCAACGATGCCCAGCTCCTCGAGCTTGGATGAGGTCACGCCCATCGCCGCCGCCGCATCGGGCGCAAACTCTGAACTCTTCCAGATGATATTGGCGCATCCCTCGGGTGAGATCACGAAATAAGTGGAGTACTGCAGCATCGCCAGGTGGTCTCCAACCCCGATACCTAACGCACCGCCTGAGGACCCCTCCCCGATCACGATGCAGATTACCGGTGTTCTGAGGCGGGACATGACCGCAAGATTCTGCGCAATGGCCTCGGAGATACCGCGCTCCTCCGAATCGATGCCGGGATAAGCCCCGGGGGTATCGATCAGCGTAATGACCGGCATCTTGAAGCGCTCGGCCATCTCCATCAGCCGCATCGCCTTGCGATAACCCTCGGGCTTTGGCATGCCAAAGTTGCGATAGACCTTGTCTTTAACCGCTCTGCCCTTTTCCTGACCGATGACCATCACTGGCTTGCCATCCAGCCGGGCCACTCCCCCGACAATGGCTTTATCATCGGCAAAATGGCGATCGCCATGAAGTTCATCAAACTCGGTAAAGATCTCTGGGATGTAGTCCAAGGAATACGGGCGCAGCGGATGACGCGCCACACGGACGATATCCCAGGCCGAGAGGTTGGTATAGATCTTTTCGGTCAGCACCGTAGATTTCTCACGCAGGCGCTCAATTTCCTCGCCAAGATTCAGGTCGGCATCGTCTCCAACACTCTGGAGCTCCTCGATTTTCATTTCGAGTTCCGCAATGGGTTGCTCGAAGTCGAGATAATTGGGGTTCATAACGGACGTCCAAGGCCACGACACAGCGCGACAGCTGTCGGAACCGCGAGTTTACAAAGGGTACGGCACAAGGTCACGCCCACTGTTAAAAAGCCCATTATCTGGTTAACCTCCTTCGCATGAGCCATCCGGTAAGCCCACCATCCCGATTGATTCTCGCGCCCATGGAGGGTGTGATGGATTCGATCATGCGCGACCTCCTGACCGGTATCGGCGGTTACGAACGGTGCGTCACAGAGTTTGTCCGGGTGTCTCAAACTGTGCTCCCCAAGCGAGTCTTTTATCGCTATGCGCCCGAACTTCAGTCGGAGGGCATGACCCCCTCGGGCGTCCCTGTTTATGTGCAACTGCTGGGATCCGATCCGGCATTGATGGCGGCCAATGCGCGTCGCGTTGCCGCGATAGGCGCCCGTGGTATTGATCTAAATTTTGGTTGTCCCGCCAAGACCGTCAACCGGTCCCGCGGCGGTGCTGCGTTGCTACGAACCCCGGACCTCATCAGATCCATCTGTGTTGCGGTGAGAGACAGCGTGCCTTCGAGTATCCCTGTCACCGCCAAAATCCGGCTGGGATTTGACAGTGACGCAGAGTTGGAAAGTATCGTGACCGCCCTAGTGCAAGCGCCGCTGAGCGAGCTGACCATTCATGCAAGGACCCGACGCCAGGGATACCGCCCCCCCGCACACTGGCATCGTTTGCGTGAAGCCACAGCGCAGCTGCCTTTCCCCATCATTGCCAATGGCGAATTATGGAGTCCAACGGATATCGTGCGCTGCGCCCGCATCAGCGGCTGCAATGCTTTTATGCTCGCCCGCGGCGCCCTTTGTCGACCTGATTTGGGTGCCGCCATTCACGCTCAGCAGAGCGGCGTGGAACCCGAACACTTTGCGTGGGAGCGCGTGCAACAACTGCTGATCTATTTTCTCGAGAAAAACCGCGACCAATACGATCCCCGCTATGCGGTTAACCCCGTAAAGCAATGGCTGGTCTACCTCAAGGTTTACTACCCGCAGGCGGGAGCACTGTTCGCCAAAGTCAAACGCCTGACTGACCCCGACGAGATGGCACGGTTGCTGGGCGCAGATCATTCGGCGAAAGCAGCGTGACACAGCAATTGACCCCAGCTCAAGCTGACAAGTGAGCGACGCCATCCAGCGAGCCCGCCTATTCCACCTGATACAGAGCCAACAGGAAGTACATTTATGAACGCATCCGCCGCTGCCACGGACGACCTCTGGGGGCACCCCAAGGGACTCTATATCTGTTTTGCTACCGAGCTCTGGGAGCGCTTCTCCTTCTACGGCATGAAATACCTGCTGTTGCTGTATCTGACCAAGTATCACCTTTTTTCCGATGCAGCGGGTCTTGGCGTCCTCGGCAGTTACGCATCATTGGTCTACGCAATGCCGGTGCTGGGCGGGCTGGTCGCAGATCGCTTTATCGGTATGCGCAAGGCTGTCACCCTGGGTGGCCTGCTTTTGGTTGCGGGCCACCTGGGTATGGCCTTTGAGGGAGAAGCTGCCCGTGAAACCGCCGACGGCATTGTCCGCGACGAGGGTGCGCTCTCCATTTTTTATCTGTCGTTGGCGCTGATTGTCGTGGGGGTGGGCTTCCTCAAACCCAATATTTCCACTGTGGTAGGCAAGCTCTATCCCGAGGGAGATGCACGCCGAGATTCGGGGTTCACCATCTTTTATATGGGCATCAATATTGGTGCGTTTACAGCGACCCTGCTGTGCGGCTGGCTCGGCGAAGTCTATGGCTGGTCGTGGGGGTTTGGTGCTGCGGGGATTGGCATGCTTTTCGGCCTGATTTTTTTCCAGTGGGGGCAAAGATTCCTGGAGGGCCACGGCGAAACGGCTTACCCGGCGCGACTCAGGCAGAGCGCGGGCTTACCGGGGCTCAGTATCGAGAACGCAATCTATTTGGGCAGCCTCGTGATGGTGGCCATTGTTTGGTATCTGGTGCAACTCACAGACACTGTGGGGACCCTGCTTGATGTTATCTCCCTCGCCGTTTTGGCGGGACTTGGGTGGTTTTTGATTGCGCGCTGCGACAAGGTCGAGCGCGAACGTATGTTCGTCCTGATCGTGCTGACGCTGTCCACGGTGGTATTTTGGGCGCTGTTCGAGCAGGCCGCAGGCTCCATGACACTCTATGCTGACCGGGCCACCGACAAAATGCTGTTTGGCGTGTCGCTCACTGCGGCACAATTCGGCGCAGCCAACGCGTTTTTTATCTTCACGCTGGCGCCACTGTTTGCGCTGCTGTGGACGCGCTTGGCTAAAAAGGGTTGGGAGCCCAGTACCCCGGTCAAGTTTTCATTGGGTATCGCTCAGGCCGGCCTGGGATTCGGCGCGCTGGTTTACGGCGCGCAATTTCCGGATCAGGCGGGAATTGTATCGGCCTGGTGGCTGATACTGGCTTACCTGCTGCACACCACCGGTGAGCTCTGCCTCAGCCCGGTCGGGCTCTCTGCGGTAACAAAGCTCGCGGTACCCAGTGTGGTGGGGGTCATGATGGGCACCTGGTTTTTGGCCTCGGCTTATTCCTCTTATGTCGCAGCTCAAATCGCGACCATCGCTGCCCGACCCGCAAGTGAGGCCGCTGTAGACGTGGCTGAAGCAGCGGCAGGTTATACCGACCTCTTCACCCAGCTCTTGTACATTGGCCTGGCTGGAGCACTGGCGCTGCTGGTTTTATCCCCGCTGCTCAAGCGGATGATGCACGGCATGCGGTGAATTAACCCGATACTGCGGCAATACTGCTGGTCTCCGTATCCGGCGCTTTTTTAGCGAGGCGCCACTGCTTCCAGTCGTAGCCGATGAGATACATTGCTGGCACCAATAACAAACTGACGAACAGCGCAAAGAACACGCCAAACGCCAGCGACAGCACGGCAGGCTTCAGGAACGCGGCACCGGTAGACTGTTCCGCCATAATTGGAATCAGGCCAATGAAGGTGGTGACGGTTGTCAGAAATATGGGGCGGAAGCGGCTGATCGCCGAGGTCACCAATGCCTCGGGCGGCGACATGCCCTCACGCTCGAGACGCCGGACGTAATCGATAAGCACGAGATTGTCATTAATCACTACTCCCGCCGCCGCACCGATACCAAAATAAGAGAACATCGCCATGGGTAGGTTAAACAACAAATGTCCAAATACTGCGCCCATAAAACCAAAGGGCATCGCGGTCATGATCAGTAACGGCAAGCTGTAGGACCGGAAAGCTACCGCAATGAGCGCATAAATTACGAACAATGCAATGGTGTAGAGCGCTGCGATCTCACTGTAAAACTCAGCCTCGGCCTCCTGTGACCCCCCTTTGAGAATCTTTAAGCCGGGATAGGTAGCCGCGAGAACGGGCAGATAGTCCTCCCTCACAGTTCGATTAATCCCGCCCAGGGACTCGGGCTCGACCGTTGCACGAACCGTCACGACGCGCTCACCATCCCGTCGGGTAATCCGCCGGGTCGCCTGACCCACCTCGATGTCGACCACTGACAGCAACGGCACCAACCTGCCATCAGCAGTGCGAATCCGCACATCCTCAAAAGTTGCCAGCGAGCCTCGATCCCGCTCGGGGTAGCGCACCATCACCCGCACGTCGCCATTTTCACGGGGCAGTCGCTGCACCTCCTCTCCGTAAAACGCCTGGCGCACCTGCATTGACACATCGCCCAGCGTGATCCCGAGCTTTTCTGCACCCGGCTTCAAATGAAAACGCAGCTCGGGCAATGCGCCCCATTGATCATCGCGAATAAAGAAGGTTTTGTCGTAGCTGGCCAGGTGTTGCTGCAGGGTGCTGCTGGCCGCCGTCAAAGTTTCCAGATCGTCGTGCTGTAGCAAGATCGTGATGTTGGCCTCACTGTCACTGAGGGTATAGTTCACTTTTACCTCGTCAGCATCCGGGACATCACCCACCAGCGTGGAGAACCGATCCGCCGTCTCCTTTGCACTGAGGTGACGCTGCCCCGGCGGCGCCAGCTGAATAATCGCCGTGACCTCGCCTCGGCGGGCGACTGTCGCCCAGCTCTCAATCAGTTCGCCGGTGCCTGTGCCCGCTTTGGCCTCTGCGTTGATTTCCTCTGCCAGCTTTTTCTCAGCGCGCTGAAGCTGACTCAAAACTTCAAGGGAGCGATCGAAGGGCGTGCCAGGGGGCAGACGCACATTGACGTATACCTCCTCGTTCTCAACTTGTGGCGAGAAAAAGAATTTCACCCAGCCGCTGGTATACAAACCGAGCGATACCAGAAAAAGCGAAAAGAACACCATGGTTGTGGTGTAACGGTGCTTCAGACAATAGTCCAAAAATGGGCGATACCGTGTCTTTGCAAAGTGAACAATCCAATCCGCGACCCGCTGTTGCCGAATCCGCCACTTGGAGGTTGGCGGGCTGCCATCGAGGGCGCGAAGATGACTGGGCAGAATCAGAAACGCCTCCAGCAGCGAGAATGTCAAAGCGAGCGTGATAACAATTGACAATTGTCGGGTAAATTGAGCTGTAACGCCCGATACGAATAGCCAGGGAGCGAATGCCACTATCGTCGTCAAGACCGCGAAGATTACCGGCCTGCTCACCGCGAAAGCCCCGGCAACGGCGGCCTCCTCTCCGCGCATTCCGCGCTGATGCACATGGTGATGAATACTCTCCCCCACCACAATCGCATCATCAACCACAATGCCCAGCACCAACAGAAAAGCAAACGTCGACAAGAGGTTCAAAGACACCCCGTTGGCAGGCAGCAATGCAAACGCGCCCAGAAAGCTCACACCGATGCCCACCGTCACCCACAGGGCGACTTTTGGTTCTAATGTCAAAATCAGCACCAAAAACACCAGTATCAGCCCCAAGATTGAAGAACTGGCGATCAAGTCCATGCGATCACTGAAAATATCGGCCTGATCTGACCACAGTATGAGCTCGACGCCGCTGGGAAGCGCTGGACGCGTCTCCTCAATCCACTGCTTCACTGCGGCGCTCGCCTTCACGACTTGCATGTCGTCGGTTGATTTGGCCTGAAGCAAAACCGCCGGCGTGCCGTCCAGCGTCGCGATAATATCGTTTTGCTCAAAACCGTCGATGACTGTCGCCACGTCTTTGAGCAAAATTTTGCCGCCATCCGCGGTTTGGCGGATCACGATGTTTTCGAAATCATCCTGAGTGTCTGCCAGGTTCTCGGCCCGGAGCTGCACATCGCCCGTTTGAGTCCGAATTTCACCCACAGAAATGTTCATGGAATCGCTGCGAATCGCGCTGGCAACCTCGGTAAAGCGCAACCCATAGCGCCGCAAGGCCCGCTCGGATAGCTCTATCGTGACTTCCTCCCGGCGCGTGCCAAACACATCAACCTGAGAAAGGTAGGCCAAACCTGCCATATCATTGCGCAGCTCATTGCCCAGCCGGGTCAAAGCACGCTCCCCGACATCGCCCACCAGTGCAACGCGAATCATCTCCTGACGCCACTCCCAGCGCCGGACTTGTGGGTTTTCTATATCCCTGGGGAAGGAAGTGATGGAGTCGACCGCATTTTTGACATCATTGACAAACGCATTGAGCTCGACGTTGGGGTAAGTTTCTACCGTCAGCGACCCCGAGCTCTCTCGCGCTTCTGAGGTGACACGGTAAACGTTGGACACGTTTTTGAGCGCTTCCTCGACCCGTTGGATAATCTGTTGCTCTACTTCCTTGGGGGAGGCTCCCGGCCAAATCATCTCGATCCGAACAACGTCGGGCTGAACCGAGGGAAACGCCTCTTTTTCAATATCTCGTAATCCCAGCCAGCCCGCGGTGAGGATAATGAGCATAAACAGGTTCGCCGCGACGGGATTGCGAACCCACCACCGAATCAGACCTTCCATAGATTTGCCTTCAGGCCCCGTTATCTTTTTTAGGCGTGATCGGGCCTGTTCGCTCAGCGATGCCGGCAGAGTCCATCGCTTGCAGGCGCATGCCTCTGACAGGATTACGAATGGCGGATACGATGATCAGATCTCCCGCTTCAACGCCAGAACTCAGGAGCACGGTGGATCGATTCCGGTGCACAACCTCCACCTTTCTCACGTCCAACAAGCCTTCGCCATCCAAAACAAATACCTCGTCTCCCGCGCGGAGCCCCTCCGCCATAATTTGCACGGCATCGATGATGGGTCGACCTTCGATTTCGGCGTCGACATACAGTCCTACAGCCAGCGGCATACCCTCTCTGGCGTCACTCCCGTAGGGGTCCTCAACACGAACGGTGCCGTAAACCGAGCGTGTACCCGGGTCAATCGCGGCGTCGAGCCGCGTTAATTGGCCCTGCCAATAATGCACCTCACCCCCGATCACCGCCGACAATGTCACCGACAATGCGTTCTCACCCTCCCCGCTAAATCCAATGGGTATCCCGAGGGAGCTCAACTGACTGTCTGTCAGGGCCAACCTCACCTCCGCTACGTCAGTGCCAAATACAGTCCCCAATACCTTACCCGGGCCAACGTACTGCCCAAGATCAGCAGACTGGCGCTGCACGCGCCCCGCAAAAGGCAGACTGACCTGCGTTCTATCAAGATTAGTTTGTGCCAGGGAAAGTGCTGTTTGGGAAGCTTTGAGTGCTGCCTGCGCACGCGCCACCTGCGGTTTTTTCAAAGCCAGGGGAGACGGGTTTTTTTGTCCCGCAAGCTGCTTGCGCGCCACATCGGCATCCGCCAACGCCTGCTCCAGGTCGACTCTGGCCGCAGCAACACGCGCTTCGCGCTCATCGACCGCTGCCAGATAATCGGTATCCTCAATTTTGAGGAGCACCTCGTCAGGCGCGAATGCGCCGCCCTCGATGAAGGCGGGTGATATAGACGTAATCCTCCCGCCCACCTGGGCAACCAATTCCGTGCGAACTCCAGGCCTGACTTCACCATAGGCCACCACGGTAGGTCGTGATGTCGCGCGGATAGAGGGCACCACTTCCACGCTGGTCGGCCTCGGCGGCTCTATGTTGGGTGCGGGCTTTGGCTTGGTCACCTGCAGCAACGCAAATAACGCAACGCCGGCAAGCGCCACGGCAATCGGCCAAGCCGCTCGCCTAAAAATTTGGGCGATCATATCGTCTCCCTGCAGTGGTCATTGCGTTGCCGCTACCCCAGTGATGCCGGTGCCGCGCGCAATTTGCACCATCCTCCATGACAGTAGGGTTGCCATTTTAGCGCGCCTGCGCGCCCCTCTCCACGGGGATAATGCGCATATCCGAGTGTCGGCCGCGGCAACAATACCGAAAATGAGCGTTATAGGCCGACGCTAAAACAGCATCGCCAGACGGCGCTGTCAGCTAGGGGACAAACCCTGCAAAACTGCAAACAAGTACCGGCATACCAAAACATGGTCTGGCAATAGACTTGCTACCCTTATCCTCCCCGCTAAATGAGGCCGAGACAAATCATGAGCAACCGACAGTACGAGATCATCCTCTATGGCGCATCCGGCTTCACGGGAGAACTGGTTGCCGAATACCTCGGCGCGGAACACCCAGATTTGCGCTGGGCGATCGCGGGCAGAAACCAGCAAAAACTAGAAGCGCTGCGACTCAAGCTGGGGTTGCCCGGACTCCCCATCCTCATTGCCGATAGTCACAACACAGAGCAACTCGCCACCCTCGTGAGGCAAACCCAGACCGTGATCAGCACTGTGGGGCCTTATGCCCAGTACGGCACACCGTTGCTCGAAACCTGCGCCAGAGAGGGCACCCACTACTGCGACCTCACGGGAGAGGCCCAGTGGATGGCGGCGGTTTTTGAAGACGTCAACCCGATCGCTCAGGCCAGTGGCGCCCGTCTGGTCCACTGCTGCGGCTTCGATTCCATCCCCTCTGATCTTTCCGTCTACTTTTTACAGCAGCAATTTAAAGAGCGATTTGGCCGCTACGCCAGCCACGTTGCTGGGCGAATGGGGCGCGCTGCTGGCGGCGTTAGCGGCGGGACGGTGGCCAGCTTGATGTACGTTGCTGAACAAGCGTCAAAGGATACGCGCATCAGAGAGACCGTCATGGATCCCTACGCGCTCTATCCCGCCAATGTCACGCCGGGCGATGATGTCCCCGATCAAGCGGGTATCGCCTGGGACGAGAATTTTGAATCCTGGACCGGTCCCTTTGTCATGGCGGCGATCAACACCAAGGTTGTGCGGCGTTCACACGCGCTTGCGGGCCTGCCCTACGGGCAAGATTTCCGATACGACGAATCCCAGCTCTGTAGCAGCCGCACCAAGGCGTTGCTCAGCGCCGGCGGCTTGGGCGCCGTCATGGCGGGCACTTTTTTCTCACCCACCCGCGCGGTGCTGAAGAAGGTGCTACCCGACCCCGGTGAGGGGCCTGACGAGGCGACGCGCAATAATGGTTTTTTTGAGTTTTGGGCCCACGGTACCGATGGCACCCATCACCTGAAAGTGAAGGTGTCAGGACAGCGAGACCCGGGCTATGGCGCCACTTCGAGAATGCTGGCTCAGGCGGGGTTGTGTCTGTCGCGAGACACGCTGAGCGTAGAGGGCGGCATCTGGACACCTGCCAGTGCTATGGGAAACGCGCTGCTAACGCGACTGCCCGCTGTCGACATCCACTTTACGGTTGAAGAATAGATCTCTGCCGAGCTCATCACCTGGCAGGCGCACAAAAAAGCCGCCCCAGAGGCGGCTTTAATAAAAAGTTAGGTCACAGGAGAATCAGAGGGCCTCGTACTTGAATTTCTGACCGCTAATCGTGGCTTCATACATCAAGCCTCCCTTGGCAATGGTGTAAACCGC
>JAYNYK010000051.1:0-19697 GCA_038102985.1 Halieaceae bacterium
GCCGTACTGCGCCATGTGGGCTCTGGCAATCAATGCGTAGTACGCAGGTACCGTGGGGCCATAGGGCTGCTCGTATTGGGGGTGCCCTGAACTCGATTGCACCACCATAGCCTGTTCTCGGGTCATGAAGCTGCGCAGGCTATCAGCCATTGCCACCACAATGGTGTCGGCCATCCCGGCCTGAATGGCTGCCGCCGCCATGTTCACTGCCATGAAGGTGGTGCCGCCGCCGGTATTCACGGTCACGCAATGGCGTGGTTGCCAGCCAATGTATTCGGCCACAGCCTCGGCGTGATACATGATGGGCTCGGCGAAGGCATTGCAGGTGATGAGCCCGTCGACCTCGGCAAGGGTCAGGCCCGCGTCTTTAATTGCATCGAGCGTAACCTGTACGCAGAGTTCTCGGGGGCTTTTGTTGGGTACGATACCCACATCGCTCTCGGCCATGCCGATCAACGCGAACTCTCCCCCCAATCCCGATGCGCCCATGGCTCTCAATCCGACCGCTGCAATTTTGCGGTGATGACGCCCGGCGCGAGCACCTCGTCGCGCGCGTTTTTCACAAATACCTCGAGGGTCACCTCGCCGGTGTTATCGTCATAGGCCGTGACTGTGCCACCGGCGGTCACGGTCTCGCCAACGTAGGCCGCGATCCGGTTGGAGTACTCAATACCGGTGATCATGCCCGACTCTCCCAGCCACTCATCGACCACTTGATGCAGCCAGTCCCCCATTAGCGGACCCGCCACAACAAGGCCGGGGTAGCCCTCAACCTCGGTAGCGTAGGGTCGATCAAAGTGGATGCGGTGCCCGTTCCAGAGCGAGGCGTTGTACAGCATCTGTTGCACCTCATCGCAGACGTGTTGCCGCGCTGGGATGGACATGCCGACCGCTGGCGCGGGGCTCATCGCAGAATCCTCGTGGTCTTTTCGGTGATGATCAACGCGTCGTTATCGTCTCGCACTTCCATCAAGACCTCATAGAAGATCAGGGGTCCACTACGGCCAGCCTTTTCGTAGATATCGGTCAAGGTGCGGGTTGCGGTGAGCCAATCTCCGGGCTTGATCGGTTTGTGATAGGTGATGTCGAGGCCGCCCGCCATCGCTTTTTCCAGCGGGAATTTGGGCAGCAGCGAGTCAATGGACACACCGTCGGGAGAGAGCTCATTGAGTGGCACTACATCCCAAAACAAATGCACATGAAACAGCGGCGGCGCAACGTCGCCCGCGAGGTACTTCGACTGTCGGTTACCGGTGGCAACAGCGTATTTGCGGATGTCCCGGCGGGTGACGATCTCCCGCCGAGGCTCACTTTGTCTACCAATATGGGAAAGAACTTCCTCGGATAGTAAGCCGCTCATACCAGACGAGTTTCATCTTGCCAGTAGGGGTCGCGCAGATCTCGTTTGAGGATTTTACCAGTGGGCGCCTTGGGCAGCGCGTCCACGAAGTCGACAGATTTGGGTTTCTGATAAGAAGCCAGATGTTTGCTGGCCTCAGTGATGATCTCTGCTTCGGTCGCGGCCTGCCCGGGCTTCAGCACCACCACGGCTTTGACCGCTTCTCCCCAGACGTCGTCGGGTATACCGAACACAGCAGACTCCAGCACGGCGGGATGTTGATGAATCGCTGCCTCGACCTGAGTGCTATAGATATTTTCGCCCCCAGAGATAATCATGTCTTTGGCGCGGTCGACAATAAACACGTAGCCTTCCTCGTCCCAGGTCGCGATGTCACCGGTCCACATCCAGCCGTCCCGCAGGGTTTTTTCGGTGAGGTCGGGCCGCCGCCAGTAGCCGAGCATGTTGGCTTCAGAGCGCACAACGATCTCGCCTGCCGAGCTGCCATCTCTTGGTACCGGATTGCCGTCAGGGTCGACCACCCTAATGTCGGAGACAAATCCTTCGCGGCCGCAAGAAGCCAGTCGCTCAGGGTGCTCACCCGCGATTGCGCTTTGGTGATCTTCTTGGGACAGGAAGGTCATGGTCATGCCCTCTGTCTGGCCATAGCCCTGGATCATGGTACACGGAAAAACGTCGAGCGCTGCTTCGACAACGGCGCGGGGCATGGGTCCGCCACCGTACTGAAAATTACGTAGGCTACTGAGGTCGTAATCCTCAAACCCGTCGACCGCCATCATCCAGTTGATCATGGTGGTGATACCCAAGAACGCCGACACGCGCTCTTGCTGGATCACGTCGAGCGCCAGTTTGGCCTCAAAGTTAATCAGGACAACGGGGCAGCCGTGGGCCATGTAGTTCATTGCCAGCGCAACCGGAATATGAAACATCTGCCCGGTCAGCATATACACGTCGGTGGGCACGATCCGCTCCGCGATGGACTGGTTGAGCATGCCCATGTACAGCGAGTGATGGGAATGCAGCGCACCTTTTGATTCGCCCGTTGTGCCCCCCGTATAGAGAATCAAAACGGGGTCGTCCCCGGCAACGCTTGCTGCCGCTGCGGGTTCAGTATCGCTCGCTGACGCGATCAATTGTTCGTAGTCGCAGTCGGCGGCGTTTGTAAACACCAGCGTCTTGGCGACCCCTGTGTCGGCGGCCAAGCGACGGGCCAGCTCGGCGTATTCCTCGGAGGCAATGAGCACACTGGGCTCGCCGTCTTCCAGAATCCGCGCCATCTCCGGTTCGCTGAGTCGCCAGTTGAGCGGCTGGGCGATAAGGCCGCAGCGCGCACAGGCGTAAAACGTCTCCATGTAGGGGATGCAGTTCTTGGAAAGAATGGCAACGCGGTCACCTTTCTCTATCTGCAACTGTTCACAGAGACCGTTCGCCAGCCGCCGGACGCGCTCATCGAGTACGCCATAAGTCATGCGCCGGTCGTTGGGGATGTCGATCAGTGCCTCGCGTTCGGGGTCCAGTGACGCGGTTTTGGCGGGGATGCGGCCCAGGTTCATGGGAAAGGCTCAGTAGGCGCTGTCGAGGTCGATATGGCGGCGAGTGATTTTCCAATCATCTCCTACCTGCGCTACCTGATCGCGATAGACGCCGGTGGTGAGTAACTTGGTTTCACCATGCTCGGTCGCAAACAAGGTGAGATAGGAAATCACTGAGAGTGTATCGCCCGATGCGTCGAACATGATGTTGGTAATGTCATGACGGCGGACGTCGGTCTGAGTCGACTTAGCACCGCGATACAGCTCCATAATGTTATCGCGGCCCTCAAATGGGCCCACCATATCGCCACCGGCGATTTGCATACTCATGATCGCATCGTCGGCGAAGCAGGCGGCGAGCGCGTCGAGGTGACCCTCGTCGTAGTAATAGGCCATTTGGTTCAGTACTTCCGAAATGGCGAAACGGTCTTCGGCTGATGGCATAGTTTGGGTCCTCTCCAGACACGTGTTGATGCCTTGTCGGCGCAATATGGCTCAGCCACTTGTTCCGAACAAGTATCCGCACTTTAGGCTATCAGGCCTGTGGGGATCAACTGAGATGCCGACGCACCCGTCGGTTTACGTGACGGCGATACCGTGAGCTTCGAGCATGGCGTCGGGCACCGGGCAGTCCATAACGGCCGCCAAGGCTTTGACGAGAGTTAGCTCTTCGTCACTGACCACCCCATCGTCCCCTGCCACCGCTGCCATGGCCTGCAATACCGGTACCTTCAGGAGCGGATACAACTCGGCCAGATTGTTCACGGCAGTGCTAAAAGCCGTGATCTCCAGATCCGACAGTGCTGGCAATTCCAGGGGCAGATCGAGTAACTCACTACCCCGGGCGAATGCCCGCTCTGTATCCTCCGTGGTCAGGTAAGCGAGGGTTGCGATTGCAATACTCAGGTCACTTGCAACGGCGTTGAGGCTTTTGTGGCGCGGTCGCGGCGGGTGTGTTCCGAGCAACTCGGGGTCGAGGTAGTGGCATACCATTTGGAACAGGCACCACTCACCCACTACCGTTTTGCCATCCGCGTTGATCCAGCGTAATAGCCGGGTGCGAAAGGCTTGGTATTGTTCTGTAGAGAGCCCCCTCAAGGTGGGCAGGCACAGTTCGAGTAATGACAAGCGTTGCGCACCGGTACGAGCCTGCAGTGGTTCGCACCAGCGGCGTGTTGTCTCTGCGAGGCCGGTAACGGTCTCGGACTCCAGTGCTTGCCACTGGGCCTGCTCATGGAGCGGGTCCCACACCATTGCCAGCACCACGGCCATGGCGCCCAGTGGATTGCGGGTCTCTGCGAGTAACAGGTTGTTCTCGTCCTGCGCTGCCACTTCCTCTTTTTGATGCGTCTCGCCCGCTTGAGGAGCGCCAGCGATTGCTGCCGAAGCGATCGCCGCCAGTGCAGCCCGGTGGCCGGGATCGCCCTCGTCGGCGTCTGTGTCCACAGACGCTTTGGGTGGAGGCGCGATGAGAAACTGACCGTCCCAGCTCGGGTCGATGCGTTCAATGCGCTGATCAAGCGGTGGGTGGGTGGCAAAGCCGCTCCACAGGCGATGTTTGACCTGCCCAAAAAACAGATGCGACATCTCCTCGGCTCGGGCACTGTCGACGAATGTACCCGATGCGTGCCCGCCGATGATTTTCAGAGCATCACCGATGCCTTGGGGATTACGGGTGAATTGCACTGCCGAAGCATCCGCCAGATATTCTTTTTGCTTGGAAATTGCGGACTTGATCAGCCCGGCCATCAAGCCGCCCAGCAGGCCAACAAGATACAAGCCCAATCCCAGGGCCAGCATGGCGCCGCGACCATCATCTTTATCTCTACTGCCAAAGCCGCGTCGGTGGGACGAGCTGCGCAGCAGAATACTGCCAACGTCACCGATAAACGTGATGCCACGCAGCATGGCGGCCAGGCGAATACTCAGTCGCATATCGCCGTTAAGGATATGGCTGAATTCGTGCCCAATGACCCCCTGCAACTGGTCGCGATTGAGAGTGGTCAGCGCGCCCCGCGTCACCGCGACCACCGCATTGGCCGGGCTGGTGCCAGCGGCAAACGCATTGATGCCGGGCTCTTCTTCAAGAATGAAGAGTGAGGGCACGGGCATATTGGCGGCTAACGCCATCTCTTGAACAATATTTGCGGCCCGCCTCTCGAGGGGGTCTTCCGTGAGCGGTTGCACAAGAGTGCCGCCAAGGGCGTTGGCAATTTGCTTGCCGCCGCGAGCAAAATTGAACCAATTCACCAGCGCCACGAGGCCAACAACCAGCGCGACCACCGCGCCGACCGCGAGGAATGAGGGCCAGTCTAAGTAAGCGATGAGGTCACTGGTGCCATATCCGTCTGTCTCGAACAACAGCAGCCCCAGGAAAAGCAGGTTGGTAATGGCGATTAACGCCAGCACAGCCAGCATAAAAAGCGCAGTCAGGAGCCGGGTATTACGCCGCGCTATGTCCTGTTCGCGGAAGAAATCCACGGTTCAAGAATACTTTAGGAAAAACTCACGCTGGGAGCCGCCTGAATCTCTGCGCTGTCCTCAAATTCCAGCAAAGCGGCATCTTCGGCGTGTCCAAACTGGTTGGCAATGAGAATATTGGGGAAAGACTGCCGGTAACTGTTATAGGAAGCGACGGCATCGTTGAAGCCCTGTCGCGCAAATGCGACACGATTTTCTGTTGAGGTCAGCTCCTCACTGAGCTGCTGCATATTGGCGCTGGCTTTAAGGTCAGGGTAGGCCTCCATAACCACATTGAGCTTGCCCAGCGCACCGGCCAGTGCGCTTTCGGCACCTGACAGATTTTTAATGCCACTGGCGCTCACATCGCCACTGCTGAGGCTGCTGAGTGCGGCGGCGGCCTCGTTGCGAGCACTGACAACTGCCTCAAGGGTCTCGCGCTCATGACTCAGATAGCCCTTGGCCGTTTCAACCAGATTAGGGATCAGGTCATAGCGGCGTTTTAGCTGAACCTCGATCTGCGCAAAGCCGTTCTGATAACGATTTAACAATGAGACCAGCTGGTTGTAGATGGCGATCGCCCAGACAATTCCAAGGGCGATGATGCCGAGTATGATCCATGTGCTCATTTCCATAGGCTTCCTCTGCGTTCCCGCTACTTCGTGTCAAGGCGCCGGCTGATTGCGCCCCCGGTTTACAAACCATGGGCAAAGCATTCATTCGGCTAACAGCACAAAGAATAGCATTTGGCGCTGGCGTCGATAAGTCGATTCAATTCGAAGTCGCCGATCGTCACGTCAGACGCAACGGTTTAGTGATGGCAGATTGGTATCGGCGCTGAATTTTGCAGCACTCTCGGTTGGACTGCTCCACGCTGCGACCGTGTGAAGTGGGCTACTTGGCGAATGCCATGGACAATTGCGAATGGTGTAACCGGGGTGCAGCGAGTCAAGGATAGGGCGATCTCGCCGCTTCGGGTTATTCCGGTTGCGATCGCGCTTCAGTCACGTCCACCTCTACTTCGATCTGACTGGCCTGTCCACTGACCGCCGAAACTGCCGCTGTTATTTCTTCCTCAGTCGGTTCGCGACCTTCGGCCCGAGCGGCGTCGACAACACTGCTTATCGCTTCGGCCAAGGCTTTACCGCTTGCTCCGGTATCGAGTTGGTCGTCGTCTACCCTCACCATAATGACGGTTTGCTCGTGGTCAGTGCCTTCTGATTCATCATCCATGATGATGCGCATTTTGCGATGAATGGCCTTTTCTTCATCGCCGGATTTTTTCATGACCCACACTTTATGATTGCCGTGCGGCCCTTGCGGTGCGTTTTCCAAAGCCATTGCCACGGGTCCGTGGTGAGTATGAGGGCGGATAAAGTCATCCGCGATAATCGCCCCGCCGATAATCAACCCAAGTGCGATTGCCGGGCCATATAGGTTTTGCATCAGTTTATCTCCGCAAGTGGCGCTTTCGCAGCGCAAACGTTTTACTTCACCCCTTAGCGTCTCATTTCGATTGATGGGTTGCCAGACCAACGGTTTACCAAGGGGGGATTGGATTGAAAATGCTAGAGTGGTGCTAACGGTGCTAACGGTGCTAACGGTGCGATACGGGTCGAGGAGACAATAATGCGCTTATTCCGGGGATGGTTATTGCTGACACTTCTGGCTCTGGCGGTCGGATGTTCAGGGGGTGGCAGTTCCAGCCCTCCGCCAGCGCCCATCACCGAAGGTGGCGGTTCGGGTAGTGACGGCTCGGGCGGTGGCGATGACGCGAGCGCTTGTGACGCCGCAGCTCAGATTGATTTTGTGGAGGAGGTCATCGAGAGCTGGTATCTCTGGTACGACGAAATGGCCGATGCGAATAAATCTGATTATGGCAGCGCGCAGGCGTACCTCGATGCCCGCTTGGCACCCCTGATAGACGAGCGGCGAGATTTGTTCTCCCGCATGACAACCATTACTGAAGACGAGACCAGCATTAGCTCGGGTGCATACATCGGTTTTGGTTTTCGCTCCCAAACCACTGCCACGCAATTGTTCATTATCGACGTGTTTGAGAGCGGGCCTGCCTACGCTGCCGGCGTAAGGCGCGGCATGGAAATAATCGCGGTGGATACCGGCTCTGGTTTTGAAACCCTCGATGAGCTCAGCGCGAGGGGGGCGACGAACGAAGAGATTTTCGGCGCCAATGAGGTCGGTGTGTCGAGAGCATTCCGGTTTCTCTACGAGGGCGAGGAATTGGAAGTTGAGATCATAAAAGATGAACTTTCCCCGCCGGCACTGGCGGGTGAGCCCCTGCTGATTGAGAGAGAGGGTCTTGCGCCGATAGGCTATCTGCATCTGAGGCAATTTATCGATGCGGCATTGGACCCTGAAGAGGGTTACTTCTCTCTCTCTGACGCGAGTCAGTTATTTGCCGACGAGGATGTCACGGATTTGATTGTGGATCTGCGGTACAACGGAGGCGGGCTCATCAGTGTTGCCGATACGATGATGGATCTCTTGGCAGGTATTACCGCAGAGGGAGAACCCTCGTTCAAGATACAAGTCAATGATCAGCATCCTGATTACAACAATGACGAGAGCAACTGGGGGATTTTTGATCCATTGCCAGAAACCGCCTCTCCAATTCGGATTGCTTTCATCACTTCTGGTAATACCGCCTCAGCCAGTGAGTTGGTCATTAATGGACTGGCGCCCCATGTTGAAGCAGTAATGATTGGTGCCGACACCTACGGCAAGCAGGTCGGTCAAGGTAGATGGGACATGCACGACTCGGTGGAGGGATTGGAGAGGGAAGATTGTGACATCGCGCTTCGCCTCACGGCTTTTGAGTTGGTCAACGGTGAAAATGAAGGGGCGTATCACCAGATTGGACTTGCGGGCACGGGACGATTTACGCTGTGTGCGGCAGAAGATGATATTTCCAGAGCATTCGGAGACCCGCAGGAGACGCTGGTCGCCACAGCGATGGATTGGTTTGGGTCGGGAGCTTGCCCAGCGGCGACAGCGGCCGACGGGCCACAAACCATGGCCCGAGGGCGTTCGGCGTTGCCGCCTTGGTCGCCGGTGAAGTACATACCAGAGCGCATCGACAGTAATTTGCGCTAATTTTTTATTATCGGTAAGTGGATGGGCGCCTGCCAGTGCAGTTGTGCGCTTCCAACGGACACAACTTGAAAATGGCAGACACGATGGAAACCATTAATACCTTTCTGAGCGTTATTGAATCGCGGCGCTCCGTGCGGGACTTCAAGTCGGAACCCGTGCCCGAAAGTGTGATTGAAACCGTTTTCGGGGCTGCCCAGCGTGCGCCCAGTAACTGCAACACCCAGCCTTGGTTTGTCCATGTGGTCACAGGGGAAACTTTGGAAAACCTGCGTTCGGAGCTTCCTGCAAAATTTGCCGCGGGGGAGATCGCCCTCGACTTTCCCTATGACGGCCAGTATGAAGGTGTTTACAAGGAGCGCCAGTATGCGTCGGCAGCGGCCCTTTACGACTCGCTGGGCATAGCGCGAGAGCAGAAGGCGGAACGCAATGCCTGGTTTATGCGCAACTTCAGTTTTTTTGATGCGCCCGCGGTCGCCTTTTTTACACTGCCGACCGGTTTTGGTTTGAGAGAGGCCTGCGACCTGGGGATGTATGCGCAAACGGTGATGCTCGGGCTCACCGCCCACGGCCTAGGGTCATGTCCTCAAACATCGCTGGCATTTCTCGCAAATGTGCTCCGGCCGGCCCTGTCGTTGGGTGACAACGAGCAACTGATGTTCGGTATGTCTCTTGGGTACCCAAGCGAGAGCGCAGTCAACGAGGTGCGGACCGACCGTGCCCCACTGGAGGAGGTGGTCACCTTCCACCGTTGAGTGCAACGTCCGGATTGATCAATGATGCCTTGCGGGCTAGATCGGGCGGGACGGTGCAGGCACGAACTCCGCGATATTCAGGTTGAAGCCCGACAGCGCGTTGAAGTGCAGTGGCGCTGACATCAGCTTCATCTCGCTCAACCCCAGATACCTTAATATCTGCGCGCCGGTGCCAATCAGCCGGTAATTCTGAGGGGGGGGTGGTCGCTGCTCCTCGTGGAGTAACTGATTCAGATCTTCCAGTACTGTGGTCGGCGTCTCGGTTCCACCCAACAAGACGACGACACCGCGGCCTTCGTCGGCCACATGTTGCATGGCCGCGCGATATGACCAGCCACCTCCCGCGTTTTCATCCATTTGGGTGCCGAGCAGATCGCGCAGGGTATTGATCGGTTGCACCCTGACAGGAACTGGCCCCGCCTCTTCAACGTTGCCCAGCGACAGCGCAAAGTGCAGGGTGTCGTCGATTAAGTCTTTGAAAGTATGGATACGGAATTGTCCCCACTCGGTATGGATGAGGTCAGCACTGTGCAACTCGATGGACTGTTCGTGCAGCGAACGATATTCGATCAAGTCCGCTATGGTGCCCATGTTGAGGCCATGCTGCTGAGCGAAAACCTCGAGTTCGGGTCTGCGCGCCATCGTGCCGTCGGGGTTCATAATTTCGACAATCACTGCCGCCGGTGCGAGCCCTGCCATGCGCGCCAGATCCACCCCGGCTTCGGTATGACCGGCACGTTTCAGAACACCCCCGGGTTTGGCGACCAACGGGAAAATATGCCCAGGCTGGCGAATATCCGTTGCCGAAGCATGCTCCGCGACGGCAGTTCTGATGGTGTGCGCTCTCTGTGTCGCACTGACCCCGGGGGCCACTTGTTCAGTAGCGTCAATCGAAACGGTAAAGTTCGTCTCATGCTGTGACCGGTTATCCCGGACCATCAGCGGTAAGTTCAGCCGTCTCGCCCGTTCGGGAGTGATCGGCATACAGATCAGGCCGCAGGCTTCTGTTGCAAAGAAATTAATGATCTCCGGAGTGACTTTTTCCGCCGCGATAATCAAATCGCCCTCGTTTTCACGATCTTCATCGTCCATGAGGATCACCATTCGACCCGCACTGATATCGTCGAGTAGCGTTGGAATGTCACTGAGCATGTGGGTTCTTCGCGTCAAAGATTTAAATCAGCTCGATCGCGACTGCCGTCGCTTCACCGCCGCCGATACACAGCGCGGCTACGCCCCGCTGCTTGCCGTAGTGCTCCAGCGCATGCATCAGTGTCACAATGATGCGCGATCCGGTGGACCCAATGGGATGCCCCTGGGCGCAGGCGCCGCCGTGGATATTGACACACGCGGGGTCCAGATCCATTGCCCGGGTAGTCAGCATTGTGACCATGGCGAAGGCCTCGTTAATTTCCCAAAGGTCGACGTCTGCCGCTTTCCAGCCGGTTTTGGCAAGTAACTTTTCGACCGCGCCGATGGGGGCCAGTGTAAAGGACTCGGGCGCCAAACTGTGTCGCGCGTGGGCGACAATTCGCGCGCGGGGACTCAATCCATGGCTAGCCACCGACGCCTCGCTGGCTAGCAGCAGCGCGCTCGCACCGTCGGAAATAGAACTCGAATTGGCGGGGGTAATGGTGCCCCCTTCCGCAAACGCCGGACGTAATTGCGGGATCTTCTCCAGGTTGGCTTTGTGGGGCTGCTCGTCGACCGTCACGACATGTTCTCCGCGTCGAGTCCGGATCGTCACTGGGGCGATTTCTTTGCTGTTGAGTCCTTCATCAATCGCGCGCTGTGCCCGGGTGAGGCTTTCAATGGC
The DNA here is from genome assembly GCA_038102985.1 of Halieaceae bacterium. Classification (GTDB taxonomy): domain Bacteria; phylum Pseudomonadota; class Gammaproteobacteria; order Pseudomonadales; family Halieaceae; genus Luminiphilus. Next base: position 11,035 of record JAYNYK010000051.1, read on the forward strand.
AAAGGCGTCCATCTCTTCACGCGTGAGGCCGTGTTCATCTGCGGTTCTTTGCGCGAAGGTTCCCATAGCGGCACCAGTGTAGGCGTCCTCGAGGCCGTCGTAGAACATGTGATCGTAGAGTTTGGTATGCCCTAGCCGTTGACCCTTGCGCCCCGTTAGCAGGAGTTGTGGCGCGTTAGACATGCTCTCGAGCCCGCCGGTGATGGTGAGCTGATTGGTGCCTGCCGTGATACTGTCGGCACCAAATATGGTCGCTTGCATACCACTGCCGCAGGCCTTGTTAATGGTCACAGCGCCAGTGTTGCTGGGGATTTTTGCCGCCAGCATCGCTTGCCTTGCCGGGCATTGTTTGAGGCCCGCAGGCAGGACGCAGCCCATAAACACCTCATCGATCGCTTCGGGCGCTACCCCAGAGCACTCTAATGTGGCTGCGATGGCAGTGGTACCCAGCTCATTGGCTGTCGCGCCTGAGAGGTCTCCCAGCAGTCCGCCCATGGGCGTCCGCGCGCCATCAATAATCAATACCTCGCTCAAAGCTTCAACCTCACTATCGTTACCGGGGGCCGGCATTTAGCCCCAACCGCGTCATCCCTGCAAGCTCACTTAGCCGGTGGGTGGGGAGAGAAGGCTTTGTCGCGCACCGCTGAGCGGTAACGCGTCGGTGTTAAGCCAATCTGTTTTTTAAACGCTCGGGTGAAGTTCGAGGGATCGGTGAGCCCCACCGCAAACGCAACCTCTGTGATAGCAAGGTTGGTTCTTCTGAGTAATGATTGCGCTTCATCAAGACGACGTTGCAGAACGTAGTCGCCAATGGACAGGCCGGCGGCAAATTTAAAGCGGCGCGTCAGGGTGCGCGCGCTGACCCCCAGCCTGCGGGCCAAGTGGGGTACCGAAGGTATGGAGCGGAGGTCTCGTGCGATTTCTAATTGCGCATCGGCCACCAATTCGTCGGTGTGCAGATCACGCGGTCCGCCAACGGGCGACGGTGAAAAGCGCTGTCTGATTTCTGGAGAAAATTGATTTTCGATGTGGCGGGCTGCGCGCATTGAAAAAATCTCTGAGCAGAGATAAACCATCAGATCCGCGACAGAATTGACGCTGCTGACACAGAATACCTGTCCGGATTGGGTAATGAGTTGCTGACGCTCCAAGGGGATGTCGCGATAACGGTTCGCAAATGTGTCAAACCACTGCCAGTGAGTGGTTACGGAGCGACCTTTCATGATGCCTGTCTCGGCAAGCAGAAACGTGCCTGAGCCGACACTCACCGTAAGCCCGCCGTGCGAGACATGCCTTGCTATCTGTTGTATGTGATCCGGGTGCTGGCGCAACACTCGATCTGGGTGGCGCCAAATGGCGGGAATAATCATCAGATCGACGTCCCCCAGGGCTGCCAGCGGTTGGGTGTCAAGGGTAAGCCCACTTTGCACGGCGAGTGGGCCACCGACGGTACTGAAACACGCGAAGTTGAGCGACTGCCGCGAGCGTCGATTCATGCTTTGTGCCGCTCCGGTCAAAATTTCCATGGGGAGGGTGACCGATGAAGCCAACATATGCGGGTGTATCAGCGCGGCGACGCGGTAAGGTGACTCCACATGTGGCGTATTAAGCATAATAAATGGCTATATACGCATAGTAAAAGCGGTTGTCCAGCGTAAACTCCGGCTCCGCGGGCGTAGGTGCTGCCGCGCGGCACCTCGCTAGCTCGGCGGCACCGTGCGGCGTGCCGGTAACGAGATAATTTGGAGACACGATGCTCAGACTCCCCATTATGGTGGCCGCCGGTGGCGTCAATAGCGCTGGAAGAACCTCCCGCAGGCACGCCTATAAACGAATGGTGTGGGATTCCCTCTCGGAAGCCGAGCGCGGCGCGACCGAGCGGGCTCTGGGACAAATGATGGGAGTGACCGACACTGACACCATCTTGGGTCATACCTTGATCAGGGAAATTGAGCCCGAGTGGTTTGACCATCGTGCGGTGGCATGGCATCGACGCGCTCAGACTGCGGAGGCTGGGGTACCCGCGGTATTCGAGTTCAATCCCGGTGGGATGGTGGACGGCGCCGTAGTAGGCGCCACGCGGGAGCACCAGGCGGGGAAAAGGGTGACAGTCTCGCTGAGCGAGCGCGCTGAAGTACTGCTGCCCAGCACCCGAACCTTTGAGGTGAGCGCTGCGGGGCAGCTTCCCAGCGGGTTTGATCCCGGCGCACTATACCCCTCCCGCAATCACCCCCGAGCCGTTCAGATGGCGATTTTTGCGATGTCGGATGCGCTCGCCGACTTGGGTCTCGACTGGTCTGCCATTGCGACGAAAGTGCCAGGTGATGCGGTTAGCGTTTATGTATCCAGTGCAATGGGCCAGCTGGATGAAGCGGGCACTGGGGGCATGCTGCGATCGCGCTTGCTGGGTCGCAGGGTCAGTTCAAAACACTGTCCCTTTGGGTTTGCCGAAATGCCTGGTGACTTTATCAGCGCTTACGTGCTCGGTAGCCTGAGTGCGACAGGACCCGCTTTAGGGGCTTGCGCCACCTTTCTCTACAACTTACGGCTGGGCATTGAAGATATCCGCAGCGGACGCTCTCGGGTAGCGATCGTGGGTGCGGCCGAAGCACCGGTGAATGTGGAGGTCATGGACGGCTATGTCGCCATGGGCGCGCTCGCGACGGACAAGGGCCTGCGCCAGTTAGACGGACAATCAGAAGGGGCCCCTATTGACCACCGCCGCGCCTGCAGGCCTTTTGGTAACAACTGTGGCTTTACGATGGCTGAATCGGCGCAGGTAGTCGTGCTGATGGATGATGCGCTGGCGCTGGAGCTAGGTGCGCCGATTCTGGCAGGCGCGCCGTTTGTCGGTGTCAGAGCAGACGGCGCAAAAAAGTCCATTTCGGGTCCGGGCGCCGGGAATTATCTCACCGTGGCCGAGGCGGTTGCGGCCTTACGCGCTATTCTGGGAGACCAGCGGCTGTGCTCCCGCGGGATGGTGCAGGCCCATGGCACTGGTACTCCTCAGAATCGGGTTACCGAATCAACTCTGCTGAGTAAAGTGGCGCGCGCTTTTGGGGTCCAAGAATGGCCAGTCGCGGCGATAAAGAGCTACGTGGGCCACTCTCTCGGTGCCGCGGCGGGGGACCAACTCACTGCGATGTTGGGTATCTGGCAACATAACAAGGTGCCGAGAATACAGACTATTGAAGCGCTCGCTGAGGACGTCGCCACCGAGCGCTTGGCGTTCACGCTGTCGGAGCGCGAGAGCACGGACATTGATTATGCGCTGATCAATAGCAAAGGGTTTGGTGGTAATAATGCTACGGCGGCGCTGTTAAGTCCGCTAACTACCGAGGCTTTGTTGGCAAAACATCATGGCGATAAGGCAATGGCCGCGTGGCGTCGCCAGCGAGAGACTACTTCTGCGGCTCAGGACGAGATTGAGGCGTCCCGATTGGCAGGTGATTGGACTCCCCGGTATCGGTTCGACGATGGTGTACTCACCGACGCGGATATCACAGTAACCGAGGATGGCGTTGTGTTTGGCGAGCGGGCCATTGCCGTGCGCCCAAGCGTGCCCGACGAGTGGCGGATCATTTGATTTCAATCTGGTTTTGGTAAGCTAGGGAATTGACCTGACCGGCCCTCTTATGTCCGCTATCGACACACTGCTACAACGCAACTCCCATGCTCGATTGGTCGATCCCGGTCCTGGCCCCCAGGCGCTGGATGCCATCCTGCGTGCCGCACTGCGGGCACCTGATCACGGCCGGTTGCGACCCTGGCGCTACGTTGTGATTCGGGGTGAGCGTCGAGAGGCGCTAGGGCAGTGTTTTGTTGACAGCCTTAGGCAGCGTGGCATTACGGACCCTGCCAAGCTGGATAAAGCCGCCAAGGCGCCGTTGCGCGCGCCGATGATCATCGCTGGTTTGCTACATGCGGTGGAGCACAACTCGATTGGTCGTGATGAGCAAGGACATGCGGTCGCGGCGTCGCTGGCGGCGGCACAAATCGCCGCGGAATCTCTGGGTTTTGGCTGTATGTGGCGGACTGGAGGGTACGCCACCGACCCCCTGGTGGTTGAGACACTCGGAGGCGCTCCAGGAGACCAGGTGGTGGGGTTTCTCTACGTGGGTACTCGGGAAGGCCCCAGCAAGCTACTGCCGGAGGAACCCGTCGAATCTCTGGTGAGCTATTTTTAGGGTGTGGGTGCGCATGTGCGCGGTGTTTTCATGAGAGTGATCAATCGGCCATGGTTACAGTTTTTGTTAGCGGGCATAGCCCTGTTTGTTGCAAACCAGTGGGCTTTTCCTCCTCCTAAGCCCGTGCTCGGCCCTCCGAGCCCGGAGCGCCTTGACGCGATGGTCCAGAATTACGCGCAGTTCGCGCAGGGCACTGTGAGCCCCGAAGTGCGCGATCGATTCGTTGACACGGAGTTGCGCGATGAGTTGCTTTTTCGGGAGGCTATTGCGCGCGACCTTCATCTGCGCGATTTGGCGGTTGAGCAGCGCATTATCCGCAATATGCGTTTCCTTGATGCCCAGAGCACGTTGAGCGACGACGAATTGATAGAGCAGGGTTACGCTTTGCGATTGCACCTGACAGATGAAGTGATTCGGCGTCGTTTAGTGCAAATCATGGAGCGGCTGATCGCGGCGTCACGCCCGGGAGAGCCTCCTACCACCGCCCAGGTGGCGTCACGATATGAGCGCGACCTTGCGTCTTGGCTCGAGCCCGCGCGTTACTCATTCAGTCACGTATTTCTGTCCCTTGAGCGCAGTGACGAAATGGATGCTCTCGTGGCCGAGGTCGAGACCAAGCAGTTGACCCCTGCTGAAGCGCGCCTGCTTGGCGCCCCTTTCCTTTCTGGTTACGAGTTCTCCGGGCAAAGCCCCGATCAGATTATGCGAGTGTTTGGCGCGGTTTTTACTGAGCAACTGCAGGCCACGCGCGTCGAGCCCGGTCAGTGGTTGGGGCCTATCGCCTCTGCATTTGGCCTGCACTACGTTTTTTTGCAGGCATTTGAGGCGCCGCGCACCCTTGCGCTGGAAGAGGTCAGCCTGAAGATAGAGCGCGATTTGATTCGCGAAGCTGAAGCGCAGGCGATCTCGGATTGGGTGAAACAGGCGATGCGCCGCTATGAGGTGAGACGCTCGTGAGGGTTTGTTTTTTACTGCTGCTCGCCTTGTTCTGCTCCGGGGCGTCGGCTCATCGGTTTGCCCCCTCGTTACTGGAGATACGCCAGCACTCGGCGGATACCTTTAGCGCAACCTGGAAGACTCCCATACAGAAGGTGTCGGCGGTGGCCATGGAACCTGTTTTTCCTGCCAGCTGCGAAATTACCTCTGCTTCCCCATGGATTCAGGAGGGCACGGGGGTGCTCATGCAAATGGATCTCGCTTGCCCAGAGGGGCTGGTGGGTAAGATGCTCGCTGTGAGCGGGCTGGGTGACAATCAGTCATCGGCGCTACTTCGGCTGTACCTGACACAGGATATTTTTCACCAGGCCGTGTTTACCGCCACTGAGCCCCAGTTTGTGGTGCCTGCTGAGGGTACCGCGGGGAGCGTGACGCAGGACTATATCGCATTGGGGGCTGAGCACATTTGGGAGGGTCCGGATCATCTGTTATTTGTTATGGGCCTTCTCTTGTTGGTGGGCTGGAACCGGCGTTTGATACTGACTGTCACCGCCTTCACTGTGGGTCATAGTGTGACCCTCGCCATGGTCACGCTTGGTGTATTCGATTACCCCGTGGCCTTTGTCGAATTTATGATTGCGCTGTCGATTTATGTGCTTGCGGTAGAGTTGGCCCGCGATGACGGGGGCGGTGCATTGTGGCGGCAGCCCTGGTGGTTAGCGGCGGGCTTTGGTCTGCTGCACGGTATGGGCTTTGCCGGCGCTTTGGCTGAAACGGGGCTGCCCCAGTCTAATGTGCCGCTGGCGTTGCTGGCTTTTAACATCGGCATCGAAGTCGGCCAGCTGGCATTCATTGCGTTGCTGGTGGCGCTGTTCACGGCGGCTGCCAAATTGTGGGACAAGCGTGGACTGATTGCGCTGCGCCCGATACCGATTTTTGCTCTGGGCGGACTCTCTGCCATGTGGTGTATCGAGAGAGGCCTGAGCGTTTTCGTCTGATCAGGGATTGCCGGGCCAGTTTTTCATCGGAATCGCCGGGTGAAATGCGATGGCAATACCTTCGTCAATCTGGTTCTCATTCTCCAGCACATCCCGGCGCCGGACGAAGGCTGTTCCGCTACGGGTGTCTACCGCATCTGTTACTTCCATACCGCCCTCACCGGAGAACAGGCGTTCAAGGTCCATATTGAACCAGGCGATCCGCAACGTGGCGGCGGACACGGCGCGAGACCAGTCAAAGTCAGACGTCACGCCGCTACCCGCCCCCTGTATCGCCGGTTTGCGGGTAACGCCATCGAACCGCGTGATGCGGTTCAGGCCCTGCTCGTAATAGACGTCTTTTTCGATGATATCGGTGAAGACAATGCTGCCGATATCGGTTTGCTGTCGAAGTTGATCGCGCACGGCTTGGACAATCTGGATAAAGGACTTTTGATTAACCCTGCCCGTCGTGGGGTCGACCGGGTCGCCGTAGATCAGCACGGCATTGTTCCAGCGCTGGGAGAACTCTCTTTGCGGGCGGATCTCGTAGCCGGCACTTTCGAGATATTCCGCCACACGGACGTCAACGAAGGGCTCTCGCTTAGCAAGGTAGTTACGAGAGGGAACCCCGAGGTTAACGCTGGCAATAACAACAACACGGCTCTCCAGTTGATCGAATATCGCCGGTTCAAAAATATTGGTTGGCGTGGTGGCATTGTAGCCACCGCCCACAGTGGCTGAGCCACATCCACCAAGGGCGGCCATCAGCGTGCCAGCCCAAAAGATTCGTTGAAGATCTTTTATGGATTGCGTTAGTAATAGTGTTGGCAGGGAGAGTTTTAAGCGACAGCGCATGCGGGCGATCCTTTTAAAATAGAAGGGCATGCTACCAAAGGAGGACCAATGATGAACAATGCGCTCCGGGTGGTATCCAGCGGCGAGGGTGACGATGTCATTTTACTGCATGGCTTATTCGGACAAGGCAGCAATCTGAGGGGTATCGCGAGAGCGCTTGAGCCCCATTTCCGGGTACATTGCTTCGACTTGCCCGATCACGGTCGCTCACTCTGGCTTGCCTCAGCCTCTCTGGCGGCGTATGCCGATGAGGTGATGGCATGGATGAACTCCAATCAAATGGGTCAGAGCCATATCATTGGTCACTCACTGGGTGGCAAGGTGGCAATGCAACTCGCCTTGACTAGTGCTTCGCGGGTGAAGCGAGTGGTAGTCGCCGACATTGCTCCGGTTCGTTATCCGGGACAGCACGCCGAGATTTTGGATGTGATGGCGAGAGTGCAGGCCAGTGGTTGCAGGACACGCGGTGCGGTCGAGGCCATCTTGACAGAAGTGATCCCGGAACCCTCGGTGCGTGGCTACTTGATGATGAGCCTTACCGACAGTGATGAGGGTTATGACTGGCGTTTTAACCTCGCGGGGTTGGCGGCCGGTTATGACCGGTTGCGGGCTGCCCCCGCGTGCGACTCGCCGAGCAGAGTGCCTGCGCTGTTCCTGCGTGGCGCGGAATCCCACTACATCACGGCGAAGCACCTGTCGGCGATACGTCGCTGGTTTCCTCAAAGCCAGGTCTTCACCGTGGCTGGTGCAGGACACTGGCTACATATCGACCAGCCGGGGGCGGTTCACGAGGCTATCCAGCAGTTTTTGCTCGACCAGGTGGTCCAGGAAAATGTCTAGTCCATATCAAAACTGTCCACAGTTTGTGTGGATAAGTCTCTGAATAATTTGTTCACGTTACCCCTTAAGGTAGGGAGCCCGTCGTTTACGACAGATTGGTTAAATTTTAACCAATCACAAATATTCAAATAAAAACAGTTATTTACTGGCCATTAATCAATTCGATTATGGAGTTTCTTCATTAAATGGCAACAAATACCTTGTCACCTCTTCTTTGTGCATAACAAACCGCGAGGGGTTACTACAAAATGCCATTTTTATGCAATAGGCCCAGCACTTTTTTTAATTTTTTGTGTGCCGATGGGGTTAGTCCCCGCGATAGCGGCATCCGGTATCGCAGGTTTCACTGATCTCTACCTCTGTCAGGGCGGGCAGGGTGGGTTTTAGGCGCTCCCAAATCCAGTGGACGATGTGCTCACTGGTTGGGTTCTCAAGGCCGGCAACCTCGTTGAGGTAGTGGTGATCCAGTTGCTCAAGCAGGGGCTCGAAGGCCTGCCGGATATCGTCAAAGTCGAGAATCCAGCCGGTTCTTGGGTCCATTTCTCCTGCAATGGTAATGCGCACTTTGAAGGAGTGGCCATGTAAACGAGCACACTTGTGGCCTTTTGGCACTTCGGGGAGCCTGTGGGCCGCTTCAAAGCGAAAGTCTTTGTAGAGTTCCATCGTTGTGGTTGTCTCTGGGCGGGTGCAAAATTTAGGCGCGATTCTACACGTTTTGATGGCACTGACGCGCCTGTTTGCGACTCGAAATGGGCCTCAAATCGCATTGACAGTCGGGGCGCGATCCCTATAATGCCCGTCTCTTGTCAGGGGGTGATTAGCTCAGCTGGGAGAGCATCTGCCTTACAAGCAGAGGGTCGGCGGT
>JAYNYK010000052.1:0-19119 GCA_038102985.1 Halieaceae bacterium
ATTACCGAGGACCAATACAAACACCAAATAAAAGACGCCCACATACAAAAGCGGTTCTAAAATCCACCACAGATAACCCAGCCCGTACCGGCGCGCCTCGGCTCTCAGACGAATGCGTGCCAAGGTATCCATCAGGGTGATGTATTGATTTGCTTTCAACACTTTGCCCGATAGTGATTCATGTAGGTCAAACGCCGAAAAGCGTAACGAGCGCCCCTCGGCTTTCAGCACAACTGCCGCTTTTGTTAACCATCTTCGATACTATCATGTCTGCCTAACCACTCAGGATGTTGAGACTCTGCGACACCAACCCCGCAAGCGCTTCGGCCAAAACTTTCTCCGCGATGAATCGGTCATTGAGGAGATCGCCCGCGCCATCAGTCCCGCAGAGGATGATCACGTCGTAGAGATCGGCCCCGGCGAGGGCGCGCTGACGGCCGCCCTGATTTCTAGCGGCTGCGTGATGGATGCGATTGAGCTGGATCGCGATCTCAGAACACGCCTGCTCGCCAACTTCAGCGTTTACCCAACGTTCACGTTGCACAGCGCAGACGCCCTGACATTTGATTACGCGTCTCTCATCGTGGATGGGGAACCGCTGCGCATCGTAGGCAATTTGCCGTACAACATTTCGACGCCGCTGATTTTTCGACTGCTTGAGTCCACCAGCGCTATCACCGACATGCACTTTATGTTGCAGCGCGAGGTAGTGGATCGGCTTGCCGCTGCGCCTGGCACCAAGGACTGGGGCCGCCTCGGTGTGATGGCGCAATTCTATTGCGAGATTGAAAAACTGTTCGAGGTGCCACCCGAGGCATTCTTTCCTGCCCCGAAAGTACAGTCAGCGGTAGTGCGGCTCACACCTCGACAGATTAACCCCTGGCCTGATTGCAACGCAGAACAACTCGCCTTCGTGGTCACCCGCGCTTTTGCCCAGCGACGAAAAACCTTGCTCAATAATTTTAAAGGCCTTTTTGACGCCACCGCCCTAGAAGCGCTGGGGATTGACCCTGGCGCGCGCGCCGAAACCCTAACGCTGGATCAATTTGTCGCGCTCGCAGCAGTTGCTCAGCCAGAAATAATGGGCTGAGTGCACTCACGATCTGGTTGTCTAACCGCAGTTAACATTCTTCTGCTCGCGGCACCGTCGCATTGTTCATACGCTGTGTTTACACTGGCGACTTAGCACCAAGTAATGAGCTCGGCATGGCGACATACGTTGTTGGGGATATCCAGGGGTGTTTTGAGCCTTTCCAACATCTGCTGGATACCGTGCACTTCAACCCCGACAAGGATCGGCTGTGGAGCGTTGGCGACTTAGTTAATCGCGGCCCCGACAACCTGCAGACCCTGCGATGGTTTTACGAACACCGCGACAATGTCACGATGGTGCTGGGCAATCACGACCTGCACCTGTTGGCAGTATCCGCTGGCGCCCGAAACCCCAGTCGCAAAGATAATCTCGACGATATTCTCGAAGCGCCCGACCGCGAGACACTCATCGAGTGGTTACACTTTCAACCGCTTGCCCACCACGAGTCTGGCGTCACCATGGTTCACGCAGGAATCCCCCCCCTGTGGAGCATCGAGGACACATTGCAACGCGCCTGGGAGGTGGAGACCGCGCTTCAGGGCGCACGCTGCGCCGAATTCCTGGCAGAGATGTACGGCAATGACCCCTATGTGTGGGACGATCAACTCAGCGGCTTGACGCGACTCAGAGTGATTACCAACTACCTCACCCGCATGAGCTATTGCACCCGCAAAGGCAAACTCGATTTCGTGAGCAAAGGCTCCAAACCCATACCCGATGCCCTTCAGGGTAAAAAAGTCGCACCGTGGTTCAGCCACAAGAAGCGGCGCACACGGGGTGAGAAAATTATTTTTGGTCACTGGGCCTCGCTGGAAGGCATCACCGATGATCACAACACCATCGCCCTCGACACCGGATGCGTATGGGGCAATACACTTACCCTATACAACCTCGATACCGGCGAGCGCGTGGGGTGTGAGTGCTCGGGCATCAGTAATACAGCGGCATAAATCAGGCTTTTATTTCTAACCGCGGCAGATTGGCGCACGCTTGGGTAATGCTGCCCTCTAACCACACAATAAGATTGCCATTGGAACAGCGCGCTCGATTAAATTCGCGCGCCTCGCGGCGTAACCCCACTGAAATCCTCAAATTTCCCTACTGGCTCCGCGAAAAAAGCCGGTAGCATCAGCGCATGGAAACCTATCGCGTCGGCGGCGCTGTCCGCGACACTTTATTGGGCCACCCCTTTTGTGAGACAGACTGGGTCGTGGTGGGCAGCACCCCCGAAGTCATGATGACTTCGGGGTACACCCAAGTGGGCCGCGACTTCCCCGTGTTTTTGCACCCCGACACCAAAGAAGAATACGCGCTGGCGCGGACCGAGCGAAAATCCGGCCCGGGCTATCACGGTTTTGTGGTGCACGCCGATCCGTCGGTGACACTCGAGCAAGACCTTGAGCGGCGCGACCTGACTATCAATGCCATGGCCATGGATGAGGCCGGCAGGGTCATCGACCCTTACGGGGGCCAACGAGACCTAGAGGCCAAATTACTGCGGCATGTGTCGCCGCATTTTGTTGAGGATCCCCTCCGTGTGCTGCGCGTTGCGCGCTTTGCCGCGCGCTACCACCACCTGGGTTTTAGCGTTGCCCCCGAAACCCTGACCCTGATGGGTGAGATTGTGTCGGCGGGTGAACTGGCGCACCTATCCAAAGAGCGTATTTGGGTAGAAACCCAGAAAGCCCTCACCGAACAAGATCCCCAGGTCTACTGGCAAACGCTCAAAGCCTGCGGAGCGTTGGCGGTGTTAATGCCCGAGCTGCAGGTATCTCAGGGCATCGAAGCCCTCGCCCGCTCTGCCGCCTTTACAAGCAGCGCGGATCATCGATGGGCAGCGCTGCTCGCCGACCTCCCCGCAGCCCGCGCCCATGACGCGAGTGGGCGGATGAAAGCGCCCAAGGCTTATACTCTGCTGGCGTCGCGAGTGAGTGCCTGGAGACCGAAATTAAAAACCGCATTACGAGACGCCGAGGCATGCATGGCGCTATTGCGAGCGCTGGATGCGCTGCGCCGCGACGAACCCTTTGACGGTTTTTGCGAGACGCTCATGGCGCTGGAGCAACATTCAGCCGACGCTGAGGCCGCCATTGCGCTACTCGCAAGTGCCCGGCAAGCCGCGCAGACCGTCACCGCTGCGCAATTTCAAGGGATTGAGGGTCCTGCCTTGGGTGCAGCAATCGAGGCAGGACAGATCGAGCACATTGCGCAGGTGCTCTCTTCACCGTCCTCCCAAGACTCAGCGGCGCCCTGAAGCGCCCTAGCGGTTAACCCGCCAGCGGCTTCTCTCGTGTAATCACCACACCCACGCCCTCTGCTTCAGGCACAGCGCCGGGCTTCGTGATGGTCATACACAGCTTCGTGATGGCAAACTCCGCCAACAGTATGGCCGCCAAGCGCTCGGCGAGCGCCTCTAACAGTTGGAATTGGGACTCATCACACACGGCAATGACCCGCTTCGAGATCGCCGCGTAATCGAGCGCATGGCTCAACGCATCGGTCTCGGCGGCTCGAGCAAAATTGGTCTTTAGCTCAAGATCGATCACCAGCGTCTGGCGAATATCACGCTCCCAGTCATAGCAGCCTATGACCGAGGCCGCTTTGAGGCCTTTGATAAACACCGTGTCCATCGTTATGCCGCTGCGGGCGCCCTCAGGTCTGTCATTGGCCAGCGAGGTCGCACTTCGGCGTCGAGGTCATCCACCTCCCCGGCCATGAGCCGCATAGCACCCGCATAGGCAATCATGGCGCCGTTATCCGTGCACAGCCGGGGTGCCGGGTAAAACACCTCGCAACCCTCTTTAGCGAGCTTTTGCTCAAGAGCCGCGCGCAAGCGCACGTTGGCGCTCACGCCTCCGGCCATTACCAGGCGCTTGAGGTTCTCCTGCTTAAGGGCGCGCCGACACTTGATCACCAGCGTGTCGACCACGGCTGCCTCGAATGCCCGGGCGATGTCGGCTTTGTCCTGCTCGCTCAATTCACCCGCCGCTTCGCATGCCCGCACCGTAGTAAGCGTGTGGGTCTTAAGCCCCGAAAAACTGAAGTCGAGCCCGCCCTGCTTCACCATGGGTCGGGGGAAATCGAATCGAGCCGGGTCTCCCTGCTCCGCGAGCCGCGCCACGTGCGGCCCGCCGGGATAAGGTAGGCCCAGCATCTTGGCGGTTTTATCAAAAGCTTCCCCCGCGGCATCATCGAGGGACTCCCCCAGCAAGGCATATTCGCCGAGGCCATCGACTCGCACCAGCTGGGTGTGGCCCCCTGAGACCAACAGCGCCACAAAGGGGTACTCGGGGACCGCTTCGCCCAGGCGCTCCCCCAGCATCGGTGCCAACAAGTGGCCTTCCATATGGTGCACGCCGAGGCACGGCACACCCAGGCCGGTGGCAATCGCGCGACCCAAGGTAGCGCCCACCATCAGCGCGCCTACCAAGCCAGGCCCTGCGGTGTAGGCCACGCCGTCAATATCGCATCGCTTAACACCCGCCTCAGAAAGCACTTGCTCAATCAGGGGCAGGGTTTTGCGCACGTGATCCCGGCTTGCAAGCTCGGGCACTACGCCGCCATATTCCGCATGAATATCCACCTGAGAGTAAAGCGCGTCCGCGAGCAAACCGCGCTCGGTGTCGTAAAGCGCTACCCCGGTCTCATCACAGCTGGTTTCTATTCCGAGTACCCGCATGACTCCTGTCTCACACAACTCAACTTCGTTGGAGCCACTACTGATTTTGACGACCCGTCGCCCTGCCCAACGTGTACCGCTCTTCGGTTCGCGAAACTTAACACGTTCGCACCCCCGGGCTTACCAATATTGGTGCGCTCAAGCAGCCACCACCAGCAGTCTATGCTAATGGCGCGCCCAAAAGCGCGGCGCTCTTTATTGACGAGGCTAGCTACGGGCGAGGCTAACTTTTTGGAGGACGCGAGCCAATGCCTTCTGCGCAGTCCGGACAGCTGATCCGGTTTCGTTGTCAATACTGGGACTCTTGGGCGGCACGGCAGCCTCATCGTTCAAGCGAGGCGCTGGGGCGCTACGGGCTAACTTCAAACGGAAGAACCAAAGGGCAAAATCGGCGGAATTGCCCTCAAATTGGGGCATTGCCAGTCCACACGGACGCCGAAAACAGGCAAAAACTAACAGGTTCCAACGCTTTGCAAAATAAGGGCGTCGCGCCTATACTGCGCGCCCTCAAAACGGGACTGCGCCAATTTGCGCGGTTTGTAAGAAACAGGATAGATGAATGCCTTCCATAAAGGTTAAAGAGAATGAGCCCTTCGACGTTGCCTTGCGTCGTTTCAAGCGCTCCTGCGAGAAAGCCGGCCTCATTGCCGAGGTGCGCAAGCGCGAGCACTACGAGAAACCCACCACCATTCGCAAGCGCGCCGCCGCCGCGGCAGTCAAGCGCCACGCCAAAAAGGTGTTGCGCGAGAATCGCAAGCGTCAGCGTCTCTATTGATAACGCAGTAACCACTGCGCTTTAACCCGAGCGCTTGTTACCCCCATGAGTGACACTCCCTCTCTGGTAGAACAGGTCAAGGCGGCTATGAAAGTCGCCATGAAAGCCCGCGAAAAGCAAACCCTCGCGACCATCCGCCTGATTCAGGCGGAATTTAAGCGCGTTGAAGTCGACGAGCGCATTGAGATCGACGATAACCGCGCGCTGACCATCATGGACAAAATGGTCAAACAGCGTCGTGACTCCGCCAAACAGTTCCGGGATGCCGAGCGCCCAGAACTGGCGGATCAGGAAGACGCCGAAATCGCCATTATTCAGACCTTTCTTCCCGCGCAGCTCTCCGCTGAAGAAATCGACGCCCTGATCGACGATGCGCTCTCTGGCATCGATGCCGAGGGCATGGCGGCGATGGGCCCGCTCATGGGCAAACTGAAGCCGCAGCTGCAGGGTCGCGCCGATATGGGCCAGGTTTCTCAGCGAGTGAAGGCCAAGCTCGGCGCCTGATCCTCATAGAATCACTCACGCACCAAACACTAACCCCAACGCCAACACCAACGCCTCCCTGTCCGCAACGTAGCTCCCAATGGGGACTCGAGATACCGACGGTGTTTACTTCATGCGCTCCTTGCTCAAATCGCCAGAACGGGGATAGCGACGCGGGCGGGTGGTGATCGTGAAAGCACCCTCGTCAATGAAGCCTCTGGGACAACACGACCCGCAAAAAGCCAGTCCCTCTTGCTCAGCGCGCTTGAACGCCAGCGCGCTGCTGAAGGAACCACGTATGCGGCGTTAACGCATACCGCTTGCCCTGCCCTAGCGAGCGGGTCACACTGCCGGTGATATTTCTGCGTTAACCGATTAACAGAACGGGCTGCCGATGGCGAAGCCCGTGAACGAGTGACCCTGACAATCTAACCGTGGCACGACTCCCGCAAGCATTCCTCGATGACCTTCTGGATCGCCTCGACATCGTTGAGGTCATCGACCGCCGCGTAAAACTCAAAAAAGCCGGTAAAAACTACAGCGCCTGCTGCCCGTTTCATGATGAGAAAACGCCCTCCTTCTCGGTAAACCCCGAGCGCCAGTTTTACTACTGCTTTGGCTGCGGTGCAGGCGGTAATGCCCTGGGTTTCGTCATGGATTACGAACGGCTCGATTTCCGTGAGGCGGTGGAGGGATTGGCCCAGAGCGTGGGCCTAGAAGTGCCCAAAGACGATCCCCGCGGCGATCGCGAGCCACCCAGAGACCAAAACAAACCCCTGTATGACGCGCTCGAGCGCGCCAGCAAATTTTACGAGGGCGCCTTGCGCCAGCACGCAGAGCGACACAAAGTCGTGAACTACTTGAAGGCCCGCGGCCTGACCGGTGAGATCGCCCGGGATTTTCGTATTGGTTTTGCCCCCGCTGGCTGGGACAACCTGCTGCAGGCCAATGGCTCAGATGAGGGCGCTCAGGATTTACTGATGCGCTCGGGTATGCTGGTGAAAAATGATAAGGGCCGCATCTACGATCGCTTTCGTGAGCGCGTCATTTTTCCCATTCAGGACCAACGCGGCCGCGTGATTGCCTTTGGTGGGCGCGTGCTGGGGGATGACAAACCGAAATACCTGAACTCCCCCGAGACGCCAGTATTCCAGAAGTCACGAGAGCTTTATGGCCTTTGGCAGGCGCGTAAGCACCCCCGGCGGCTGGAGCGTATTGTGGTGGTTGAAGGCTACATGGATGTGATTGCCTTAGCGCAATTCGGGATCCCCTATGCGGTGGCCACCCTCGGCACCTCAACCAGCGAGACCCATCTGGAACGGCTGTTTAGGATCGTGCCCGAGGTGGTGTTCTGTTTTGATGGCGACGAGGCAGGACGCAAAGCGGCCTTTCGCGGCCTTGAGGCAACCTTGCCGGCTATGCAGGATGGCCGCCAGGCAAAATTCCTGTTTTTGCCCGAGGGTGAGGACCCCGACACCGTGGTGCGCGCCAAAGGTAAGGCGTATTTGGAAAACCTGTTCGATCATGCCGACCCATTGGAGACCTTTTTGTTCAACCACCTTGCCGAGGGGTTGGATTTAGAGAGCATGGATGGGCGGGCGCGCTTTTCCAAGCTGGCCGCCCCGCACCTGCATCGGCTGCCCGAAGGTGTGTTTAAAACGCTGATGTATCAGGCACTGGCGGATAGAACCGGGATCGATGTGGAAAGCTTGAAACGGCTACAACCCCCGCCCACACCCCGGCAGGACCCTCCGCGCGATACAGAACGTGGCATGCCAACGCGGGATGACGGGCCACCGCCCCCCGACCCGGAGGAGCCGCCACCCGAGACAAATATGCCATTGGAGAGCCTGCCAGAGGAGGCCTTGTCACCGAGTTCCTTCAACCCAGTGCATCGCTTGCTGGGCCTACTGGTGCTCAAACCCACTTTGGTGAGCCATGTGCCTGAGGCACTCTTAAATGCCGAGGGCCATCGGGATGAAACGCTGTTGTGCGAGGTGGTCGCCCACATCCACCGATATCCCGAGGTCACTACCGCAGCCCTTTTGGGGTTCTGGTTCGGCACGCCGGAGGGGGACTTCCTTAATGCCCTCGCCGGGCGGGAGACCGTTGAGGAGGATGCCGGGCTTGAGGCGTTATGCGTTGCTCTCGTTGAAAAATTGAGCCGTCATCCGGCACTGGATGCGGCACGGCAACAAGTGACGATGCTGAAAAACAAGCCCTATGCCGAACTGACGACCGAAGAAAAACAGACCTTGCTATCACTGACTCAGGAAATCCGTTCCCTTTCAGGCAAACACTGAGCCCCAGCCCACGACAGCGCCCCGCAGTTTATGAAGGGCGCCGTAGACGAGTGCCGTCGCGCCAAAGTCAGTGCTCACGCATGAGTCGCAGGAGTCGACACCCAAGCGCGTGATTTGCCGTAAAAAAATGCCTCCCCCCGCACTGAGCGACGGCTGGCATTTTGCCATCACGCCCGTTGGTTATTGGGACGCTTAGCCGTTATAATCGCCGGCCCTTTTTTTGCCACATCCACGCAGGCCCCGAATGAACGACCGAGTGCATCAGCAATCCCGACTTAAAGCCCTGATTGCAAAGGGAAAAGAACAGGGATACCTGACCTACGCTGAGGTCAACGACCACCTCCCGCAAGACATCTCTGACCCCGATCAGGTTGAAGACATCATCCAGATGATCAACGACATGGGTATTCAGGTGTTTGAGCAGGCACCCGACGCGGATGAGTTGTTGATGGCCGAGGGTGACCGCTCGGCGGATGAGATCGCAGCGGCAGAGGCAGCGGCGGCGCTGGCTGCGGTAGAGCAAGAGGCCGGACGCACCACCGATCCCGTGCGGATGTACATGCGCGAAATGGGCACCGTAGAGCTCCTGACGCGGGAGGGCGAGATCATCATCGCCAAGCGCATTGAAGAGGGTATTCGTGAACTGATGGCAGCGCTGGCCCATTACCCCCATGTGGTGCGGCAACTGTGTAACGAATACGATCTGGTCGCTAAGGAAGAGCGCAAGCTCATCGATATCATGATCGGTTACCTCGACCCCGCCGAACATGTGCCCTCTGCTTCAGAGATGGCCGCGGCAGCCGAAGCAAAAGGCGGTGATACCGACGACGATGACGATGCTCCCGATGTGGGCCCCGACCCGGTAGAAGCCAAAAAGCGTTTTACGGCACTCAAACGCCAGTGTACCAAGACCGAAAAAGCCATTGCCGCCAAAGGGCGCGACCATAAAGACGCGATTGCCGAGATGAACAAGCTGGGAGAGCTGTTCAAGTTCTTCAAACTAACGCCCCGGGTATTTGATCCGCTTATCGACGAGCCACGGATTGCGCTTGCCGCAGTGCGACAACCCGAACGCGAAATCTTGCGGATTGTGGTGCGGGATTGCCGCTTGGATCGCAAAGAGTTTATCAAGAGCTTTCAGGGCTCAGAGAGCGACAGCCGCTGGGTCAGCCGTGTTGCGCGCAAGAAAGACGTTGGCGCCAAGATCAATGCACACAAGGAAGAAATTCAGCGCCTGCAGCGCCAGATCGGTAACGTGGAGGAGGCCACCGGGCTGACCATCGCCGAGATCAAAGAAATCAATCGCCGCATGAGCATGGGCGAGGCCCGCGCTCGTCGCGCCAAGAAAGAAATGGTCGAGGCCAATCTCAGGCTGGTGATCTCGATCGCCAAGAAGTACACCAACCGCGGCCTGCAGTTTTTGGATCTGATTCAAGAGGGCAACATTGGCCTGATGAAAGCGGTCGATAAGTTCGAGTACCGCCGCGGCTATAAGTTCTCCACCTACGCCACCTGGTGGATCCGTCAGGCCATCACCCGATCCATTGCTGATCAGGCGCGCACCATTCGTATTCCCGTGCACATGATCGAGACCATCAACAAATTAAATCGTATTTCGCGCCAGATGCTGCAGGAGATGGGCCGCGAGCCCACCCCGGAAGAGCTGGGGGAGCGAATGGAGATGCCGGAAGATAAAGTCCGAAAAGTCCTCAAGATTGCGAAAGAGCCGATCTCGATGGAAACCCCCATTGGCGACGACGAAGACTCTCATCTGGGTGACTTTATTGAAGATTTGACCATTGCGTCGCCGGTAGATGCAGCTACCGAAGAGGGGCTTACCGAGGCGACCCGAGAAGTCCTGGGTGGTCTGACCGCGCGGGAGGCCAAGGTGCTGCGTATGCGCTTTGGTATTGATATGAATACCGACCACACCCTCGAGGAGGTGGGCAAGCAGTTTGACGTGACGCGGGAGCGTATTCGCCAGATCGAGGCAAAAGCATTGCGCAAGCTCCGCCACCCCACCCGGTCGGATTATCTGCGCAGCTTTCTGGACGAGTAAGCCGTGCAACGCGTCGCCACACTGCTCGCCCTGCTGGGGTGCCTGATCAGTTGTGGTGACAACGATACCGCCGAGCCCGCGACCCCTGTCATGAGCGCATCCCTTGCCGGTGCCCCCGCTGACACCATCTGGCGGCGCCAATGTGTTGCCTGCCATGGCAGCTCAGGCGAGGGCAATCGGGCACTGGGGGCACCCGCCCTGACACAGCTCTCTGCCGAATACGTCAGCCGCCAGCTCAGCCATTTTGTGGGCGGGGTTCGCGGCGCCCATCCCGATGATGCCGCAGGCAAGCGCATGGCGCTCAGCGTAGCCAACCTCACGGCAGACGACATCGCCAGGCTCGCCCGTTACCTCACCACCGAGCTGCCCGGCACGCGACCCACTGTCACCCTCAAGGGCAATGCCACCCGCGGGCAAGACTATTACAGCAACCTCTGCAGCGCCTGCCATGGCGGTAATGCGAAGGGTAATGATCTATTGGGTGCTCCAGCGCTCGCCGGCGTTAGCGACTGGTATTTGCTGTCTTCCTATCAGAGTTTTCTCGATGGCCTGCGGGGCCAGCACCCGGACGACACCTACGGCGCACAAATGGCGCGGCTCGCACCGGCACTCCCCGATAGTAACGACGTAAAGGATGTCATCGCCTACATCACGACCCTGCCGCCGCCGCGACCCTGAGGCATTGCTTATACTGGACTACTTACTAAAGGGGCGTTGCCAATGCATGGCTCGGTGAGGGGTCCACTATTTTTGAGCAGGTTGATGTCTTGCGCACTGGCGCTGGGGCTCCTCGCCCCCGGCTTTGGGTCTCAGCCCGCGATCGCCACACCGTCACCGGCCCCCGAGTTTGTGCTGAGTGCGACCTGCCCCGCGTCTTTCGAACAAAATGGCGCGGGCGGATGTGTGCTTCGCAACCGCTATCGCGACTACTCATCTCTTCGCGACGCCGGTGTGGGAGGGCTCAAAAGTGGTTTACCACCGCTGCGCGAGGGATTTACGCCGCAGCAAATCGACCTCGGCCGCTATTTATTTTTTGACCCCATACTCTCCGCAGACGGCACGGTATCCTGCGCCAGTTGCCACGACCCCGCCCGTGGGTTTGCCGATGGGCAGGCGCGCGCCACCGGCATCAACCAACAAACCCTCAAGCGCTCGGCGCCCAGTTTATGGAATGTGGGTTTTCTCTCAACGCTGCTGTGGGACGGCTCCAAATCAAGCCTCGAGGCACAAATGCAGGGCCCTCTGTACTCGCCCGTGGAAATGGGTAATACCCCCGCGCAACTGCTGACAACACTCAACGCCAACCGCACTTACCCCGGTCTCTTTGAGCAAGCCTTTGATCAAACCCCGATAACCCTCGAGCAGATTTATACCGCGATTACGGCGTTTGAGAGCTCGCTGATCTCGCTTAACAGCCGATATGATCTTTACGCCCATGGCTACCACGCAGCACTCTCGGATGAGGAAACCGCGGGGCTTAATGTATTCCGCTCCTTCGTGGCGCGCTGTGCTGAATGCCATACCCCCCCGCTATTTACCAACCAGCAGCTCGCGGTGATTGGCGTAGCGGATGCACCGGGGCGAATTATGGATGCGGGCGCCGAGGCCATCACCGGGGATGCCACCCAGCGGGGCGCTTTTCGCGTGCCAAGCCTGCGTAATGTGGCGCGCACCGCGCCCTATATGCACCGGGGCCAGAAGGCCGCCTTGGCAGACGCCGCCCGTTTTTACACTGGGGGGCGGGGTCATGAAGTGCCCGACGGCGAATCGCTGATGCTTCATTGGCATATCTGGGAACCCCGGTTAACCGAGAACGAAATCTCTTTATTGGTGACATTTTTAGGCGCATTGACCGACGAAGGCTTTATGCCCGAGATTCCCGCATCGCTGCCCTCAGGGCTCCCCGTCACGCGCGCTGCCAATAGTCAGCCGCTTGTACAGCCGCCCGCGGCGGAGACGCAGGTGCAGGCGCGCTCTGATCATTTGGTGCACAATGCCACCAGGCCAAAGCAATAAAACCGCATGTCTTACGATAAAAGCCGGGCCGAGAAAAACAGCCCAATGGGGGGGCACCGCATCATGACCACTTTCATTGCCACACTGCGCGATTACAAACCCAAGTGGGTTAAAACGTTGGCCGCCGGCCTGTTCATTGGCACGGCCACCCTTGCACAGGCGACGGTCATCGAGGTCCGAGAAGGTGAGCGCATTCAGGACGCCGTGAATCAAGCGGCACCCGGTGATGAGATTCATGTCTACCCCGGCCTCTACAGCGAGACGGTTTATGTCGACAAAGACGACATTACCCTGCGGGGCGTGGTCGAGGGTGACAACTGGCCTCACCTCGACGGCAAAAAACAGCTCAACGACGCCATTTTGTACTCCGGCAATGGCTTTTCGGTGGAGTGGTTCAAGATCACCCACTACAAGGGCAATGCGATCATGGGTCAGGCGGGGAACAACTTTTCCATTCGCAATAACTGGATCGTCGATTCCGGGGTGTACGGGATCTTTCCAGAGTTTGGCGAAAACGGCCTGATCGAGAACAACATCCTCTCAGGCATTGAAGACGCCGCAATTTATGTAGGCATGAGTGACTACATCGATGTGCGCAACAATCAGGTCTTCGACAACGTCGCCGGCATCGAGATCGAAAACAGCCGCCACGTGCTGGTTGAGGGTAACCTGGCCAAAAACAATACCGGCGGCATTCTGGTGTTTATTACCCCGGGCCTACCCATCAAGAGCTCTTACGATGCCATCGTGCGGCGCAACTTTGTGCTGGATAACAACACGCCCAACTTTGGCATTCCCGGGTCGCTGGTGTCACAGATTCCCGCCGGTAGCGGCATTATTGTGATGTCCGGTGACGAGGTGATCATTGAAGACAACGTGATTACGGGCAATAACAACGCCGGCATCATCATCACCAGTCAGGATTTCGTGACCGAAATTGCCAGCGATACGGGATCCGACCCCAATCCCGACAAGGTACAGATTCGCGACAACGTGATGTTCAACAACGGCGCCTCACCCGAGGGTGACATGAAGCTCTTGATGCTGACGCAGTTCTCAACCACCGGCCCGGATATTTTTGCCTATCAGGGCGCGACCGAGGCGGCCCGGGGAAGCTGTATTTCCCGGCGCGAGGCCTACCGGACGCTTGGGGTGGACGAATGGGCCGACTGCAACAGCCCGACGATTGCCGCCAAAGACGCCATCGTTGGCCACGAGCCCGCTGACTCCACCCGCAGCTTGATCACTAAAATGTTGCCAGAGCCGGCGGCACCCCGTGTGATCGAAGAAGATATCGCTGGGGCGGAGCTTGTGTATCAGGGGATTTGCGCGGGTTGTCACGCCTATAACATCCGCTTGATCGGCCCGCCCACGCTGGCGATTCAGGCACAATATGGCGAAGACGCTTCGGGCATCGCCGCCTACATCGCCAGCCCGGCTAAAAAGCGACCCGACTTCCCAACCATGCCGCCGCAAGATCATCTCTCTGAGCCCATGCGACAGTTGGTTGCAGAATATATGCTCGCGATTACCAACTGACGCGAGGAGCGGTTTAGCTTCGACCCGCCGCGAACAAGAGAAAAGTCATATGCCCGCCACTCAGCAATTTGCCGACGTCAATGGAAAGCGCATTGCCTTCCTTGAGGCAGGCGCTGGCGACCCGATCGTGCTGCTTCACGGCAACCCGACTTCCTCTTATTTGTGGCGCAATATCATTCCAGAGCTCGAAGGCTGTGGCCACGTGATCGCGCCGGACCTGATTGGTCAGGGCGACTCAGAGAAACTGCCTGCCAGCGAGGGCCCAGGCCGTTACTCCTTTGAGGTGGCCTTTGACTATCTCGACGGATTACTGCGCACAATTGGTGCCGACCAGAACGTCACGCTGGTCATTCACGACTGGGGCAGCGGGCTCGGCTTTCACTGGGCACGCCTCAACCCCGGCTCAGTCAAAGGCATTGCTTACATGGAGGCCATTGTCATGCCCATTACCTGGGAAGACTGGCCGGAAAGTGCACGTGGTATCTTTCAGGGCTTCCGCTCCCCCAAGGGCGAGGATCTCGTGCTCGCGCGCAATCTATTCGTCGAGGCCGTGCTTCCGAGCTCGATCATTCGGACCCTCACCGAAGAGGAAATGGCAGCCTATCTCGCCCCCTTTGCCACACCGGAGGACCGTCAACCAACACTCAATTGGCCGCGACAAATACCGATCGAAGGTGAGCCTGCACATATGGTGGCGCTGGTAGACGCCTACGCCGCATTCATGGCCAGTACCGATATACCCAAGCTGTTTGTCAATGCCGATCCGGGTTCAATTTTGGTGGGTAAGCAACGCGAGTTCTGCCGTAGCTGGCCCAACCAAACCGAGGTCACGGTAACGGGCCTGCACTTTGTGCAGGAAGATTCCCCCACAGAAATTGGTCAGGCAGTCGCTGCCTGGTACGCCGGCCTATAAGGAGCGCTCTATGGCTGATGTCCCCGTTTATGTTGTTGCCAACTTCACCGTGCAGGATGCAGCAACATACCGAGAATACGAAAAAGGCTTCTTCCCGATCCTCAAGCGCCATGAAGGCACCTTTTTTACCTATGACGACAATACCGTGACCTTCGAAGGCGCAAACCCCCGCGAAGGCCGCATGGTGATGTTTACCTTTCCCTCCGAGGCCCATGCCGTGGCGTGGTACAACGACCCAGACTACCAAGCGCTGAGCGAGCATCGGCGCGCTGGCACAACGCTGGAATTCCTGACCATGGTTCACGGCCTGCCACCTCGAGGGTAATCTCATGAGCGCCCGTTCCATCACAGACTCGCGCGCTGGCCGGTAATCGCGGGTAATGCCCCATACTGCGGTAACATCTGGCCTGTACACATAGCGCCAATTTTGCCGGCCAGCGCCCCCAATAGAGACGAGCAAGACCATGGCAGATGACGAGCTGTACCCGACCCCGGACGAATACGATGATTACACCATGAAAGAATCCGCCACTTACACGCCGCCCAAGGTTTGGCAATGGGATCAGGATGGCGAAGAGAACCGCTTCTCCAAGATCAATCGCCCCATCGCGGGCGCCACTCACGACAAAGACTTACCGGTGGGCGAACACCCATTACAGCTTTACTCGCTGGCAACGCCAAATGGCGTCAAAGTCACCGTCATGCTCGAGGAGCTGCTGGCGTTAGGGGTGAGCGACGCCGAATACGACGCATGGCTGGTTAACATTATGGAGGGTGATCAGTTCTCGAGCGGATTTGTGGCGGCTAACCCCAACTCTAAAATTCCGGCACTGGTCGATCACAGCACCCCAACGCCAACACGCGTCTTCGAGTCGGGGGCGATTCTTGCCTACCTCGCCGAAAAGCATGGCCACTTCTTACCCGAAGACCTCAGCGCCCGGGCGGAGTGCTGGTCTTGGGTATTCTGGCAAATGGGCAGCGCGCCCTTTCTGGGCGGCGGATTTGGCCATTTTTATGCCTATGCCCCCGAGCGTCTGGAGTACCCTATCAACCGCTTCACCATGGAGGTGAAGCGCCAGCTCGACGTGCTGGATCGCAACCTCGCCGAGCGGAAATATATTTGCGGCGATGAATACACAATTGCAGATATGGCCATCCACCCTTGGTACGGCGCACTCGTCATGGGGATGTTGTATGAGTCGGGGGAGTTCCTCGATGTGGATTCATACAAACACGTGCAGCGATGGACCAAAGCCCTACAGGAGCGCCCCGCCGTGAAACGCGGGCAGCGCGTGAATCGCGTCTGGGGTGACGAGGCCAGGAGGTTGCCCGAGCGTCACGCCGCGAGTGATCTAGACGGCTAAATCGACCCCAAAACTGGGAGGGGTTCTGGTAGACTACGCGGCCTTTTCGGGCCCATAGCTCAGTTGGTTAGAGCAGTCGACTCATAATCGATTGGTCCCAGGTTCAAGTCCTGGTGGGCCCACCAAAAAATCTTGCTGAACCGGCGTCTGCAAAGTCGGCGTGCAAGCATGAATTGGAAAAAGGTGTTTTCTGCGGCGCCACCGTTACTCGAGCCGCGGCTTTTGCTAATGCCCCAGCGACACAGGGCGATCGGTGCCTTGGCAGAACAACACTCAACAATTTAAACCCTTACCGAGAAATAGGACGGTTGATGAACGACAAACTCACACTGAACAAATTGGAAAAACTCATTGAAGTAGAAGACAAGCTGCGTGGCGAGTATCAGCAGCAGCTGGATGCAAAAGACGCGACGATCTCGCAACTCGACAATGACAAATCGGCACTTGAAGCCAAATTAGGTGAGCTCGAGGCGACCATCGCAACCCAGCTGACCACGATCACGGAGATGTCGGCTAAATCCGGCAAAACCCAGGCGCTGGAGCAGCGTAATCGCGAGCTACACAATCGGTCCGAGAACATGAAAGAGGAAGTCGCGACCGTGAAAACCCGTATTAAGGCGCTTCAGAAAGACCTCGCGGAAGAGCGCAGCGAGCTGGCAGAACTCAAAAAATATGACCCTCAGCGCCTGCGCAAGAATCTGGATGCGTCGAAAAAGAAGCTCGCGGAAAAAACCACTGCCGCGGACAAACTGCAAAAGCTTCTGAATCAGGCTCGCACTGAAAACACTGAGCTCGAGCAAAAAATCAAAGGCCTAGAAGCGGAGCTCGAGGGCCTCAAAGCTGAAGGAGCCACCGAAGACGAATCATCGGAGCAGGCCGCTGCCTGATCGGAGCGACCAGCGGGCCACTCTGAGTCTGAAATGACGCCGTCACCCCGGTCAGAGACTGGGGCTGGCAATTCCTAAAGACCCTTATAACGGATCCATGCATCGTCGACGGTGAGCGCTGTTAACGCCGGCGCACCGCGCTACACTCATCTAAAGGGCGGCGGGAAAAAGCTTATGAACCTTTTGGATCTGCAATTCTGGTATCGCCATCAGCGAACTCTGGGCTTTATTGGCATTGTGATCGGAGCGGGCGCGTGGGCCATGGAATTCGCTGGCACGGTCTATATTTGCCCCTACTGTCGCTTGCAACGCACCGTCATCTTGTTGCTGGGGTGCGTGATGCTGCTGCCGTCTCCAACGCATTGGCTCGCGAAATATATCGCCTCGGTGATTGGCTTTTTGGGCGCCGTGGTTGCCGTTAATCAAAATTTTATGGGCTGGGTAAAGATCTCGAAGGGTGAATTTGCCTTCAATGAACACCTTTATATCGATCCCTTTCTGCTATCGACGGGCTCGCTTTTTATTATTCTGGGGCAGCTCTGGTTGATACTTGGCACTAGCCGTGCTCGCGAGGCACAGTAGCTAAACGAAGGCGATTCGAATGCGGCGGCATCGCCCCGCCGCAACTGATCTTTGAACCCCATCACCGAATTGGAGGGAGCCCATGGCGACCACCGTTGACCACATTATTATCGCCGTGAAGGATCTACCAACGGCCACTGAGGAGTACGCCCAGCTGTTAGGGCGATCACCGAGCTGGCAGGGTTCTCATCCCGATTACGGTACCGCCAACACCCTCTTCCAGCTAGACAACGTCTACATTGAGTTGCTCGCTCCCAGCGGAGAGGGCCTCGCCACCGCGCAGATCCATGCTGTGCTCGACAGCCGGGATGCGTGCCTGGGGGGCCTGGTATTTGGCACAGTTGATGCCACTGCTTTTGTTGATCGCGCCAGAGCACAGGGTCTGGCGGCATCGGACCCGGTGTCCGGTCATGGCGTCGATGCCGCTACCGGTGCACAACGTTCGTGGCAAAACATCTTCTGGGACGCCGCGGCAGCCAGGGGCATTTTCTCTTTTTGTATTCAACATGACCCGGGGTCTTCTTTGCCTGAAGCCATGCCTACTGGCCCCGGCCCGGTTGCGGCGGTAGATCATGTGGTTGTCCGCACCCAGAGCGTCGAGGACGCCAAAAAATTCTATGGTGAACAACTCGATATTCGGCTGGCGCTTGAACAGCACGTGCCCGAGTGGGGCGGCACGCAGCTTTTTTTTCGAGCGAGCTCGATGAGTATCGAGGTCATCGCGTCAGACAAATCACCCGCTCAAGATGAACTGTGGGGGCTCGCACTCAAATCCACTGATCTTGACGCAACCCATGCCCGGCTCCTTGAGGCAGGCGTGGAGGTCTCTGCTATTCGGGAAGGGCGCAAACCGGGAACCCGGGTATGTACCGTGAAGTCCCACGCCCTAACGGTACCCACGCTCCTGATCGAGCATGGCACCGGCTGATTCGGATTCAGCCTGAACGGCGCACTGATCAATAGAACCCGGTACTAATACCCCGCTTCTGAAGAATTGAGCGAAGCTGTTATCACTCTCTAGTCAGCAGGGCTGATCTTTAACACCTAAAAAGGGTTCCGATCACGTTGCTGACACCCTTGCCGGCTGCAGCCCCGCGCTCACCGCGGCCCCCAGCAAGATCAGCACGCCACCCCATAGCGTCGCTACGGCAGGCACCTCCGCAAAAAACAGCCAGCCCAGCAGCGCAGCAAAAACGATTTGAATATAGCTCAGGCTGGTCGCCCGGCTT
This sequence comes from Halieaceae bacterium, assembly GCA_038102985.1. Lineage (GTDB taxonomy): Bacteria > Pseudomonadota > Gammaproteobacteria > Pseudomonadales > Halieaceae > Luminiphilus. The sequence goes on from JAYNYK010000052.1 coordinate 18,923, forward strand.
GCCGAATCCCGTTGCATGGCTTTAGTGAGGGTGAGCTGCCCCAGCTGGGTAAAACACCCGACCCCCAACAGCACCACCCATCCCATCGCGTCGGGCCAAATAAAATTGCTGCCACCGATCAGCAACGTGCCGGGAATACACACTAGGGGAAAATACAGCACGATGACCGACGGGTGTTCGGTTGCCACCAGCTTTCT
>JAYNYK010000053.1:0-18450 GCA_038102985.1 Halieaceae bacterium
GAGAGCAGCGCCATGCGCTTGCCTTCACCGAACTCTGCCTCGAGCCATGAGGCCACGCGGTCAATTTCAGCGACCGCCTCACCCCAGGTGTACTCGTCGGCACCGGTTTCGTGGAGGTCTCGCATCCAGACTTTGTCGGGCTGTGTGCTCGCCCAATGGCGCGCCTGTTCAGTGAGTGTGCTGCATTCCATGTGCTGGTTACCTATCAGCGGCCCTGCTGCCGCGGTTAAGTCATGATGGTTTCGTGGGTTGCCCCAGTGCTTCGAGGTTTAACCTAGGGTAAAGACATCAAAAAAGAAAGTGCCGGGCGGGTACCTAAACATTACGACGTCTTTGGATAACGCCATGCGACTGTGTGTATAGTCGCTCGGAGCAGGGTATTTCCATTCGTTACGATGAAGAGAGGACAGCATGACAGCACTTTTGGAACTCACGGTGTACTTCACGGTCTGGACGTTGATCGCGGTCGTGGTTGGCGCGGCGATCCGTAATCAGGAATGGACCACAGAGGGTCGCGATATCGGTCTCGGCAATCGCGATAATTTGAAGGAGGCAACTCCGATGGGTGGGCGCGCGGAGAGGGCCGCAAGAAACTCTATCGAGGCCGCCGTATTTTTTGTGCCACTGGCGTTAGTTGCCAACGCCGCCGGACTTGATGCTGAGGTGCTTCTGGGTGCGCAGATTGCCTTCTGGGCTCGTATTGCCTACGTGCCAATTTATATTGCTGGTATCAAATACGTGCGAAGCCTCGTGTGGATCATAGGCGTTGTCGGTTACGGCATGATGGTTGCGGCGATGTTGTAGCGCTGCGGCACAGACGCAAAAAAGCCGCCCAGCGGGGCGGCTTTTTCATTTATGGCGGTGGGCCAGGGATTCGAACCCCGGGAACCTCTCGGTTCAACGGTTTTCAAGACCGCCGCTTTCGACCACTCAGCCAGCCCACCTAAACTGTTTGCCGGGAAGGCTCCCGGCGAGGAGCGCGCATTATATCGCCGCGCTCTATCCGATCAAGTTACTCTAGCGCCGATCAGGCCGCCCGCGGTCCTCGCGGGTCGTTGCTGGCCCTTGGGATATCCTGCGGAATCACGCTGACGGGGGCCGCCGCGGGCATCGAGAAGAGGTGTGCTTGCTCGGTGACCGTTTGTGTGTCTGTGATCGGTTTTGGCGAAATTCGAGGGTCATTTACCGCGCGACCCGCATCGGTGACACCACTCGTATCTTGAACCAATGCGCCGATCACATCGCCGATGACTTCAGCACTTGTTCGTTCTGCGTTTTCCTCATCCGTCGCCGTCGTGCCGGGTGGAGGCGTTTCTATCTCTCTGTTGGGCGCTGGGGTTGCAGTCTCAACGCCCGTCGTTGTGGCGACGGTGGTCTGAGGTGCCTCTATTTCCGGACTGTTTTCAGCATGTGGCGCCTCAAACGCGGCGCTGAGCGCTTCAGAGGAGGCGACTTCCACCGGTTGCGTGATCTCTGCCTGAGTAGCGGTTTTTACCTCAGGCACTGGGGCATCGGTGACCGCTACTGCCTCTTGAGCATCGGCAGATTCCGCAGCGCGACGCTCCCTACGGCGGCGCCCCTCACTGCGCTTTTCGGCGGGTCGCCGACGATGCGACTCCGCATCTCCCTCTGGGGTCGAGACAGTTTCCTCGTTAGCAGTGTTAGCATCAGTAGTGGAGGCAACCGCTTCCAACGAGCCCTCGCCGCGGCGCTGTCCGCCGCGCCGTCCACGACGCCGTCTCCCTCGCTTCGGCTGCTCGTCACCGCTACCCTGTGTTGCAGACTGTTCCGCTAACTGTTCAGCAGAGGCTTCAGCGCTTGCCGCGTTGTCATCAGATGCCCGTCGAGGGGTCTTGCGACGCCGATTGCTACGATCATCACGTGTCCTTTGTTCCTCAGCACTCTTGGGCCCCCGGGCTCTGGAATCTTTATTGCGATTCTTGCCTCTTGCACGCCCGTCTCGTTGCTCTTGACTGCGACCTTGCTTGCGCTTGTCTGAGCGATTATCGGGCGCGGCCTCACCGAACAGCGCAGCCCATAAACGCGCCAGCAGTCCTGACGGAGGCGCTTTTTTTCGTTCTTTTGAGGAGCCCGATTGACGCTTACGTCTGCTCTCTTTGGGCGCTCTGGCTTCAGTCGTCGTGACTGGGGCGGGCGCATCCGGCTGAATATCTCTCACCAACGCCTCGGGTGCATCCACTGTGGTTTCCATAGTTGCTTCTAAGGCGGGCTCAGTGGCTGATGGCATCTCTATGTCAAAACTGAGCCGCCGAGATTGGTCTATCTCGTCATCCCTAAGCCGCCGCACTTCGAAATGTGGCGTGTCGAGATAAGGACTGGCAACCACGACAATACGCACCGCCGTTCTGGATTCAATGTCGTTGATGTCAGATCGCTTCTCGTTGAGCAAAAAGGCTGAAACATCTACTGGCACGATCGCCTGCACTTCGCCCGTACGTTCCTTGGATGCTTCCTCTTGTATCAGCCTGAGGATGGCAAGGGCCAGAGATTTGGTGTCGCGGATGGTTCCCTGTCCCGTGCAACGGGGGCAGACCATGCCGCTGGTTTCGCCGAGGGAGGGCCGCAATCGTTGGCGGGACATCTCCAAGAGGCCAAAGCGAGAGATACGCCCGATTTGAACCCTCGCCCGATCAAGCTCCAGCGCCTCGCGTATCCGGTTTTCGACGGCTCGTTGATTACGATTAGACGTCATGTCGATGAAGTCAATCACAATCAAACCACCCATATCCCGCAACCTGAGCTGGCGGGCAATTTCTTCAGCGGCCTCGAGATTGGTTTGCAGCGCCGTCTGCTCGATATCACCGCCCTTGGTTGCTCTGGCGGAGTTGATATCGATAGAGACCAGCGCTTCCGTCGGATCGATGACAATCGAGCCACCGGAGGGCAGACGCACTTCGCGCTGGAAGGCGGTTTCAATTTGGCCTTCGATTTGAAAGCGATTGAACAGTGCCAGCGGGTCCTCGTAAAGTTTTAGCCGATTCTTGTACCGGGGCATGACCATACCCACAAAGTCGGCAGCCCGTTGATAAGCCGCTGGATCGTCAATCACAACCTGATCGATATCATCTCGGAGGTAATCCCTGACTGCGCGGATGATGACATCGCTCTCCTGATAGATCAGAACGGGCGCTTTGCTTTCGGCGTTGGCCTTGGCGATGGAGTCCCACAGTTGCAGGAGATAATCCAGATCCCACTGCAATTCCTCGGTGCTGCGGCCCACCCCCGCGGTGCGAATAATTACGCCCATGCCTTCGGGTAAGTTCAGTTGAGAGAGGGAGTCCTTTAGCTCGCTTCGATCCTCACCCTCGATTCGGCGAGAAATCCCGCCTGCTTTGGGGTTGTTGGGCATCAGCACCATGTAACGGCCTGCCAGACTGATATAGGTCGTCAGGGCTGCACCTTTGGTACCCCGCTCTTCTTTGTCAACTTGAACGATGACCTCAGTGCCTTCTTTCAAAAGGTCTCTGATACGGGGCTTTCCGTCCCCCTCTGGAGCTCGGCTACGATGGTATTCGGAGGAGATTTCCTTAAGTGGCAGAAAGCCGTGCCGGTCTGCACCAAAATCGACAAAGGCGGCCTCTAGGCTAGGTTCAACTCGGGTGATCTTGGCTTTGTAGACGTTCGCTTTGGTCTGGACGCGCTGCCGATTCTCAATGTCGAGGTCGTAAAGCTTCTGTCCATCCACCATTGCCACACGAACCTCTTCGGGCTGCGTGGCGTTGATTAAAATCTTTTTCATGAATCTGTCCAGTTGGCGACCCAACCGAGCGGTGCGGAGACGGCGTGGCCTCCAGTACTGCGCTCCCGCTGTGTATCAACGGGTGATCAACGTGCGGGACCGTCTATGGGCCCCGTTGTTTGGTCACAGTCATCGCCCGCTTTTACTGGGCGGCTGACTCGCAATTCGCACCGCGCCAGTTACTGTCGCGGGTTTATATTGTCTGCCTTGCTCCGCTCTAACAGATACTGGGTCTGGAGGGGTTCACAAGGTAGACTCTCAAATCTCATATTGGGGGCGCGCGAGCGGGAAAGGCTCACTCCGCGGCACAACGTTTTTGGTGCCGCTTGAGAAGGCAGGGGGGCATTAAGCAGGGCTTTCAAACAGGCTCACTGCCAAACGCCACCGGCGCACTTCTGACCCAACGCGCGCAAAGTAGCACCAAGCGGCGCTCGATTCAATGAATAGATTGTGTGTAGAAAGTACCTAATTTATGCCCCAGGAACAGAAGCCCAGAGCCCGATTGCAGCGCGTGAGCGTGGAGGAATCAGGACAACGGCTGGACAATTTCTTATTACGCCACACCCACGGTGTGCCAAAAACACGGGTTTACCGGGCGATTCGTAAGGGAGAGGTTCGCGTCAACAAAGGAAGGACCAAGCCCGAGTACAAAGTCACGGCGGGGGATGAGGTACGCATACCACCCTTGTCCCAAGGGGTGGCTCGATCAGCAGATACACCTTCATTGGTTTGGGAGCGTCGCATCCGCGAGAGCGTTGTGTGTGAGACCACAGATTTTTTAGCAATCAACAAACCCACTGGATTGGCCGTCCATGGCGGAAGCGGCGTCCGTCTAGGGCTTATCGAGACGCTCAGGCGGCTGTTTCCCGAGGAGCGATATTTGGAACTGGTTCATCGGTTGGACAGGGACACCTCAGGGTTGGTTCTCATCGCCAAAAACGCGCGCACCCTGAGGGAACTCCACCAGCAACTCCGCAATGATCTCGTCGATAAACGCTACCTTGCGCTGGTTGCAGGCAAATGGCCCGCTTTCCGCGCTTCGGTTTCGGCACCATTGGCGAAGCATCACACGGTCTCGGGTGAGCGGATCGTGAAAGTGGCTGCAGATGGCAAGGCCGCCGAAACAACATTTCGGGTCCTTGAGCGCTATGCAGGCGCCACGCTGATTGAGGCCAAACCCGTAACCGGAAGAACACATCAGATCCGGGTGCATACCTTGCACAGTGGGCACCCCATACTCGGCGATACCAAGTACGAGACGGACCTGTCGCGGCGCTGCTGCGTCGGCGCTCCCATCAAACGACTCTTTTTGCACGCTAGTGCTATCTCATTCAAATTGGCCGGTGAGAAAATTATGCTTGAGTGCTCGCTTTCCGACGAACTCGAGGCGGTATTAGATTTTTTCAGAAAGCAACGGTAATGGTACCCCTGCCTCCCGCAGTAGGTCACAGAGGGCAATCAGGGGTAGTCCTTCGAGCGCCGTCGGATCTGCGGTGTCGATAGACCGAAACAACGAGATCCCCAGCGATTCCCACTTAAAGCTCCCTGCGCATCTCAGGGGTTGGTCCACACGAACATACTGTTCCGCCTCGGGTTTCGAAATGTCGCGCAGCCGGACGTCACAGAAGACAAGGCGGTCGTCCTGCCACAGCGACGCAGTGTTTCGCAGGGACACGGCGGTAGCAAAACGGATCACCCGTCCGGAACAGGCGAGTAGTTGCTGAACGGCGGCGTCTTGAGTGAGGGGTTTACGGAGAATGTTACTTTCCAGACAGGCGACCTGATCAGAGCCAATCACAAGCGCGTCGGGCGCCGTTACAGCATCCGCTTTTGCGGCGGCAAGGCGCCGCGCTCGATCTTGTGGTGGTTCACCCGGTACGGGTGTTTCGTCAATTTGTGGGTCGACCGTCTCAAAGGGAATCCGCAGGCGACGGAGCAGGGCCGCGCGGTAAGGGGAAGTCGATGCCAAAATCAGCTTCATAATGGGCCCAGCATTGTTTTTGGTGAAAATACCCCTCACGCGCCGGCGAGGGACATTACGCGATGTTGCGCTTTGACACCGTCTGGCGCCCTCCGTATGATTCGCCGCCATGAAAATTGGGCCGCTCCCCAAGGATCTCGACCTTCGCGGACTTGCCGCGAGGGGCGTCGTGATCAAAGGTACCGCATCCCTCGAGGCCCTACCACGCTTACAAGAGGCCGGAATTGGGATGGACGCACTCGCGGTCGCTGAGTTTCGATTTAGTCGAGATGAGGAATTGCGTTACGTGGTGCAGACGCAGGTTGAAGCCTCTCTACGACTCACTTGTCAGCGATGCCTAGAAGGAATGGCATCGCATCTCGCGACGGGCTCACGGATGGCGTGCGTTTGGAGTGATGCGGAGGCGGCGGCTTTGCCCAGCAGTCTAGAGCCTCTGATCGTTGGGGAGATGGCGGATCTCAACGAGATCTTGGAGGAGGAGATCTTGCTTGCTGTGCCTGTAGCCCCAGGACATGAGGAGGACTGCTGGACACAGAATGAACACTTGCTTGCGGAGGGCGCGGCCCACGTTGCGCTGGAACCGGGGGCAGAGAATCCCTTCTCAGTATTGGAAAAACTGAGAACCTGAGAGGTTTTAGAACGTATTACATGTTAGGGAGAGTGGCCGAGCCCGGGTTCGGTTGCAATGTCACATTTTTAAGGAGGCCAGCGTATGGCTGTTCAACAAAATCGAAAAACACGGTCAAAGCGCGGTATGCGGCGTGCGCATGACGCTATTGATGGGCCCACCTTGACGGTTGATGAGACCTCAGGAGAAACCCGCCGTCGTCATCATGTCAGCGCTGACGGGTTTTACAGGGGCAAGAAGGTCATCGATACGGACAACGACGAGTAAGTTTTCTTGTCAGGACTCGCCTTTCTGTTCCCCGGACAGGGGTCCCAAGCTGTCGGCATGCTGGGTGCGGCTTCTGAGCGCAACCCGATTATCGGAGAGACGTTTGCTGAAGCCAGCGATGTGCTGGGCTACGATCTGTGGCGGCTGGTGTCTGTTGGTCCGGAGGAGCAGCTGACGCTCACCGAATATACGCAGCCGGCAATTCTGACGGCCAGCGTGGCCCTATACCGATGTTGGCGGGCCGAGCACGGCGCGTTACCCGAGTTTGTGGCTGGGCATAGCCTGGGCGAGTACTCTGCGCTGGTCTCGGCTGACGCGCTTGCGCTGCAAGATGCGGCTTTGTTGGTCCAAACCCGCGGGCGTGCGATGCAGTCTGCTGTGCCCGCTGGAGCGGGTGCAATGGCGGCGATTTTGGGTTTAAGTGATGCCGTGATTGACGAAGTCTGTGTCACACACTGCGATGACGAGGCTTACGTTGGCGCGGTGAACTACAACTCCCCAGGGCAAGTAGTCATTGCGGGTCACGCCGCCGCCGTGGCGGCAGCGTCAGCGTTCATGAAAGAGGCGGGTGCCAAGCGGGTAATGCCCCTGCCGGTGAGCGCCCCCTTTCACACCCCATTAATGCAGCCCGCTGCCGGTGTGATGGCCGAGGCTTTTCAATCGGTCTCATTGCAAGATGCCAATATTCCAGTAGTGAGTAATGTTGATGCCCAGCCTCATCGGAAAGCCGCAGAGATTCGCAGGCTATTGGTGCGTCAGGTCTCCGAGCCTGTTATGTGGACGCAGTGCATGCTGACCCTGCTACAGGCAGGATGCCAACGTTTTATGGAATGTGGGCCAGGCAGGGTGCTGACGGGCCTGACCAAACGCATTGACAGAGAGACGCTCTGCACGCCGCTGGAGGATCCGGACACGCTGCGCGACGCGGCGAGAGAGAGCAACCCATGAATGACGCGACCCAAAAGATTGCTTTGGTCACTGGCGCTAGCCGCGGGATTGGCGCTGCAATAGCGAGCACGTTGGCTGATCAGGGACTCAGGGTGGTCGGCACTGCAACGAGCGAGAGCGGGGCCGATATGATCACCCAGAGGCTCTCTGACCGGGGTGGATTAGGCAAGGTATTGAACGTAACGGATCCCGACAGTATCGCCGGTTTGATGGAGGCGATTCGCTCAGAGATGGGGGACCCTCTGATTCTTGTCAACAATGCGGGTATCACGCAAGACAATATTCTGATGCGCATGAAAGAAAACGAATGGAATGCTGTCATTGATACCAACCTCAACGCGCTGTTTCGGCTCACCAAATCTTGCCTGCGTGGCATGACCAAGGCCCGCTGGGGGCGCGTTATCAACGTTACCTCGGTCGTCGGTGCCATGGGTAATGCTGGGCAGAGTAACTATGCCGCGACCAAAGCTGGGGCTGAGGGTATGGCAAGATCTCTAGCGAGAGAGTTGGGATCGCGCTCAATCACCGTCAATTGCGTGGCACCAGGCTTTATCGATACGGATATGACAAAAGCGCTTGATGACGCCCAGCGGCAGACCCTGGCAAGTCAGATTCCTCTCGCGCGGCTCGGAGAACCTCATGACATTGCGGCGGTCGTCGCCTTTCTTGCGAGTGATGCGGCGCGGTACATTACGGGTGAAACAGTCCATGTAAATGGCGGCCTCTATATGGGGTGAACTCGGGTAGCAAGGATTTTTCACGTGTCAAAAAGGGTTTTACTCACAGCAAAAACGAGTAAAATCCACCGCGTTTGGGCTCTAGGCCCGACGACAAACTGGGGAGTAGAAAACACACCATGAGCAATATCGAAGATCGAGTAAAAAAGATTGTCGCCGAACAATTGGGCGTCAAGGAAGAGGAAGTTAAGGCTGAGGCGTCGTTCGTTGACGATCTTGGCGCTGATTCCCTCGATACCGTCGAACTGGTGATGGCACTTGAGGAAGAGTTCGAGACTGAAATCCCCGACGAAGAGGCGGAAAAAATTACCACCGTGCAACTCGCGATAGACTATATCAACGACAACCTCTCCTAAACCCCATATCGGAATGGAGAGGGGCCGCCCTGTTTTAGCAGCGCGGCCCTTTGTCTTTTTAAGGGCGAGGATCTGGCTGATGGAAGCGCATGGAGTCTACCTATTTGAAAAAACCAGACAACGATAGATACTCATTCTAAATGCGTTCCGCAGGGGCAGCAGGAGCACAGCATGAAGGGCAATAGGGTAGTAGTAACGGGTCTGGGGGCAGTCACTCCCTTGGGCCTTGACGTGCCGAGTACCTGGGAAGGCATTTGTGCCGGAAAAAGTGGCGCAGCCATGATCGATCAATTTGATGCCACCGCTTTTTCAACTCGATTCAGTGCCAGCGTGAAAAACTTCAGTGTCGAGGGCTATCTTGAGACAAGAGACGCCCGACGCATGGATCCGTTCATCCAGTATGGCATGGTCGCTGGTATTCAAGCATTCAGAGACTCGGGTATTACCGTCAGCGACGAGAATGCCGCTCGAATTGGCTGTGCGGTAGGCTCCGGGATAGGCGGGATCGGCTCGATTGAGGATACCGCTCTGTTGGTTGATCAGAAGGGTCCCAAGCGTATATCGCCCTTTTTTGTTCCCGGGGCGATTATCAACATGATCGCCGGCAACCTATCGATTATGTACAACCTCCAAGGGCCTAATCTCGCTGTTGTCACGGCCTGCACGACGGGAACGCATAATATTGGATTGGGTGCACGGCTGATCGCGTCGGGTGATGTTGATGCCATGCTTGTCGGTGGCGCCGAAATGGCCACGACGCCAGTGGGCATCGGTGGATTTGCAGCCGCAAGGGCACTATCTACACGTAACGACGCGCCAGAGCGTGCATCTCGTCCCTGGGACGAAGCGCGTGACGGTTTTGTATTGGGAGACGGAGCCGGTATGTTAATGCTCGAGTCCCTTGAGGTTGCAGTTGCTCGGGGTGCCCATATCTACTGTGAGGTGACGGGGTTTGGAATGAGTGGGGATGCCTACCATATGACCTCACCGCCAGAGGATGGCCGCGGCGCGGCGGCGGCGATGCGGCAAGCCCTCCAAGATGCGGCAATTGCTCTCGACGACATCGGCTACATTAACGCCCACGGGACATCAACCGAGGCGGGGGATTTAGCCGAATCCCAGGCCATCAAGGCGGTGTTTGGCTCGCATGCTCAAGCCCTAGCGGTGAGTTCAACGAAATCCATGATCGGTCATCTATTAGGCGCAGCCGGATCCGTGGAGGCTATTCTTACTATCTTGGCGCTGCGGGATAACATCGCCCCGCCCACCATCAATTTGGATAACCCCAGCGCTGGCTGCGACCTCAATTATGTACCCCACGTAGCGCAAGAACGTGAAATCCGTCACGCCCTGTCGAACTCATTCGGTTTTGGTGGCACCAATGGGTCTCTTATTTTTAGTCGCATGACCTGAGCGACTTGACGATGATGCGCCATAGCTGGGTCGACGGCCAGAAGGCGACGAGCGTTCCGATTGACGATCGCGGTCTCAACTACGCAGACGGCGCATTTGAAACCGTGCTATGTCGTAGTGGACGTATTACTTGTTTGTCGAGTCATGAGGCACGCTTGGCCGCAGCTCTTGCAGCGCTTAAATTTGATACGCCGCAAATAGTTGCTCGGAGCCTACTGGGGGAGGCCCAGCGCTGCCTTTTGCAGGTTGAGCACACGGGCCCGGCTCGGTTGACCGTGACCCGGGGTTCCGGGCCTAGAGGTTATGCACCGACCGCGCAGGCTAGGCCCCGGTATATCCTCACTACATCGGCACCTTCCGACAGCGGATCTGCGGCTTGGCGCTGTGGCGTCGCCACTACTCGATGGCAAGACCAGCCTCAATTCGCTGGCCTGAAGTTACTGGCAAGAACGGAGCAGGTGCTTGCTGCGCGGGAGGCTACCGTTCAGGGTTGGGACGATGTCCTGATGTTGGACAGCCAAGATCGAGTGATTTCCTCTGGCAAGGGCAATATTGTGTTGATTGTCGACAACGCCGCGCTCACCCCAATGCTCAAGCGATCTGGTATCGCAGGGACTCGTCGTAAAATACTGATCGAGGCAGTCCTGCCGACCCTTGGTTATCGGGTCGAAGTGCGTGACGTCAGCTTGGATGACGTGTTTCGAGCAGACTGCGTAATGATCAGCAATACCCTCGTCGGTACGGTGGCAGTGGCATCGATCAATCAGCATTTGTTTACGAACTACGAACTTGCGTTCAACACAATTCATACTGCGCTCAGGGAGCATATCGAGTGACCTACCGAGCCATTTTGCTCGCGCTGTTGTTTTTTCTCGGCTTGGCCATCGGTTGCGGCGTCTACTTAAACGCTCTCTGGCGCCAAGTAATCACCCTTGAGGATTCGCCCGCTGTGGTCACTATTCATTCGGGCGAAAGCTTGCATCAGGTGTTGAGTCGAGCCGAAGCGCGGGGCTGGTTAACTGACGCCGGTTGGGTAGGGCGCCTCGCACGCTGGCAGGGGTTGGATCAAAAGATCCAGGTCGGTGAGTTTCGCCTCCATGCTGGCATAACCGTTGGTCAAATGATCGAACACCTGGCTACTGGGCAAGCGGTCCAATATCAGGTCACCATTCCTGAGGGGGTTACCACTCAAACCGCAATCGCGCTGCTCGGCAAACACCCCAAACTGACAAAAACCTCCCCTGAGAGTTTGAGCACAGAACTGACAGCCTGGGTCTCGCCCGCCAACTCCTTGGAGGGTTGGTTTTTACCCGAGACCTGGTCTTTTGTTGCGGGTGATACGGATAAAGACATTCTCCAAAGAGCTCATACCGCGATGCGAGCGGTCTTGACTGACCTGTGGGACAGTCGTGATCCATCGCTGCCGCTGGCATCGCCTTATGAAGCACTCATACTAGCGTCCATCGTCGAGCGCGAGACTGCCGAGCCTTCTGAGAGAAGTCAGATCGCTGGTGTGTTCCTGCGCCGACTGACGAGGGGGATGAGATTGCAGACCGATCCGACCGTCATTTATGGTTTGGGAGACACCTATGCCGGTAATCTCAGGCGAACGCACTTGAGGGACACCCAAAATGTCTACAATACCTATGTGATTAAAGGGCTCCCACCAACACCTATTGCGTTGCCGGGGGAAGCCGCGTTAAGGGCGGTCTTTTATCCGGACGACTCAAACTCCCTTTACTTTGTGGCCAAGGGCGACGGTACCCACGCCTTTAGCGCGACCCTCGACGAGCATGAGGAAAACGTCCGTCGTTATCAGCTCACTCGACGCAGCGACTATCGCTCGACTCCTGATCGGTTAACCCAAGGGCAGGAAAAGAGGTAATGGCGCTTTTTATCACCATCGAGGGAGGCGAGGGAGCTGGCAAATCGACAGCGCAACGGTTCCTCGCGGGTCGACTGAGATCCGCGGGATTTTCGGTCACGCTCACAAGAGAGCCGGGGGGGACACCGTTGGCTGAGGAACTTCGGCAAGCATTACTTAATCCCCATGGGGAGGCCCCTGTTGAAATGACAGAGCTTCTGCTGATGTTTGCAGCCCGAGCGCAGCACATTGCCAGCGTGATCGCCCCGGCGTTAGAGCGAGATGAGTGGGTTATCTGCGACCGCTTCACTGACGCCACCTACGCGTATCAAGGTGCCGCAAGGGGCATGTCTCGGCAGATTATTGGGCAGCTCGAGGAAATGGTGCAAGGCGAATTACACCCGCACAAAGTGGTATTGCTGGATTTGCCCCCCGAGCTCGGATTGGAGCGCGCTCGTGCCAGGGGTGAGCTGGATCGCTTTGAGCGTGAATCCCTGGCATTTTATGAACGAGTGCGAGCGGGTTATTTAGAGCGAGCCCGAGAAGCTCCCGAGCGTTACGTGATTGTGGACGCTGCTGAGAATCTGCAAGGTGTTGAGGCGCAACTAGAGCGTTTGGTGCAGGAGTGGCTGGCCCAATGAGTGACGGCGACGCAGGAAGTGGTGGAATGCCCCTATCGCCACCTTGGATGGAGTCAGCCCTCCTCAATTTTGCTGAACTGGGAGCGCAACAACGTCTTGGCCATGCGTATTTGGTGATCTCGGAAGATCTGGGCCAAGCGGCACTGTTTAATCGGCTCGTCGCATTGCAGCAGCTTTGCCAGCGAGAGGTCCCGACGTCCTGTGGCGAATGTATAGGGTGTAAAAGCGCCATCTCCAATACCCATGGGGATTTAATGGAGTTAAAAACAGAATCCGGAAAATCCGCCATCAGCATAGACCAGATCAGAGCCGCCTCGAGATTTTTCCAGCAGACAGCACTTTACGGCCACACTAAGATTTTGCTCATTGAAGAGGCCGAGTCCATGACTCCGGCCGCAGCTAATAGTTTACTAAAAACGCTGGAGGAGCCCTCTGGCACTAGCCTACTGCTCCTTTCTGTTTCGGAAATTTGGCGTCTCCCACCGACGATTAGATCCCGTTGCCAAAGGATTAACCTGCCTATGCCCAGCCATGAGCAGGCGATATCTTGGCTAAATACCCACAACGGGTGGACCGAGGCGGAGGCCACAATCGCGCTGTCGATTTTTAACGGGCGAGCCGTGACTGCCGCAACGGAACCAACCGCAGGTGAGGCGTTACCAGCGCTGCTTCGGTCCTTTGCTGCTGTCACTGTGCCTGGGAAAGTTGGCGTGTCCATACCGCCGGTATGGTCCGATGTTGAGACCTCCATGCTTGTCTATCAACTGATGTGCTGGTGTGAGGGTAAGGTCCGAGAAACCGACTTGCATGAGGCTAGATCAGAGGGGCAACGTTGGCTGTTGTTACACCAGTGCCTGATGGCGCTGTGGGGTCGACTCCGCAGCGGTGTAAATCCCGCAAAAGACATTGCTGCTGCGGAGCTATTCCGGCTTTGCCGGAGCGCACATCACCCTCAGTTCTCGGCAGTGGCGGATCGCTTCTTGGCTAGTCTTGGCAAATTCGGCGTGGCTGGTTAATGTGATCCGATGAGTGACGTCCGAGGGGAGGTGTTAAGTTTGGTGCTGCGCGACAAGGCGGCGCTTTATGGTGCCTATATGTCGTTCCTTGGAAAGGGAGGGCTTTTTGTACCCACCCACGCGGCTTACCGGCTAGGGGATGAGGTACGCTTGCTGCTGACCCTGATGGATGAGCCTGAGAAAAGAGAAATTAAGGGTAAAGTGGTGTGGCTGACCCCCCCCGGGGCACAGGGTAACCGGCAGACCGGTATCGGTATCGAGTTCTCGGATCAGGATGCGGGGGTTAGTGAAAAAATTGAACACTATTTGGCGGGGCTGTTAGGCGCTGATAGGGTGACGCATACCCTCTAGGTTGCAACCCCATACCCTCTGGGTATCGACCGGGTGTGGCGGCACTGCGCGTTTGCGCGTGCTTGAAACGAAAAAAAAGCGGGCCCCGAGGGGCCCGTAGTCATAGACTTTTAGGAGTGGTGCGCCTGCGGGCACATCTGCAGGCGCACAATACGGGCACTTGGGATACCCGTTGTCGTCAGGCTTCTTGAGGGGCACTGCGACAAGGTTATTATGCCCTTTTCGGAGCTTTTTGCCACCGCAGGGGACCGGTTTATTAGACCAATCTGTCATATTACCGTCTGCTGGCCCGCAAAAACCTTCTAGATCACCTGATAATATCCATTTATATATATGATTTTAATAGAAAATAAACTCTTAATGTAATTTCTCTCGCAGCGCTTCATTCGACTTGTTTGTCGGCGCTGGCCCCCTTCCTCGCCGCTGGGTGCCGGCGTTGAAACGCCCTACATTCTGTGACACCATCGCGCGCCTCGTTTGTACGCGCTGTGCCGAGTGATTGGGGTCATATGCGGAAGTGGCGAAATTGGTAGACGCGCTGGATTTAGGTTCCAGTGTCTAACGACGTGAGAGTTCGAGTCTCTCCTTCCGCACCATACTTCACTCCGCAATAGGACCGATCATCAGATTGGTTGGAATCGCGTCAACGATGCCATAAGAACGCTTATTATTGTTGGATTGTGAGGCAGGAGCAGCACCATGCGGGTGTCCGTAGAAACTACTTCAGGGTTAGAGCGACGTTTAACCGTAGGCGTGCCGGCTGACCGGGTGGACTCGGTCGTCAATCAGCGGCTGCATGAGGCGGCGCGCAACGCACGTTTGCCCGGTTTTCGTCCGGGAAAAGTGCCTATGAAGGTCATGAAGCAGCGTTTTGGTGCTGGGGTGCGTCAAGAAGTGCTGGGCGAGGTGATCAGCCAATCATTTCAGGAAGCCGTGGTATCAGAGAATTTACGGCCAGCCGGTCAGCCCAGTATCGAAGCCAGAAAAATGGATGCGGGGCAGGACGTAGAATACACAGCGACCTTTGAGATTTTTCCAACAGTAGAGGTCCAACCGCTTAACGATCTGACGATTGAGAAGCCGGTGGCTACCGTGACCGACACCGACATTGACGACATCATTGAGGTCTTTCGTAAGCAGCAGGGTGAATGGGTGACCTCTGAACTGCCGGCTCAAGACGGTGACACGGTGGTGATCGATTTTGTGGGGACGCGCAACGGTGAGGCCTTCGAGGGAGGGTCAGCCGAGGGGAATTCTCTGGAACTCGGTTCCGGGCGCATGATACCCGGGTTCGAAGATGGATTGGTGGGTGTCAGTGCGGGTGAGGAGAAAGAGCTCGATCTTCAGTTTCCAGAAGACTACCAGAACGACGACCTAGCGGGCGCGGAAGTCCAGTTCGCTGTGTCGGTAAAGGAAGTCAAGACTATGGCGCTGGCGCCCATTGACGAGGCGCTGTTCTCCAAATACGGATTAGAGGAAGGTAACGAACAGGATTTTCGTGCGGAAGTGAAGCAGAACATGGAAAGAGAGCTGCGCAACGCGGTCGACGCCTCGGTCAAAACACAAGTGATGGACGCTATTGTGGCGGCGCACGAGAGCATTGAATTGCCGAGCGCATTGGTGGGTGGTGAAGTGAACACCATGCGCCAGCAGATGTTTCAGCAGTTCGGTGGTTCAGCGCCTCAAGATCTGGATTTAGCATCGGTGTTACCCGATGAAATGTTTACGGAGCAGGCACAGCGGCGGGTGAAGTTAGGTCTAGTGGTATCAGCGATGGTGGGGCACTTTGATTTGACAGCCGAACCTGCGAAAGTCAGAGCGTTTATCGAAGATATTGCGTCGACTTATCAAGATCCTGAGGAAGTGATCAACTGGTACTATTCAGAGAACGAGCAACTCGCAGGTGTTGAGTCAAGAGTGCTTGAGGATGCAGTAGTAGAGCGGCTTTTGGCAGACGCTGCCATCGCTGAAGTTGAATGCAGCTACCAGGACGCACTGGCAAAGGCGCGCCCCGCCGCTAGCGCCTAATCGAAGAGGCAAGGTATACATGACCCTATCAAACCGCAATCTGGACCCACAAAATCTGGGGCTCGTACCTATGGTGATCGAGCAGACATCCAGAGGTGAGCGCTCTTTTGATATTTACTCCCGACTGCTTAAGGAGCGCGTGATATTTATTGTCGGCGCCATAGAAGACCACATGGCGAACCTCGTGGTTGCACAGCTACTTTTTCTTGAGTCAGAAAACCCAGACAAGGATGTTCATTTGTACATTAATAGCCCCGGCGGCTCTGTTACGGCCGGCCTTTCTATTTATGACACCATGCGATTTATCAAGCCGGATGTCAGCACCATGTGTATCGGTCAGGCGGCTTCTATGGGTGCGTTTTTGCTCAGTGGCGGCGCCAAAGGAAAGCGCTTCATATTGCCCAATGCCCGCACCATGATCCATCAGCCGAGTGGTGGCGCCCAGGGCCAGGCTACCGATATCGAGATTCAGGCCAAGGAAATTCTTTTTCTTAGGGAGCGCCTTAATACACTGCTGGCTGAGCACACCGGTCAACCCATGGACGTAATAGAGCGCGATACCGAACGAGACCGCTTTATGAGTTCCGAGCAGAGTGTTGAGTACGGCTTGGTTGATGAGGTAATCACCTCCCGATAAGAAGGGTAATTACGACCAAGCGAGGCGACTTGCAATGTCCATCGAAACGTATCAAGGTTGGCGCTAGATAGCTGGTAGTTACGCGGGATTTTTGAATGGCGGACGACAACACATCAGGGGATAGCGGCAAGCTTCTTTACTGTTCGTTTTGTGGCAAGAGTCAGAACGAGGTCAGAAAGCTGATTGCTGGACCCTCAGTCTTCATTTGTGATGAATGTGTCGATCTGTGTAACGACATTATCCGCGAAGAGATACAGGAAGCCACCAGCGAAAGCGACAACTCTAAGCTCCCGATTCCCGAAGAAATCAACGAAATCCTCAACCAGTACGTCATTGGTCAGCTGCAAGCCAAAAGGGTGCTAGCTGTAGCCGTGTATAACCACTATAAGCGCCTGCGCAATTCAGGCCTAGGATCGCGAGATGCCGAGGAGGTGGAGCTCAGTAAATCCAACATCCTGTTGGTTGGGCCCACCGGATCTGGCAAGACGCTATTGGCGGAAACGCTGGCCCGTTTGCTCGACGTGCCGTTTACGATTGCCGACGCGACTACGCTTACAGAAGCGGGATACGTCGGTGAAGACGTCGAGAATATCATCCAGAAACTGCTGCAAAAGTGCGACTACGATGTAGAACGTGCTCAAATGGGCATTGTCTACATTGATGAGATTGACAAGATCTCTCGCAAATCGGACAACCCCTCCATCACGCGTGATGTCTCCGGGGAAGGGGTACAGCAGGCCTTACTGAAACTCATCGAAGGTACCGTTGCATCAGTGCCGCCACAGGGCGGGCGTAAGCACCCCCAGCAAGAGTTCTTGCAAGTAGACACAAGCAATATCCTGTTTATTTGCGGTGGCGCATTTGCTGGTCTGGATAAGGTCATTCGCAACCGCTCCGAGAAAGGCGGGATTGGTTTCGGGGCCGAAGTGAAAAGCAAAACCGAAGCAAGAAACTTTGGCGAAACGTTATCTGAATTGCAGCCCGAGGATCTTGTACAGTATGGCTTGATTCCCGAATTCGTGGGGCGACTTCCCATCATTGCCACACTGGAAGAGCTGGATGCGCCCGCATTGATCCGAATACTGACTGAACCGAAAAATGCGCTCACCAAGCAGTATGCCAAGATGTTTGACATGGAAGGGGTTGAGATTGATTTCCGGGAGGACGGGCTGCGGGCTGTCGCTGAGCGGGCGATGGAGCGCAAAACCGGTGCTCGAGGCCTCAGATCTATTCTTGAGGGAATCCTGCTGGAATCAATGTATACCATCCCCTCCACGCCTGACGTGGCAAAGATCGTGATTGATGAATCGGTCGTAAAGGGCGACTCGGAGCCTCTGCTGGTTTACGAGACGCCCCCACCGGCAGCTGCCGGCGCGGAGGACTGATCCCACATCCCCGGCTCCCCCGAACGTGACCTGTTCAGCTTTGTGATTAATCCGCGAGGTGCGCAGCAGGGTATCACTCTGTGAAGGTGCGCGATTTCTCGTTCTTTCCGCACTTTAAAATCGTTAATTTGACCCCATATCCCCGTAAGACACGGAGAACACCATGACGGATCAAGATCATCAATTGCCGCTTTTGCCATTGCGCGACGTTGTCGTTTATCCCCATATGGTGTTACCGCTGTTTGTTGGCCGCGAGCGATCCATTGAGGCTCTCGAGCACGCGATGCTCGACAACAAGCAGGTTTTGCTGGTTGCTCAGCGGAACGCCTCGGACGATCAGCCCGGAGCGGATGATCTGTATCAAGTCGGTACCGTATCGAACATTCTGCAACTCCTGAAACTGCCTGACGGCACTATCAAGGTGCTGGTTGAGGGCAG
>JAYNYK010000054.1:0-4561 GCA_038102985.1 Halieaceae bacterium
CTTTGGGCCACAGCTGTCAATGGCGAGAGGTGCCCCACAGGCACCCCGATGCCCCCGGTCAGGCGGCGGTTTGCTAAGCTTGGCACATGGTCAGTGCCGCGTCGTTCCTGTTCCCGTATCCCGCTTTCTGGTGCGGGTGATAGCTATGGCTTTGCCGTACTATGTCGTCAATGCGTTCACTGACCAAACCTTCGGCGGTAACCCCGCTGCGGTAATGATGCTGGAGCGCTGGCTGCCAGACCCACAGTTGCAGGCTCTGGCCGCGCAGCACAATTTATCCGAAACCGCTTTTCTGGTTCAGCATTCGCCAGCCTCCTATGAGCTGCGCTGGTTCACCCCAGTGCAGGAGGTGCCCCTTTGCGGTCACGCGACGCTGGCGGCAATCCACGTGCTGGCCAATGAAATGCAGGTGTGCAAGGGGCCGTTTCATTTTAATACGCGCTACCGCGGAGCTATCACTGCCAAAACGTCCGGTGCCGGCCTGGTGATGGAGCTACCGGCAGTCGCTTTTGAAGAACATAAAGTAGAGATGGGGCTTGCGCAGGCGTTGGGTGCGACGGTGCAGTCAGCGGTTCGGCCAATTCATGACCCCTGGCAGGTGCTTTATGAATTGGAGACGCAAGCGGCGGTAATGAACCTGATGCCTGATATTCAAGCGCTAGCCGAGACGGTAAATCATTGCGTGATCGTTACCGCGCAAGGGGATAAAACGGATTTTGTGTCGCGCATGTTTGCGCCACATTTGGGCGTGAATGAGGATCCCGTAACCGGGTCGGCCCACTGCATTTTGGCGCCATTTTGGTCAGCGCGATTGGGCAAATCCTCTCTTTCTGCATGGCAGTGCTCCGCGCGCGGTGGAGATCTGCATTGCTCGGTGGTAGATGACCGAGTATCGCTGACGGGTCATGCTGTCACGTTCTCCACGGGGGAAGTCAAAGCACCGATTGAGGGCGCTTGATATAGCGCCACAATGCGGTTTTCCCATGCAAGGGCTGGTGTAGCGTGAATTTAATTGCCGGCCCCTGCCGTGGGGTGCGAGAAAGTCGCTACGCCTATATCGAATAGAAGATTGATTCCCTAGGGGGATGTTATCTCCCAGTACTTCACTGCCACCGCTTTCGTCAGGATATCGATATCCCAGATCACAAAATTGACCACGCCCTGATTGGTGGCGTCAGTAAAGTAGGAAGTGACTTTTGATCCATTGCGAGTGAACGTGCCCATGTGCGGCGTGCTGATCAGGGTGCCATCTTCCAGAAACGTTCGCGCCTCACCCTGAACGCGTCCCCGGGACCGATCTTCCCCTATGTACGACAAGGTATGAGAGGCAAACACCGTGCCGTAACCCTCGACCTTTCCTTCGAAGTCAAAAGAGACGCTGTCGGATTCGATCGTCATTCTGGAAATATTCAGTGTGCCTGTGCCATCCGGGTTGTCCATTACTGTGAGCTCCTCATTTTTTACCGTTTATTTGCAATGGCCAGCGCCAGTCAGACGCATGGCGCGGTGATTTGAAGCCTATCGGCATGGGGCGTCCAAGACAAACGGATCGGCCATTCTCAGGGGCGTCGGTACAGGACCACAACGATGGCCTGACGCCTCTAGCCAAGCCTGTGGCGTGTCCTGCCAATCAATCAGCGCGCGCCTTTGTGACGATAATGACACCGGCGCGGGCCTCATGAATCTGCGCCAGAGTGCGGGTGCCATGATGCGGCTCAGAGTAGTGTTTCGATAAGGGGGCTGCAATTTTCTCTGGTCTTTACTCGGCACCCCTTAGCCATTTCCGAGCCAAGGAGGGTTGAACGATGAAGCATGAATATGGAGCAGTCTGCAAAAAATCTCGGTATCGCGTCGTTGATAGCAATCGCGCGTTAGCTGCAAGGCAGCAGCTAACGCGGCTACTTAATGGTTCACAATTAACTGAGCGGGATATCCACTTATTGCTCAATCTGGCTGAGCATTTGACCCGGCGCTGCTCCCCCCCGACCAATGCTGACCCCTCGATGGTGTAATCATTATCCCTTGGGTGTTTTTTCCTCGGGCGAATGGTTGAGCAACATTGAGATGATTAGGAACCAAAAAAAAGGACCGGAGGGGGCATGCTGCATTTTCCGCAACGCGATACGGCTACCCAGCATTTATATGCTGAGGAGACAGATGCGCCGCTGCCAAAAACCTTGAACCCAAGAATGCGGTATGCCTACTTCTCGACCATCGCGAAGGGTGGAAAATCGCTAATCCAATCATGTCGCGATTTATATCTTGGACGCACGGTCTGTTACAAAACCTTGAGGCCCGAATTCCGAGAGGATTCAATCGAAAACAGGCGTTTGCTCCGTGAAGCGCGTATTTCTGCAATGCTACAGCACCCCAACACGATGCCCACATACGAAATTGGGCGTGACAACCGCGGCCACTACTTTTTTACGATGAAATTGGTGCACGGATACACATTGCGGGAGTTACTGAACTATCGCGAGCGCTACGATTTTTCACAACTCATGAACGTCATCGTTCAGGTTGGCAATGCCCTTGGCTACGCGCACTCCGTAGGCGTGCTTCACCGCGATATCAAGCCCGACAATATCTTGATTGGGCCCTATGGAGAAATTCTGCTGCTGGATTGGGGGCTGGCGAAGGTATGGCCAAGGGGTCATGGGGAGGCAGCTGATGCATCAGCGCTTTCGGATCTTGATACTGGCGTTTCGATGACAGGCGGAGGCAAGTTACAAGGCTCGGTTGTGTACATGTCCCCAGAGCAAATCGACCGAGAAGTTGATATCGACAGTCGATCTGATGTTTACAGTCTGGGGGCGGTGATGTACGAGGCTCTCACGGGAAATACGCCTTTCAGTGGACAAGTCGTGAGAACGGTACTAGCGGATATTCGGGACAAGATGCCCGAGGAACCGAGGCTCGTTGGCGGTACAACAATTCCCACGGTGCTATCAGACCTGGCGATGCGTTGCTTGCAAAAAAAACCGGAAGAGCGGCCTGCTTCAACCGAGGAGGTGGTTCGCATTCTTCAATACAGTTGGAACCCATGATTAATTGGAACTGCTTTTATTCTTGGGCTGAACAATGGCGCTCTATTTTGACTCGTCGCCACGGGCGTATGCCGGATTAAAAAGTGAGTTGTTCGTATCAGACACTGACCCATCAGGGCACCCACATTGGTTATGTCAGGCCAGTCAATGAGGATGCGCTGTTCGTCAATGAAAAAGAGGGACTCTGGATGGTCGCTGATGGCATGGGCGGCCACAGTCGAGGTGACAAGGCAAGCCGTATCGTCGTGGACCATTGCAAGAGTTATTGCCAATGCGACTCCCTTGAAGAGATCATTAAAGACATTGAATCAAGGTTAAGCATGGCAAATCAGGAATGCCGCCGCTTATACAACAAGGAAATTCTCGGCTCTACGGTAGCGGCATTACTGATATTTCAATCAAAAGCGACTCTCGTCTGGGCCGGTGATAGCCGGATTTATCGCCTGAGGGAAGGGACGCTAAATCTCCTCACCGAGGACCATAATCTGGCGCAGGAGCGATGTCGCAGAGGTGAAATGTCCCAGGACGAAGCACAGCGACTGCCGTCAGCGAATGTCCTTACCAGAGCTGTTGGTGTCCATCAAGACTTGAGACTGCAGGTACACGACGTCGAGGTGGCACCGGGTGACCGGTATCTCTTGAGCACAGATGGACTGTATCGAGAACTCACGCAGCAGGATCTTCAGGACATTTTGCGAGGGCCCCTTGGACAATCTGTTATGACGCAGCTGATTGGCAAAGCCCTGGACAAGGGTGGAAAAGACAACATCACCGGTGTGCTTGTTGAAATACAGGAAAGTGCGACTGGGCCCAAAAACTGATTGTGCAAATCAAGCCGCGGCGGTTTTCGCGTCATTTGGCGCGGCGAATTAGCCTTTTTGCGGTAGTCTGTTGGCATGATCAAACTTATTTACTGCATCCGAAAACGAACTGACGTCGATAGCGCTTCCTTTTATCGTTACTGGCTTGAAGCGCATGGCCCGCTGGTCAAGTCCGTTGCGTCAGCGATTGGTGCTTGTCGCTACGTCCAGAGCCACACGGTCATGCCAGCGCTTAACGCGCTGATGTTGGAGAGCCGGGGTTTGCAGGCGCCTTACGATGGAGTCACGGAGGTCTGGTGGGAAAGTCAGGCAGACTTGGACCGAGGCATGTCCTCGCCAGATGGAATCGCCGCCCAGACACGGCTGATCGAGGATGAAAGCCGATTTATCGACTTCAGCCAGTCGCGCCTTTTTCTGACGGAGGAGCACCCTATTTTCTGAGCGCGTGGCGCCGATAGTCACGCGGCACTGAATGCAGCGAGGTTGCCACATTGTTGCTCTGGCGATGCGGGCGCATCAATTAGCAAAGGGAGTCGACCCTGTAGTCTGATAACCATTGAGCGCATCTCGGACGGAAAAAAGAGGGAGGGGAGTCATGCCGCACGTTTTTGTTGTGGCGCTAGTTTGGTCTTTGGCTTGCGCGTTGGTAGCGGAGGAGAGTCGCACCGGCGATGCCCCGGTTGTTAACCCGCT
>JAYNYK010000054.1:4661-18353 GCA_038102985.1 Halieaceae bacterium
AAAGTCTTTCTTCTGGGCGTGGGGGCGGGTTACCGGTCCTTTTGCGGGACGGGGGAGGTGGAAGGCAGTCCGTTGTGCAAACCAAAGCCTATACGCGAGAGACGAACTGCCCACTGAATCGTGGAAAGCGCGAACCTACCCACATTCAATCGGAAGCTCCCCCGTCGCCGGGCCTTAACGCTGAAAAAAGTCGCAGCGCCGCTGATCACCTGCACGTAAAGCGGCTGTCCCCGCGACCTCCTTCTCCTGATAACATTCCCCAAGTCCTGATAGCTAAAAAGGGCCACACAGGGGGAGATCTGCCGCCGTTATGCTCATCACACCGTCATGAACTTGCGCTATCAGGACCCTGAATGCGCGCTGACGCTTCGGGAGGGCATAGCAGAGTACCGATCCTATCTGCGGCATATCGGCAGAAAGGCGATGGTCGATTCAGAGGGTAGCCGGCTGATTTTGGAGCACGATGCTACGCACGTGATTTTCGGCATGGATACTTCACTTGAGCAAGAAGCCGGTCTTGATACTTGGTTGTTATTCGGATGTCAGTTTCAATGGCGCTACGTCAGGGGCTATGCTCAGTTGCCTGAGATTAAGGCCCTGTATCAGGCCCTCCTTACAGAGTGCGGCTGGCGTTTGTTCCCTCGACTTTATTGGAAATGCCTTGGTCTGAAGTGGCGGATTGTGAGGAGAACCCGGCGCCTGAAGCAAAAGTGGCTGTTCCGGTTCCCAGACGCATGGTTGGATCGACCCATTACCGCGCTGAGGGCGCAGCATGGCATCGACATCCTTTTGCCAGAAGAGCGCGAGACTGGCCAGTTAATTCAGTGGAGCGGTATTTACTAGCCGATGGAGGAGAGGCGCCAGCTCAATAGGCCGGCACAGCGTCCGCTGCTGCCCAGCGTCTGGGTCCTGGGGCACGGTCGCGGTGATGCGTGCAGCGATATGGGTCGGTGTGAGCAATGACGATCCAGTTTCATTTGTATGGCCCCTCACATGCCGATGATTGCATGGCGCTGTTTGACCGGAATTGCCCGGCTTTTTTTGCGATAGAAGAGCGGCGGTATTACCGTGACTTTCTCGCGGCGAATAACAGTCCTTATTATCTCGGTATGGATAGGGGCGCCCTCGTATGCGCGTTTGGTTATGGCGTCGCGACCGATGACACACCGACTCTGAACTGGATTATGGTGGAACCTGAGTACCATCGCGGCGGTCTCGGCGGGATCATGATGACGAAATACATTGCTCAGCTGAAGGCGCACCATAAAAACTATGGTGCTATTGCCACCAGCCAGCATGCGGAGCCATTTTTTGAGCGATACGGCGCCACGCGTATTGGCTGCGTGCAGGACGGTTGGGGCGCTGGGATGCATCGCATTGATATGTTGCTACCGGTGCCCACTTGATCGGAGCCGTTGTCGGGTGACAAAAAACCCCGCTCGAGGCGGGGTTTGTGGATAGGCGGCGCTCCTATTCAACCCGGCTCACGAGAGCGCTGGCGGTGAGTATGGTTCGGTCAGGGCGCATCACGGTGTACTCATACTTGAACTGATTTTGGTCTTCCGGCATCAATGAAAGCGACCAGCTATCAACGTATTCGTCTCTTCCCTCCTCCAGACCGCTCTCCGATGCGTCAGTTTTAAACTTGATGACGCCGCCCTCGGCGGAGACCAGTCGCGCGACGGGTTTGTTCATTAGCCCACAGTAGTGGGTTGAGACAACAGTGCCTTCCTGAACGTTGAAGATATTGAGCATCTCCACATCATCTTCGCTGCTTTCTTCCAAAAGCGCACTGCCATTGGATTTGCTGGTGTAGTTCAGTTGCAGATTGACCGACGTGCCGTCGGACTTGGCCAGCGTGCCCTGCCACTGACCCTCAAGTTGCATTAACCCCGCAAAAGCTTGCTCGGTCATACTGTCATTTGCAACCACTGGCGCTACCAGCAGCGATGCCAATAGACCCAGCGATACGGTTTTGGTTATAAATTTCATCTGATCTCCTTAACGTCGGATAGCCGTTGCAAGAAAAGCATAGTTTTCACAGTCGCCCATGGCATTCCACTGGGCTTCCAACTCCGAGCCGGTCCAACTCGCCGCACCCGCCGCCATAGCAGCTTGGTCGCTGAAGATATCCAGCCAGACAAAGTCGGCGTCATCCTGCTCAAACTGTGGCTCCATGATGTAGTAGCCGTAACCCGCCGCATCCCCCTCGGCTAGCCACGCGTCGTACTCGGCACGGAAGTTTGCAAAAGTCGTCTCGTCGGCGCCCTCGTTCATCTTGCAAAAGCTGAAGTTGGGCATAAAAGTGCCACCCGCGGGTACATTTTCCAGATTGTCGTCCCAGCCGCCAACCGGTTTGAAGGTGTACACGTTTTCATCTTGATAGGTCAGCGCGCCATCCAGCTCGTTCGCCCAGTCTTCAACCTGATTGGCATTCCAATGGGCCCATGCTGTCTCTCGCGCTTCACTCGAGGGCCACATGAGCACCCAAATCAGATCAAAATCCTCTGTCTCGAACTGCGGTTTGAGCACGTTTGCGCCGATCATTTGGTAACCGCCAGCGTCGATGCGGGCATTCCAACGAATCACAATGTCGGCGAGCTGTGCTTCGGTCATATCGGGTGCGGCGGTGTTCCACACGTAATCGACAATAACGTCACTCGCCGGTGCGCTGGCTTCCGTGGGTGTAGCGGGTGCTGCAGGCGCCTCACTGGCAGGCTCCTGACTTTGGCCACATCCCGCCAATAGCGCGAAGGATGCAAGAGCGGAGAATAGTAGTTTCATGATGACCCCCTTTTTTGATGAAGAATAATCCCTGCGTCACCCAGTACATCAGGATCCAGCTGTGGGCTCAAGGTCGGTGCCGCACCAATTTAGTGCTGGCAGAGCGGCCTTTGAGGGGCAGTCAACTCGCCAGACCGGCTCCTTTGTTACACGCTCAAAGGATGGGGCCCATGAGAGGTCACGCCAGCTGCATACCAAAGTAACACATGCCGATGAACGCCAAAGTCACCACCAGTGAGGCGTCTTTGGTGGCAGTTTTGCGCGCAACCGCCGCGGTCATGCTCAGTATGGCAATACATCCCAGGAAACCAATTAACGGCCAGTCCCAGGAAGCAACAAGTCCGTAAAGCACAATAGCGACTCCTTATGTTACGCCGTCAACAAAATTAAGGCGGTGTCCTGCCGCATCGGGGAACGCCTACTTACGGTCGAGCTCTGCGACAAAGTCTTCGAGTGCCTTACGCAAGTCTGCGATTTCTTCCTCCAGTTGGGAGACTCTGTCGCGTTCCTGATGGTACAGGGCCATCGTACTGGCCTGCTGATCACGGATTTGCGCATAGGCGTCATTTTGATGGGAGTCTTTGTCAGCGCTAGGCTGTTGCGAGAGGCTGACGTACCAGCAGATCAGGAACCCCATCAACAGCATCGTCCCGTAAATAATTTCTGGCGCCATTAGTAATTGCATGTCTTACCCCTAGCTTTGTTATCAACCGATGGCTCAGAGAAACTCGCCGTCGACGTAGCGCCATTCGCCATCAATTTTTCTAAAGCGACTCTTTTCATGGAGTCTATGGCCCTTGCCGTTTACTTTAAAGCGGGCAACGAACTCCACTTGCCCCTCGTGATCATCAGCGCCACCTCCATGAGTTGACCGAATGGATAAGCCCAGCCAGCGCTGCTGGTCATCCAATCGTACTCTGCTCGGACGTGTCTCGGGTGCCCAGGTGGCGAGCAGATAGTTCTCGTCGCCAAAAACGAAACCGCAGTAGCGAGAGCGCATCAGCTGCTCGGCGGTCTCTGGCTTGCGCTCACCACTCAAATAGCACCCACAGCACGAGTCATGAGGTTGTGCAGCGCCACAGGGGCAGCGTGTCTGTTCAGTTTGTTGGATCATGATGCGGTCACCGTCACCCAGCGGACCCATGTTACCGGGTTTGTCGCTCTGCTTGAGTTCCGCCCGGTGCTATATTCAACTCAGATTTTGCGGTGGACAGAGGAACGCGGCAGCGTGGCAGCGACAGTGAGGTGTGGCCCAACATGAGAGCGGCGGTATGCAGAGCATTTGGCAAACCCTTGTCGATAGAGCCACTGAGCATTGCGGAGCCGGAGCGGGGTGAGGTGCGCGTGCGCTTGGCGGCCTGTGCAATTTGCCACAGCGATGTCATGTTCGCCGACGGCGCTTGGGGAGGGGAGTTGCCCGCCGTTTTCGGGCATGAGGCCTCCGGTGTCGTTGAATCGGTCGGCCCGGGGGTGTCTGCATTACAGGTGGGTGATCACGTGGTCGTGACCTTGATCCGCTCCTGCGGAGGGTGCACCTACTGTTTGCGGGGGGTGGAAACCCAGTGCGAGAGCGTTTTTGAGCGCGACACCCATTCGCCGCTGCTGGATCGCTCCGGGAACCCCATTATACAGGGGCTGAATAGCGGAGCGTTTGCCGAGTTGGTGGTAGTGGATCAGAGTCAGGTTTGCACGATTCCCAAAAGCGTACCCCTCGATGCGGCATCGATTCTGGCCTGTGGCGTGCTCACGGGGTTTGGTGCCGTGGTGAATACTGCCAAGGTAAGCGCGAATAGCACTGTAGCGGTGATCGGTTGCGGTGGCGTCGGCGTTAACAGTATTCAGGCCGCGAGTATTAGCGGCGCGTCGCAGATCATTGCCATTGATATTTTGAATGAGAAACTCGATTTGGCGCGCGCTTTTGGCGCAACCCATGTGATCAATGCACGCGCAAGGTGCGCGGTTGAAGAGGTAATGGCCTTGACTCTCCATCGCGGGGTGGATTTTGCGTTCATTACGGTGGGTGCTAAAGCCGCCGCAGAGCAGGCGCTGGCGTTACTCGCCAGAGCTGGTACGGCGATCGTTGTCGGCATGCCCGCGTCGGGCGTCGTGGCCGAATACGATCCGGGCGAACTCGCGTCAAAAGGTCAGTCGCTGCTGGGCTCAAAAATGGGCTCAAGTTCGGTGAGGCGTGATATTCCTCATCTGGTGCAACTATATGAGCGAGGTGCGTTGAAGCTCGACGAATTAATCAGCGGGCGTTATCGGCTGGACGACATCAATGCCGCTATCGCCTCGGTCAGACGCGGCGAGGCACTGCGTAATCTGGTGATCTTCTAATGGTGATCAAGGACTTTGAGACCTTTGTCGTCGCCAATCCACCCCCCCGATTTGGCGGTCGGTACTTCATTTTTGTGAAGCTAGTGACCGATACGGGCATCGTGGGTTACGGCGAAGTTTATTGTGCAACCTTTAGCGCAGCGACTGTCGAAACTATGCTGAAAGACACGGCAGAGCGATACGCCGTTGGGCACGACCCGTTTCATGTTGAGACCCTTTGGCGACGGGTTTATGGCTCGGGCTATAACCTGCGACCCGATGTTTCTCTGGTGGGCGTGCTGTCGGCACTTGAAATGGCATGTTGGGACATTATGGGTAAAGCCTGCGGCAAGCCGGCCTATGAGCTACTGGGCGGCAAAGTGCATGACAAGCTGCGGACCTACACCTATCTCTATCCCGAGCACGGCGATGTTTATCCCGAGGGCGATGACCCCGATAACGTTTACGTCAACCCCCATCGCGCGGCAGAGCGGGCTCTCGAATACGTGGCGCTAGGGTTTACCGCATTAAAATTTGATCCCGCAGGACCCTATACCGTTTTCGATGGCGGCATGCCAACCGGGCAGGAATTGGAGCGGT
The DNA here is from genome assembly GCA_038102985.1 of Halieaceae bacterium. Classification (GTDB taxonomy): domain Bacteria; phylum Pseudomonadota; class Gammaproteobacteria; order Pseudomonadales; family Halieaceae; genus Luminiphilus. The sequence goes on from JAYNYK010000054.1 coordinate 10,362, forward strand.
CAGCCGCTTTCATGCGCCTGATCCGCGAGGCAGTCGGTGGCGATGTGGACCTTCTATTCGGCACCCATGGGCAGTTTTCGACGGCGGGTGCGATTCGCTTGGCACGCCGGCTTGAGCCCTATGACCCGCTGTGGTTTGAGGAGCCGGTACCACCCGATAGCACTGCGCAAATGGCCCGCGTGGCGCGGGCGACCTCTATACCGGTGGCCACTGGCGAGCGGCTCTGCACCAAGTATGAGTTTGCGAGGGTGTTGCAGGATGGGGCAGCAGCTATTCTTCAACTGAACCTCGGCCGGGTGGGGGGATTATTGGAGGCAAAGAAAATTGCCGCCATGGCCGAAGTGTACTCGGCACAAATCGCGCCGCACCTCTACTGTGGCCCGATTGTCGGCGCCGCAAATATCCAACTCGCTGCATGCACTCCTAATTTTCTCATTTTGGAGGGTATCGAGACCTGGGGTGGTTTTCATGCAAAGCTGCTCGAAACGCCAATACGGTGGCAAGAGGGGTACGTGATACCGTCGACTGAGCCAGGATTAGGGGTTGCTCTCAATGAGGCGGTTGCGCGGGAGCATCCCTACCGAGAAAGTGCACTCCACCTGGAGATGGGCCCCCGGCCCGTGCGCTGAGGCAAACGCGACGCGTTACAGACTAATGCGTTTGTAGCTGCGATAGTGCGGTGTCCAGAAAATCTGGTCGATGCGGGCGTGAAGTTGCGCATCGGAGATCTCCAGCGCATGTCCTTGCGCTTGCGCCACCTTTGCAACCGCAAAGGCAATTGCTTTGCTCACCTCTGCAATTTGCTGCAGGGGTGGCAATAAGCCGCCACCTGCCGTTGAGGCCTGTGGGGCGGCCTCCGCCAATACTTCACTGCTGGCCAGTAACATTTCATCCGTCACGTGGCTAGCGCGAACCGCCAGAACGCCAAGACCAATGCCGGGGAAAATATAGCTGTTGTTGCACTGGACTACCCGGTGGGCTTGACCGTTGTGGGTGACTGGTTCAAAAGGGCTGCCTGTAGCAATGATGGCGCTCCCATCCGTCCAGCGGATAATATTCTCGGGCGTGGCCTCTGCGCGACTCACGGGGTTGCTCAGTGGGAAGATGATCGGTGTGTCACAGCTGGCCGCCATGCCTTTAATGACGGACTCTGTGAAAAGTCCGGGTTGCCCCGATACGCCAATCAAGATGGTGGGGTGAGCGTGGGTCACGACCTCTTCCAGGCTCGCCCATTTTCCGTCACAAGACCATTGGGCAATCTCTGCTGCGCGCTGCGCCAGTGGGTACTGGAACTCCTGCAAGTCAGCCATGCCCTCGGTGATGAGGCCATGACGATCGACCATAAACACCTGGCGACGGGCAGCCTCGTTACTCAACCCCTCCTCAACCATCTTCCGAATCAGCATTTCCGCAATACCGCAGCCCGCTGAGCCCGCGCCGACAAAAGCGATGCGGTGCTCACTCATTGGTTTTTTGGAGACGCGGCAGGCCGCGAGAAGGGTACCGAGGGTGACCGCGGCGGTCCCCTGAACGTCATCGTTAAAACAGCAAAAGCGATCCCGGTAGCGATTGAGGATGGGCATGGCATTGGCCTGCGCAAAATCCTCAAACTGAACCAACACGCCAGGCCAGCGGCGCTCTGCAGCGTGCATGAACAGGTCGATGAACTCATCGTACTCATCCTCGCTCACCCGGGGATGTCTTGCGCCCATATACATCGGGTCGTTGAGTAGCGCTGTATTATTGGTGCCCACATCGAGCATCACCGGCAGGGTATAAGCGGGACTGATGCCGCCGCAGGCGGTGTACAGAGAGAGCTTGCCAATGGGTATGCCCATGCCGCCAATGCCCTGATCCCCGAGGCCGAGTATGCGCTCGCCGTCTGTCACTACGATGACTTTGACCTTGTCCTTAGTGGCGTTTCGCAGGATGTCGTCAATTTGCTCGCGCTCCTCCCACGCAAGAAACAGCCCCCGGGAGCTCCGATAAATATCTGAAAATTGCTCGCAGGCGTCCCCCACTGTTGGGGTGTAGATGATTGGCATCATCTCCTCGAGATACTGGCTTACCAGGGCATAAAAGAGCGTCTCGTTGGTGTCTTGAATGCCACGGAGATAAATATGTTTGTTGATAGGGTCGTCATAGCTGGCGTATTGACGATAGGCCCGGTCCAATTGCTCGGAAATCGTCTCGTATCGCGGCGGTAGCAGGCCGGTGAGATTAAAATCGATCCGCTCTTCCCGCGAAAAAGCGCTGCCCTTGTTGAGGAGCGGGGTCTCCAGCAGGGTCGGGCCGGAATGGTGAATGTAGAGCGGTTGGTTGCTGGCCATAGCGATGGATCTTCACGTTTTAGGAGATTGTACGGCATCTGCAGGAGAGGACGCTCACGATAACGATCAGCGTCAATTGCAACACAAGGATTTCGTCACTACTCATGCCGCGCACATTTGATACTCGCTTTGCCGTCGCACGACCAAAGCCCCTGTCACTTTTTGCTGATAAAAGGGGCTACCAAGGCGTCATGGAGGGCCATACCCTTTGGTTATCTGAGGTGGTGATCGAGTTTTGCCTATTGGGAGCGCTCACATGGAAACGCTTGACCAAAACCAGTTGCTGAACGAGGTGGCGAGCCTGGGCAATGCAAAGAGGCGCGTGATCACGGATGCGGCTGACTTAAGCACGAGTGATGAGGTCTTTTTTATCACTCAAGGAAAGGCATTGATTCGCGAAGACGACGTGCTCTCCCACGGGTTAGATGCAACACAGACCTTCACGGTGGGGGATTCGATCTACTTGGCGGCAGCACTGAGTAAGCGGCCCCGGGAATGGAAGTTCACTATTCATGAGCCACTGGAGGTGGTCGCCGTCGACGGGGCAGAGATTCGCGCAGCGGTGATGAAATCGGGATTTTTGGTGGCAGAGGTGATCAGAAATTCCGTGACGCGAGTGTTCGACATAAAGCAGCGGGAGAACGCCACCTTTGAAGACCGCTTTTTCAAGCACTACCGCAGGGTCGCTTTGAATTCGCTGTACGCGGCGGGGGATTGTATTTACCGGATTGGAGAGGAGGCCAAGGGCCTCTATTTCATCGCGGAGGGAGCGGTGTACGTTACTACTGCCCGCAATGCGCGATTTGCTGAGCTCCGGGAAACGGACTTTTTTGGCGAAACCGCTTTGCTCTCATCAGGCCGCCACGGCAAGAATGTCTATGCGAAAGAGGACTGTTCTGTCATGTTGCTTGATGCGGCCACGATCAGGACAGAGGTTGGGCGGGAATCGCCTCTGGTACAGCTGGTGCTGTTAAATATCCTCACTGTCTTGGAGCTCATGAATCAGCTGCGCTTCAATCATTTGAGTTCGACGAAGCTCGGTGGCTCGCGGTGAGCGGTCCTCAGCCGTGGATGGCGGCATGAGTGGGCGCATCGCGGGTAAGGTGGCAGTGGTCACCGGGGGCGCCTCCGGCATTGGTGCGGGCATTGTGCGCCGATTTTGTGATGAGGGCGCTGAGGTGCTGCTGGCCGATATTGACGCGTCGTTGGGGAGCAGCGTTGCATCGCGTTGCGGGGCGACCTATTTTCACCTCGATGTCAGCGACCCCGCGGGCTGGCAACGCCTTGAGGAGACGCTGAGGTCAGAGTACCGGCAGCTGGATGTGATGGTGAACAACGCGGGAGTTGTCTCGGCGCTGGATATTACACAGGTCTCGGTTGAAGACTGGGACCGGCTGATGAAAATTAACCTGACAGGCATGATGCTGGGTTGTCAAACCGCGATCTCGCTAATGCAAGAGCATCCCGATGGCGCGAAGGGATCCATTATTAACACGGCATCATCCACTTCTTATTTGGCTATTCCTGATGTGGCCTACACCACGTCCAAGGCGGGCGTTGTCGGTCTGACAAAGTCAGTGGCCGTGTTTTGTGCGCAGGCCGGCCTCAACATCCGATGCAACTCGATTCATCCCGGCGCCACGCTCACTCAAATTCTTGAGCGGGCCATTGCGCAGGCCCCCGAAGTCGAGGAGGCGTGTAAGCGTATGTCTCCGATGAATCGAATGGGTACGGTCGAGGAGGTGGCGGCGATGGCGCTATTTCTCGCCTCCGATGAGGCGAGTTTCTGCACGGGTGGCCAATATGCGGTTGAGGGTGGCACCGTAAGCCAGCATCCGCGTATGTAGATCACACAAAATTTTAGTGTAGTGGGACGAGTTACTAAGCCCAATGGGGTAGATTCAAACCCGTAGATTTTGCGCACCACCGAGCAGGGTGGGGCAAATAGAGAGAGATGAACGCCGTAATGACCCAGCGGGGTCGACATTGAGAAAGATGAAATCAAAGGGAGAGTAAGTATGAAAAGATGGCCACTGATCAGCGTAATGATGTTGTTCTTAGGGACTGCGGTCGCGCCGCAAACTTTTGCTGGCAAAGGGGCGGCTGATGAATTGATGTCCGCACTCAAGGCTTGCAAGGCAGACGCTGCGGCAATGAAGTCAGCCAAATCAATGATTGATAAGAATGGTGGTGCACCTTCAGATGATCAGGTAGACGATTGGGTGGATTCCCAGGACGACAAGCTGTTCGATTGTCTCGATAAAAAACTCTGAAGTCAGTTGAAAGGGCAAACCCCGCTTTTAGCGGGGTTTTTTTATGAGGGCTGTTTGTGTGTCAGTTCCATTGGTTCCCGTAGGGACCCTTTAATGAACCATTGGTGAAAGTGATGAGTGGGGACATCCATCAGCGGGGTAAATAATCCGCCGTCAAACGCGGGTGAGGACCTGCCGGCCTGCATACCTTCGACCACCGCAATATCCTCGGCAAAGACCATGCGCCACGCCTCGCACAGGTTGTGCCGCCGGGCGTTGTGCTCGTCTGCTAACGCTTCGGGCGAGGCATAGAGAAATTGCAGTCGCTCACGGGTTTGGTCCACCGCTTCGGGCAATAAAAGGATGACAAAAAAATGGTCTGCCTGAATGCCCAGCAAAACGTTGGGGTAGAGTGAGAGGTACTCCGCTGTTTTGAGACGATCAGGGTCCCACGCTGAGAAGGTGGGCAGCGGTTTTTCATTGCCACGATTGAGATCGTAGACCCGGGTTCCCTGCCCGGAGGCTAATGGCTCCACAATGACGTTGTAATGAGCATCCAGTGGTGAATAGGTGTTGAGGTCCGGGTGAACAAAGGGCAGGTGATAGGACTCGCAGTAGTTTTCAACCGCGAGTTTGTAATTGCCAGAGAGCACCAGCTCCATCGCGCCATGCATGCCGGTATCGGAGGTCAGCTGCTGGTCGAATTGCGCGCCGGCGAGTTGCCGCCAACGTGTCAGCAGCGGACTCAGATGCGCCATTAAGTCGGGCGCTTGACCCGAGAGGTTGATAAACACCACCCCGAGCGCCTCCTGCGCACGCACCGAGAGCAACGCGTGATCCGCGCAGTCGAAGCCCGGTATGGTGTGAACCCCCATGCCGCCTACATTCGGTGTCGTTTTTAGCTGCCCGCTCAGGTCATAGCCCCATTTATGATAGGGGCATCGCACCATAAGGCCCGCTTCTCCAGGCTCCGTTACCAAGGTCATGCCGCGGTGGCGGCAGACATTGTGAAATACCCGGGCGCGTCCGTTTTGGTCCCGTACCAACAGTAGCGGTAATCCCATAAAGTTGACGGGGTACACCGTGCCCGCCGAAGCAATATCCGAACTAAAACCAAGCCCTACCCAGGTGTTGGCGATAATGCCGTCTCTTTCCTCCAGCCAGGCTGCTCCGTCGACATAAGTCGCATTGGGCAGAGCGGGGTTATCGGCAATCTCTGGTTTGGCCACCCCATGGGGGCTGATGGCGGTGCGGGTGGTGGTATCAACCATAGACATGTTCGCGGATCGCTAGGATTTTAAGGGAGTGTACGCCCGCATAATCGTGCAGAAAATGCTTTTTCATTTGGACATCGCGACAGGTTGTCTTGGTTTTTTTTGCGCTCAATCGGTTGTTACCGCACGCTAGCTCCAGGGAAAAGGGCTGTTCGACACGGGGTGCAAGTCACCGTCGGCGTACCGCGAGAAGCGGAAAGGATGGAGCAAGGCGGACTCATTGTCGCAAATCGATTGCGCCACTAACTCGCCAACCCCGATCATCTTGTAGCCATGGTTTGAGTCTGCGATTACAAAACAGTTCTCTCGCATGGCGTCAAAGACGGGAAAACTGTCGGGCGTGAAGGCGCCGATACCACCCGATGGCTCTTGTTTGAACTTGGGCAGCGTGCCCTCGAACCGTTGCTGGCAGTGTGCCAGGGCCGACACCCACATCTCAGCGAATTCGGCCCCGACCACGAATTCGGGGGACGCAGGTCCGTAGGGGTCAACGGCAACATCCTCTGCGGATTTGTCAACAATGAAGGGGGCAGCTCCTCCTTGAACGCCCCCGAAATGAAAATCCGGCTTGTAGTAGATGCCCCACATGTCTTCAGTAAGGCAACGACCATCGGCTTCGGAATATAAAGGGGCGTCGGTATCCACATGGATGACCGGAGGCATCGCGCCGTCGTTGGTGACTTGCAGTGCTGGATCGACGCCCAGAGTGCCCTCTTGCAGAGACCAAAAAATCCACATGGGTACGTTTTGGGCCCACTCGCCTGTCGCAGGATGTTTTATGTCGATAGTCATTGGGAGTTCGAGCATTTTCCAAAAGCTGTGCACCCAGGGCCCTGCGGCAACCACCACATAATCGCAAGTAAGGCGCCCTTGATCAGTTTCTACAGCGGCGACAGCGCCTGCGCTATCCAATGCCATGCCAGTGACCTCCACGCCGGCCGCAATGTGAACGCCTAACGCTTCGGCCTTGGCGGCGAGCCCTTGCATCGCGAGGGTATTGTTGGCGTAGCCGCCGGGCATTTCGTGTAACACTGAGGTGATACCTTGCGCCTGCCAGTCGGAGAAGATGCTTTTCATATACCGTTCGCTCTCCGCTGCGCCCTCGACAAAAACCGACTCGTAACCGATGGCCTGCTGCTGCTCAAAAATTGACGCCACATCCGCGCGCATGGATTCGCTGCTGATTTGCATGTAACCCACAGGGTGGTAGCTGTACCCAACGGGGTCGCTCTCCCAAATTTTGACGGAGTGCGCCATCAACTCGCGCATTGCTGGCTGAAAGTAGTTATTGCGAATGACGCCGCAGGCGATGCCTGTAGCACCCGCACAGATGCCGGTCTTGTCCAGCACGATAATGTCTCTGCCGTCGCCCTTGCCTGCTGCCTTGAGCGTCAGGGCGAGGTGGTAAGCGGTACTGAGCCCGTGTATTCCTGCTCCGATGATGACGTAGGGGCTGCTTGAGGGCAGTGGCATCAACAAATTTCGCCGACGTAATCAAAGGGTTCGACCAAAACCGGCATATCGTCGAGGCATTCTCGGCCATAGCTTTTGAGCAAGCCATTCCAGTACTGCCGGTGCAGAGGGATCCAGATATCCGGGTCTTGTACTGGCGGGCCATCAAGAGACGTTTCGGCCGGGCCAATGTCCCCAAAGGCTGTTTCCCGCACCTCAGTAAGGCGGATTACGAGTCTAGGCGTACCCTCGTAATCACACAGCACAATAGGGATGCCGGGTGAGGAGTAGGGGAACCCGTTTGCCTCCATAACCCAGGGCAAACTGAAGGTCGCGACTTTCTCTCGCGTTTTAATAAAAGAGAGGATTTGCTCCGTTGTATCTTCGTCAATGCCCAAAGACCGCACCTGGTAATCTTCTCCGAGTCCCGGGAAAGCCTCGCAAGCCTTGCCCCAAAATTGATCGATTGCGTGGGCGTCGGGCTGAGCGGGGCCGTCTGAAATCATGATGTGGCGAGGCATGGACGATGACCTTTTTTTTGAGCGTCTATCGAGGATACTGCCTCAACTGCATTACCGTCGATAGGGATGTGGATGAGGCGTCACCAGAGACTGGCGGATACGGCGGCAAATGGCCCGCCCGGCAGGACTCGAACCTGCAACCTACGGCTTAGAAGGCCGTTGC
>JAYNYK010000004.1:0-64476 GCA_038102985.1 Halieaceae bacterium
TTATTTATTGACATGCTTACTGGTGATAATTACCTACTCGACTAAACCACTCAAAATCGATTGAGCAATCTCATCAACTCCACCCACGCCATCTACACTGCGGTAGCTTGCGGCATCAGCGTTACGATAAAAATCAACAAGTGGCCTAGTCTGCTCGTGATAAACCCCGAGACGCTTTCTCACTGTCTCCTCTTTATCGTCGTCCCGCTGCAGCAGTGGCTCACCTGTCTCATCGTCCATGCCGGATCGCTGGGGCGGGTTGTAATCAACGTGATACACGCGGCCTGATCCTGGATGGACCCGACGACCACTGAGACGCTTGATAATCTCCTCGTCCGGCACCGCTATTTCCAGAATATAGTCGATGGCAATTCGCTCATCGATCATCGCTTGTGCCTGGACGATAGTTCGCGGAAATCCGTCAAAAAGGCACCCTTTCACACAATCAGGATCAGTCAGTCTTTCCTTCACCAGCGCGATGATGATGTCGTCTGACACCAAGCCTCCCGCATCCATGATCGCTTTCGCCTGCCGGCCCAGCTCAGACCCAGCGGCTACCGCGGCCCTCAGCATATCCCCCGTGGAGATCTGGGGGATTACGAACTGCTGACAAATGAACTGCGCCTGAGTGCCCTTGCCCGCGCCTGGGGGACCAAGAAGGATAATTCGCATATTGGGACTTCTCTGTTTTATTTATGAGGTTGATCAACCACTAACTTCGTTACGCTACACACGCGCGCCTTAAGTCGCAAGGTCAGTCGGCAGCCAAGCGTACTTTGGCGATCTGCCAGCGCTTCTCCAGTTGCTCTATCGTTTCGTTCTGTAGTGCAGTACCGTCATCTCGAGCGGCTTGCTCCATCAATCTAAACCGACGCTCGAAACGCGCGTTTGCGCCTCGCGCCGCGGTTTCTGCATCAACCCCCAAGTGGCGTGCGAGATTAACAACAGCGATTAATACGTCGCCCAATTCCGCTTCAATCTCTTTTTCAGAATCAGAAGCAATGGCTTCGCGGAGCTCGGTCATTTCTTCCTCTATTTTTTCCCAAGTGCCGTCAGCATCAGGCCAGTCAAAACCTACGCTGGCGGCTCGCTTTTGTAATTTTTGAGCGCGGGAAAGCGAGGGTAATGCGCGGGGCACGTCATCCAGAATTGCGTTTCGCATTTTCTGTTGGCGCTCTGCCTGTTTGGCACGCTCCCAGTTATCTTTTACCTGTGCTGGGCTCGGCATATGACCTATCGGACTCAAGTCCGGTTCGGCAAAAACATGGGGGTGCCTTCTAATCAACTTGGTCGCAATGCCAGTAACGACGTCCTGAAAATTGAACAGTCCTTGCTCGGTCGCGAGCTGCGCGTAGAAGACAACCTGAAACAGTACGTCACCTAATTCTTCACGAATCTGTTCGAAATCCTTGGCGTCGATGGCATCCACCAATTCATAGGCTTCCTCGATCGTATGGGGGACAATCGTATGAAAATCCTGCTGTAGGTCCCACGGACAACCGTGCTCGGGATCACGCAACCGAGCCATAATCTCCAATAGTGACTCCAACGTGCTGGTTGTCGTCGCGTTTCTGTCAGCCAAAATCACTCACCTTATTAGCCCCATGCCACACCCTTCACTGCGCTGTGCGTTTTGCATCAAACACACCCGTAGAAAGATAGCGATCACCTCTATCGCAGATAATGGCGACGATAATAGCGCGCTCGACCTCCCTGCTGAGACGTAATGCCGCCGCTATTGAGCCGCCTGAGGAGACACCCGCAAATATCCCCTCCTCTCTCGCCAAGCGCCGCATCATTTGCTCCGACTCGTCCTGGCTGATGTCCATGATGCGATCCACTCGACGTGCATCAAATATCTTCGGCAGGTAGGCTTCAGGCCACCGTCTAATCCCCGGGATTTGCGACCCCTCGACCGGTTGCAATCCAATAATCTCAATCTCGGGGTTTTTCTCTTTAAGATACCGAGAAACGCCCATGATCGTCCCCGTGGTGCCCATTGAGGACACAAAGTGCGTGATCTTGCCCCGGGTCTGTTCCCATATTTCAGGCCCGGTGGCGCCAAAATGTCCTGCTGGGTTATCCGGATTGGCGAATTGGTTCAGGACCACACCCTCGCCTTTGGCCTCCATGGCAAGCGCCAGATCACGCGCGCCTTCCATGCCCTCTGCCGCTGAGACATCTATAAGCTCAGCGCCATAAGCTCTCATCGCACCTTTGCGCTCCTCGCTTTGATTTGCGGGCATAATCAGTCGGAGACGGTACCCTTTCACCGCCGCGACCATGGCCAGAGCGATCCCCGTGTTACCACTCGTCGCCTCGATCAGGATGTCTCCAGGTGCAATCCTGCCCTCTGATTCGGCCTCAGTAATCATACTCAGGGCGGCACGATCCTTAACGGAACCCGCTGGGTTGTTCCCCTCCAGCTTTCCCAAAATGATGTTTGATGTTGCGCCGGGCAGTCGTTTAAGGCGGACCAGAGGCGTGCCGCCCACCAAATCCTCGACTGAGGCATATTCACTTTCTATGGCCATTAAGTGCTGTGTCTCCCTTTGCTCGTCGACAAGGCGCGCCTAATCAGTCATCGCGGGGTGCAGGCCGGCGCCTTAGCGATCGAAAAATATCGCGACTATTCAGCGTTCTTCCCTGGATGAGCTGCGAGATGGCCACGCGGGTCACCTCCTTCATCACCACGAAAGCCTGCTCCTGCGGCAAGGCGCCACCCTTAAGCCAATTCCCTACGGCCAGCAGGATCGCGCCGGGAATTCGTTTTTGCGTTGGCGCTGCGTCGCTGGAGGATACTGCCGCCGAAAAACCCTTCGCTGGATCGAAGAAATATTGGCCACTCTCGGCGATGGGGTCTTGATTAGTATCGCTCCACCAATCGATACGGTAGCCCAACTCCGTCAGCAGGATCAATTCGAAGCGTCGCAGTGCGAGTTCACCGGAATCGCTTTGCAGCGCTTCAATGGCCTCGCCGTATCCGACAAACAATGCCGGATGGGGGTCAAAACGGGGTAATAAGCGGATCAATAGTTCGTTCAGGTAAAGGCCACTCAGCAAGTTATCCTCTCGCAAAACGTGAGCCGGAGTTGGCGACTCTGCGGCAGCCAAGGTTTTGAGTTCCCCCCGCCCAGCCAAGCGAATCAAAAGGGGCTGGAATGGTTGCAATAGCGAGGCAAGGCTGCCACCGGCCTTACGGCGAAACACACCTCTCGCTATCACCCCACAGCGACCTGATTCCGCCGTAAAGAGCTCGACCAAAAGCCCGTTGTCGCCGTAATTTCTGCGACCAAGCACCCAGGATGGCTGCATCGCACTCACCGATCACTCTGAGGATCCAAGCCCAGGGTTTTCAGAGCGCGAACATCGTCAGACCACCCGGCTTTGACCTTCACCCAGAGCTTTAGCATCACCTTCTGACCAAACATGCGCTCCATATCTTTTCGCGCGGCTGTGCCGATAGTTTTGATTCTGCCCCCCGACTCACCGATCAAAATTTTCTTTTGGCCTGCCCGCTCAACCAACACAAGCACTCCGATATGGAGTACACCTTTACTATTTTCAGAAAAGCTCTCGACCTCAACCGCTGTTGAATAAGGCAACTCATCTCCCAATTGCCGTATTATTTTTTCACGGACCAATTCACCAGCAAAAAAACGTTGGCTTTTATCGGTAATGTGATCCTCCGGAAACAAGTGGGGGGCGATGGGAGCCTTGCCCCCAACGTAGCGCATTAGCTCGGATAGCCCTTGTTGACGTAGTGCAGAAATCGGTAGCACTGCATCAAAAGCGCAGCGATCAGAGAGCGACGCCGCGAAAGGCAGTAGCGCTTTCCGATCGACCAATAAATCCACTTTGTTGATCACCAGCGCAACTGAGGCGCCCTGCTTGCTCGCCGCGACCAACGCCAGCTCATCCTCTTCGGTCCAGCGCATGCGATCACAAAGTAGCAACGTGACGTCTACGTCCCTCATCGCCGACAGAGCGGCTTTATTCATAAGCCGGTTCATCGCCCTCGGCTGGCCGCTGTGCAGTCCCGGCGTATCGATAAAGACCAACTGAACAGAGCCTTCGGTTCTGACGCCAAGAATCTGCTGACGCGTGGTCTGTGGCTTGCGCGACGTGATACTCAGCTTTTGACCAAGCAAATGATTCATTAATGTCGACTTACCGACGTTGGGCCGCCCAATGATTGCTACCAAAGCGCACTGCTCAGACATCAGCGTCTGTTACCTCAGCCAACATCAATTCCGCTGCTGATTGCTCTGCCTTGCGTCTTGCGGAACCGCTGGCTTCAGTCAAGACACCCCGGTCCGGAAGCCTACATTCGACCTGAAAGCACAAGTCGTGGTCCTCTCCTGAGATGGACTTCACCGCGTACTCGGGGAGCGACTCCCCCCGCGCCTGCAGCCATTCCTGAAGGCGGGTCTTCGCGTCCACGACAATATCTAACGTGGACGCCTGAATCGTTGGGCTCAGCCAGCCCGCCACTGCAGTGCGAGCTTCAATGAGAGAAGCGTCGATCATGATGGCGCCCGCGAGAGCCTCCAGTGTATCCGCCAAGATGGAATCTCGATTTCGTCCCCCGCTTTTACGCTCACTTTCGCCGAGAATAAGGCATTCAGAAAGATTCAATGACCTCGCGATCTGCGCCAACGACACTCCACTGACAACGTTCGCCCGTAATCGGCTAAGCGCTCCCTCATTGGCTTCAGGAAACCGCTCAAAAAAAGCGCTCGCCACTGTAAGGCCGATGATAGCGTCCCCCAAAAATTCTAACCTCTCGTTGTGATCTCGAGCCGCACTACGGTGAGTCAGCGCTTTCTGCAGAAGGGTCTGGTCGGCAAACTGGTATCCAAGGCGACGCTGCAATGCGGCGAGCGCAGCTCCAGAGGGCGCTTTCAATTGCGTTCCGCGGGAGCGGTCTCAACGACCAAGTCGTCAAACTTCATCACGCCATCCAGAATCCAGATCAGCGCAAATCGTTTTTCGTAATTCGCGTCAATCACAATGAGGCCCCGCTCTCGATAGATGCGGATATCATCAATCGTCGTGTCGTAAATCTGATTAGTGGTCAATAATTTGGAGAGTCGTAACCGTAGGTCGGGGATAGTCTCGGAACGGGCATCGTGCTCTGCCGCCGCCCGGATAATCAAATCCTTTACCGCCATGTATTCGAAGTAGCCCGGAAGTATTCGAAGCACCAGCACAAGGCCCGCGCCCATCAAAAATAAATAGAGTGCCAGAGACCAAACGCTAAAGCCCTGGCAAGCAGGTCTCATTCTTCCGGAAATTATATGCCTCCTCACCACACAATCCCCTGTATCCCGCTAATCGATCGCGCCTGCTCGATCAAACGAAGGCACGCTAAGCCAGCTCTCCCAATGCATCCAAATGGATACGGCTTTACCCACAATATCGCGCTCCGGGACCTGTCCCCAGACGCGGCTGTCGCTGCTATTGTCCCGATTATCACCCATCATGAAGTAATGGTTAGGCTTTACCACCACAGAAAAGTTACGCGATCCCCGCCGGTCGTCCGTTTGCATCAAGTAGCCATCGGTACCGGGAAGTTCCTCCCTACCCATTTTGACCGTGAAGCGCCCCGACGGCAGCTCCGCAAGCCATTCCTGCGGTACGCGCTCCCCGTTTACAAACAGCTGCTTATTGCGATAAGCAATCTTGTCGCCAGGTTTACCGATAACACGTTTGATGTAGTAGGTGCTGTTCTGATGCGGCGGGAAAAACACCATGACATCGCCCCGCTCTGGCTCACCCACGTTCAGCACCTTGGTTCGCGTCACGGGTAATCTCAACCCGTAAGCGTATTTATTAACCAAAATATAGTCCCCCACCGCTAATGTCGGCACCATAGAGGAAGAGGGAATTTGGAAGGGTTCGTAAAGGAACGAGCGGAGAACCAGCACAACAGCCAAAACAGGAAAAAATGATCGCGCGTACTCCACTACTGCCGGTTCACCCGCTTCCCGATCACAAGCTTCTGCGAAGGCGGCAGCGGCTTTTGAGCCCTCCTGATCACAACCAGGAAACGCCTCGGCGAGCTGCTCACGCCGCAGGCGCCGACCGCCGGCCAGCAAAAGACTATCTAGCAACCAAATGGCACCGCTACCAAAGACAACGATCACGAGAATCAGTGGAAAATCAATAGTCATTCCCAACCCGCACTCTGTACACGCTCACCTACGGCCTGCATCCCACCTGCCCCCGCGCACGTCTCAGCCATCAACCTGTAACACCGCGAGAAACGCAGATTGTGGAATCTCGACATTCCCCACTTGCTTCATGCGTTTCTTACCCGCTTTTTGCTTCTCAAGTAGCTTTTTCTTTCGTGTCACGTCACCACCATAGCATTTGGCAGTGACATTTTTACGCAAAGCTTTGACCGTCTGGCGCGCAACAATCTTCCCGCCAACCGCGGCCTGAATCGCAACGTCAAACATTTGCCGGGGAATCAATTCCTTCATTTTTTCAGTCAATACCCTGCCGCGGGACTGAACATGATCACGATGAACAATAATGGCAAGCGCGTCCACCCTGTCGCCATTTATCAGCACATCGAGGCGTGAGAGCGGTGCACCCTCAAAGCGCTGAAAACTGTAATCTAAAGAAGCGTAACCACGACTGACGGACTTCAAACGGTCGAAGAAGTCGAGTACTACCTCAGCCATCGGAATATCGTAGATTACCTGCACCTGCTGCCCGAGAAATTGCAGATCCACCTGAGCCCCTCGTTTTTCAACACAAAGCGTGATAGCAGCGCCAAGGTACTCTTGTGGCGTCAGAATGGTGCAGCGGGCAATAGGCTCCCGCATGACCTCGATATCACCCACGTCAGGCAACTTTGAGGGATTATCCACATAGACTACCTCGCGATTTTTTTTAACGATCTCGTAAATTACCGTGGGTGCTGTCGTAATCAGGTCTAAGTCGTACTCCCTTTCCAATCGCTCTTGAATGATCTCCATATGCAGCATGCCCAGAAAACCGCAGCGGAATCCAAAACCAAGTGCATCAGAGGTCTCCGGCTCGTAAAACAGCGAAGCATCGTTCAGGGTCAGCTTCCCCAGAGCATCACGAAAATCTTCGTAATCGTCTGAGTTGACGGTGAAAATGCCCGCGTAAACCTGCGGCTTGGCCCTCTGAAAACCGGGGAGCGCCGGCGTACCCTGGTGCGAGGCGGCAATGAGCGTGTCGCCCACGGGCGCGCCTTTAATATCTTTAATGCCCGCCACCACAAACCCAACCTCACCGGCCCTGAGCACACCGGTCTCAGTTCTGCGAGGGGTAAATACGCCCACCATGTCTGCCTGATGCTGTTTGCCAGTTGAGGAGACCACGAATTTGTCACGCTTGCTGAGTTGTCCCTGCACCACGCGAACCAGCGATACGACACCAAGATAGTTATCGAACCAAGAATCGATAATCAAAGCTTGCAGCGGCGCTTCCCGGTCTCCCCCGGGGGCTGGGATCTTTTGTATGAGTTGCTCCAATAGCGCTTCGATTCCCATGCCAGTCTTAGCGCTCGTCGCTACCGCTTCGGTGGCGTCAATGCCAATTATTTCTTCGATCTCCTGCTGAACACGCTCTGGGTCGGCTTGGGGCAAATCCATCTTGTTGAGCACCGGCAGCACTTCTAAACCTTGCTCAATCGCGGTGTAACAATTAGCGACAGACTGCGCCTCTACCCCTTGTCCTGCATCAACCACCAAGAGGGCACCCTCGCAAGCGCTAAGAGAGCGCGAGACTTCGTAGGAAAAATCAACATGCCCCGGTGTATCGATAAAATTGAGCTGATAGGTCTCGCCATTTTCAGCCTGGTAGTGAAGCGTGACGCTCTGCGCCTTGATAGTAATCCCTCTCTCGCGTTCTAGATCCATCGAATCCAGAACCTGAGATGCCATTTCGCGCTCAGAGAGACCGCCACAATGTTGGATGAAGCGATCCGCAAGAGTCGATTTACCGTGGTCGATGTGGGCGATAATCGAAAAGTTTCGTATGTGACTGAGTTCAGTCAACGCTTGGGCACCTCGAAAAGAAACTGTCGGGAAGCTGAATAGCTACCCGCTGGTTGCCACGCATTTTAGCATGTCACGGGGGCAGTCTTACTGCACTATTCCACTGGACTGGAGCAAACAAAATACGGTCTGCTGCGCAAGCAAGCGGTCAGTCCTTCGCAGCGGGGACCCGTATTCCGATGAAAAGCGGACTGCCAGCACGAATCAAACGCGCGGGAACCGAGGCACCGGGCACCAACTCATCTGCAATGCCCTCGAGATCGCGTATGCGCCCAATGGGCCTGTTGCCAATGCGAGTGAGAATATCTCCCTCTCTTACTCCCGCGTCCGCCGCAGGAGAATCTGGCTCAATCGCGACAACCTGCACGCCCCCGGCAAGGCCGAGTTCCGACAACTCATCAGGCTCTGCTGGCGCTGCCCGCATGCCCAACAGGGTCAGTGTCCCGTCAGAGACCGCACTGGGGCCTACCCTGGCGACCTGATCCGCAGCAAGCCCCCCGACCTCGACTTCCAGAGTTGCTTCCGAGCCTTCTCGGACGATGACCACCTGACAAACTGTGCCCGGCGCAATCAGGCCCACCACATGGGGCAAATCTGCGGACGTCTCAATGTCTTCACCATCGAATTGAATGATAATGTCGCCCGACAGGAGGCCCGCTCGCTCAGCGGGGGAATCACCACCCACCTGCGCAATCAAGGCACCGCGAGGCCTGTCTAAAGCAAAAGAATCCGCAAGGTTTCGATCAACATCTTGGATACTGACGCCCAACCAACCGCGCTCGACGACACCGTTTTCCTGAATCTGCGCGACCACGTTACTGACTACAGAGGCCGGGATGGCGAATGAAAGACCGATGGAACCTCCTGATCGCGTAAAAATCTGTGAGTTCACGCCAATCACTTCGCCGTCCAGATTGAACAACGGCCCACCAGAATTCCCGGGGTTAATCGCTACATCAGTCTGAATAAAGGGCACGTAATTATCCCCCGTTTCCGTTGGCAAACTGCGACCCACAGCACTGACGATGCCGGCGGTGACCGAGAAATCCAGACCGAAGGGTGAACCAATGGCCAGAACCCATTGACCCACTGTAACGTATTTGTCATCTGCTAAAGGCACCATCGGCAGGCCCCGCGCCTCAATTTTCAACACTGCCAAATCCGATCTGGGGTCTGTACCCACCAGCGTCGCATCGTATTCCTGCCTGTCGGGCAAGCGCACCAAGATCTGGCGAGCATTTTCCACGACGTGATTATTTGTCACCACATAGCCGTCCTCGGAAACGATGAATCCCGACCCCATACCCGCCCTGTCTCTCGGCACTGGCGGCCCACCTCGAAATTCAAAAAAACGCCGCAGGTATTCCGGCAGTTCCTCCATTTCCTCCTGATATCGCAGGTTTTCTGATTCGTACTCCACAAGAATTTTCACAACCGCAGGTGAGGAGGACTCCACAATATCGGTAAAGTCGGGGAGGGAAGCCGCCGAGGCTCTCGCGATAAAAACGATGCTGATAAAACAAAAAAGCGCACGCACCATCATGGCCGAACTCCACACATTAAACACAGAATACGTTAGTGCCTCGCGACGATGTCATCCACTTGGACGCTGGCATCATTCGCCCTCCCCGCCAGCTGAGGCTCCGCAAATCCCGGCACTGCACCGCCCAACCAGACGATCGCGCGCTGAAGGATAGCAAAAGCTGAAAGCGTACCGAGACAGAATCCAGTCGCCGCCCACAAGTCTCCTTGCGACGACAAGACAATGGATACCAATATGCCCAAAAGGAGAGGGAATCCGTAGATCAGTAGGGTACCCGTTAATAACGCGGCCTCGGGCACTCGGATCCAAACCTGATCTCCCACATCGCATTGCGCTGCGCTTAAGTCATCACCAGATAGTGCCCTGACGCGCCCCTTACCCTGCTGGAACAAGCCTGCTAAAGCACCTTGCCCGCAACCCGCTCGCGCGGCACAACGCCCACAAGCCGAGCTCCGATCCGCCTCTATCCATACCGCGTCGGGCTCAATGGCGACGACACGTCCGGTTTCCATCAGCCAACCCACTACCGGGCCTCATTCGTGGGACGAATCGCATCCGCCAGCAATCTGGCAGTGACCATCGGTACTTCTCCCAGAACGCTAATCAGAACGCCCTTTTGGCCCGGCACAGGCACGCCTCTTGTGTAGGCAAGCGTGGCCCCCTCAATAACGCCAGCCTCACCCGGCGCAGCGCCCGCCGGCAATGGCTCCAGAAACACCGACGCCGTCGCGAGCCCATCGCTGACCACGAACGCAGCGGGCGTTGCATGGTCATTCACTACATAATAGCCGGGCAGCAAGTCCCTGCCGCGTGAGAGAGACCCTGAAGATTCCTGGCTGATCGCCCTATCAGGATTTGCGAGGGCTCCATTAGCGCCGCTTGTCGCAATGCTGGCAAATTCATAGCGCTCCAAGACCTTGCCGTCCGGATCAATCGTCACCATCCCCAGCGGCACGCCCGTCTCCGTATCGACCTCCGCAATATATCCAAGCCGAAGGGTATCCGTAGGCTGCAGTACCAGTCGTCGCGTAGATCGACCTGCGATCACCCTGCCCTGCTCTATTCGAGGGACATAAAATCGGCGTAAATCGCAGAATCTATCGACGTTAAGCGTCGGCGGTGACCAGAATTCTTCGCTGGGATCCGAAACGCGATCCAATCGGCGCAAGCGCACCTCACCTGAGCCTGCAGACCACGCCACATCGATGAATTGGCGGCTACCTACACGCTCGTAAAGCAATGTGCCTTTGAAAGAAATATCTTGGTGGGCGCCCAGCAATGCCACCCAAACTCGATCCGCTTCACTCGAGGTTAAACAACCCGCCTCATCGAGCTGGGACCAACTGAAAGCTGAAAAACACTGCGAAAAAACGAACAGCAGCCAAGTTAAAAAACGCAAGCTCATTCCGTGGTTTGTGGTCTGTCTACCGCGTCCTCACTCCTCACTCGAGCGATGTAGGGCACGGGGTGATTCTGGCTCGCCACCGCCGCATGATGCGCATTAAGTCGCTGATAGCGCTCTCTGGCCAAACGCTCGTAGCGCGCTGACACGCCCGTGCCTTGCACTCCTTCGGGCCCACCTGCCGCTCCGGCAAGGGGAATCGCGCCCGCCTCGAGACTCGCTCGAATGGGTTGAGCGCCCGACACAGGCACCACATTACCACCGAGTTCACTAACCAAAGTGCGAGGTAGTATCTGATCCTCCGGCACCAGGGTTTGTCCCGCCAACACAACCGCAATGGTAACTGAGGCAGCAACCGCCATGCTCCAGAGCGGGCTGCGGGCAATTCCGGGTTGACGCCCAATAGCCTCTCTAACCCCAGCCGTGACATCTAGCGCGGGGCGGTTCACTTGCCGGCCCTGTATCAAGTCCCGCACCAGCTGTTGGCGCCGCCACCGTGACCGCAACATCGGATCCTCAGCGACCGAAGCCAGCAGCCGCCTTAACTCCAGCTCTTGTGCCTCGTCGTCCATCAAGGCCGAAAGCGCAGCCAGATCTTGCTCATTGGTCTTCATCTGAAACCCAACTCCTCACTCATCTGCTCTCTTACCCGCTTATCTATAGCTTCCCGGGCCCGAAAAATCCTGGACCGTACCGTACCCACGGGACACTCCAGCACCGCGGCAATATCGTCATAACTGAGCCCCTCCAACTCTCTCAGGGTCAGTGCGGCCCGTAATTCTTCCGGAAGCGCATCCATGGCCTCCGTCACCACCTGAGCGAGTTCCTCGCTCATCACCACAGCCTCTGGCGTGCTTGATTCAGAAATCAACTCCGCCTGCTCAAAGACCTCAGCATCCTGAATCGTCGTATCCGCACCCGGCCTGCGACCCTTGGCAACCAGATGATTCTTTGCCGCGTTACTCGCGATTCTATACAACCAGGTATAAAACGCACTGTCGCCACGAAACTTATCCAGCGCCCGGTAGGCCTTGATAAAGGCCTCTTGGGTTACATCCTCCACTTCACCGGCGTCACTCACGTAGCGGCCGACTAAAGCACCGATTCGTCCCTGATATTTCAGCACCAGCAGGTCAAAAGCCCGAGGATCACCCCTCTGTGCTCGCTGAACTAGCTGCTGATCTGTATCAGAGGCTGTCACGACTGCGCCTTATTCCGCTCGAAAATCCCGGGACTTCGCCTCCCCGATCCTGTATTGCCCTGTATGATCACTATCAAGGCAAAAAGTTCCCGATACATTACACTAAGTGACTTCACTATAACCTACGCCCGCGCCACTAACGGCCCCACAAAATGCCTACTATTAACCGATATGATGTATTGATCGTTGGCAGCGGCGCGGCAGGTCTGAGCTTGGCGCTGCAATTGCCCACTTCACTGTCCGTCGCCGTGGTATCCAAAACGCAGCTGGGCGCAGGCTCGACGTTTTGGGCACAAGGCGGAATGGCTGCTGTATTACACGATCGGGATTCCGTGGAGGCTCACGTTGCCGACACCCTCAACGCAGGTGCCGGCCTGTGTCACGAGCCCGCGGTGCGGTTTACCGTTGGTCGCAGCCGTCAGTGTGTGCAATGGCTTATCGACCAGGGCATGCATTTTGATCTGCGGGAGGATCAAGAAGACGCAGAATTTCGCGAGTTTCATCTCACTATGGAGGGTGGACACAGCCACCGACGGGTAATACACGCCGCTGATCAAACGGGAAGAGCAATCTCTCAGGTGCTTGCCTCGCGGGTAGAGGAAGCGAGCAACATCTCGCTGCTTTTGGACCGGTGCTTAGTAGACGTCATAAAAATCGGCAATCGCGTTTGTGGCGCCTACTTGCTCAATGCGTCGGGCAAGGCCGTCGATACCTTCGCCGCCGACGCTGTTGTGCTCGCAACAGGGGGCGCCAGCAAAGCCTACCGATACACCACCAATCCCGATGGCGCCAGTGGTGATGGCATCGCTGCGGCGTGGCGCGCGGGATGTCGCGTCGCCAATCTGGAGTTCAACCAGTTTCACCCCACCTGTCTCTACCACCCAGACAGCCGCTCATTCCTCATGACTGAGGCCTTGCGCGGTGAAGGTGCCACACTGCATCTCGCCGACAACACGCGCTTCATGCCTGTGTTTGATGAGCGAGCTGAGCTGGCGCCTAGAGATATCGTTGCTCGCGCCATCGACCACGAAATGAAACGGCTGGGCGCAGATTGCGTCTACCTGGATATCAGTCACCGCCCCAAAGAACTGATCATTCGCCACTTTCCGAAAGCCTACGAGAAATGCCTATCGCTGGGCATTGACATCACCGACGATCGAATACCGGTCGTACCAGCAGCCCACTACACTTGTGGCGGAGTGGTGGTTGATCAGTACGGCGCCACCGATGTACCTGGCATGTATGTCATCGGAGAATCCGCCTGCACCGGCCTGCATGGCGCCAATCGTATGGCCAGCAATTCACTACTCGAGTGTTTCGTCTACGCACAATCTGCGGCCGCCCATATCGCCGGATCAATTAACGCGCAAAATGTCGGTCCTATCCCGTGGGATGACAGCAGGGTCAGGGATTCAGATGAGGAGGTCGTCATACAGCACAATTGGCAGGAATTGAGGCGCTTGATGTGGGACTACGTGGGCATCGTCAGAACAAATCGTCGTCTTGAATACGCTGGGCAACGCATCGCACTGCTGGAGCGAGAGGTGGACGGCTACTACGCCCGGTTCCAGATCAGCCGCCCCCTGCTTGAACTGCGTAATCTCGCCAGGGTAGCGGCCTTGATGGTTGAGTCTGCGTCCAGCAGAAAGGAGAGCCGCGGGCTCCACTTTAACTCCGACTATCCCGACACGTCGCCGTTAAAGAGGGATTCAATCCTCATACCGCCGAACTTCGACCGGCACACGGCACTAGATGGCGCAGTCGATCAACTCCCTCAATATGCTTTGTGAGGCATCAACCGTTTAGCCCGTGGAAAGCTCTTATGGCGTCGACGATCGGAAGAAAACGGGCTTCCGTTATTGGAGCGCGCCCCATTACCCATTCCAACAGATCCTGATCGCCCTCGTAAAGCAGCTCCAGATACAGCCCTCTGAGGCTCGCATCCAGCTTCCTAAACCCGTCATCAACAAATGGTGCCAGCAAGAGATCCAGCTCAAGGAGGCCCCGTCGGCTCGCCCACTTGGCCCTGTTCCACTCCTCTCGCTGATCCATGATTCAACCGCCAATCTTAACTTGCCGCCCAATCTTGTAGTATAGAGCCTCCTCGATCAGGCGCTGACACCCGTGGCAACATCCTCAACCTCAATTCCCATCCACTCCCTCGAACCTGGTGAATGCATTCTTAAGTTGGCGGGAGCAGATGCCAAAGCTTTTCTTCAGGGACAAACCACGTCTGACTTTCAGGTGGCGGAGTCAGGCGCGCACGTTTACACGGCTTTCTGTGACGCGAAAGGGAGAGTGCTTGCGGATGCTCTGGCCGTTGTCGTCGACGATACGGTAGTTTTGTTACGAGGACGCCAATCTGTGCTGGCGCAGTTGGCGTCCCACCTTAAACCCTATCTTGCATTTTCGAAATCAACGCTAACACGGACTGACTGGGGCGTGTACTGCAGTGGCCCCGAGTCGGGCGCTGAAAATGAGCCTGAAGGCGCTCGATTAATCGAAGAGGACGGCGAGCTCAACACGGTTGTTATTCGTCGCGATACAACATTCTCGGAATACTGGCATAGCGCTGCATCGAAAACCCGGCACGACCCAAAAGATGTCACGCCCCTCGCTCGCGTCGATTTTGAGACGGCCCGAGCGCGCGTAGAGGCGACCACTATTGGCGCCTATCTGCCGCAGGATCTCAATTATGACCGTAACGAAACAGTGAGCTTCACCAAGGGCTGCTACACTGGGCAAGAGATTGTGGCGCGCCTGCACTATCGCGGGACGCCCAAGCGACGGCTGCACCGCGCCTTGGCGTCAGGCGCCGCTGTGGGAGCCCAGCCAGGAGAGAGCATCACCGACGCCGATGGACGGCGGGTCGGTAGTATTATCAACCTGCTGTCGCTGGACGAACAGCTCCCCATGCTAATCGAAGTCATCCCAAATACTATCGGCAACCCACTGTTTATTGGCGAAAAAGGCCCACCGCTCTCATCGGTGGAGGCCTGTCATCCCACAACAGACCAATCGACGGGCTGATACCCATTATTTTGCAAGAAACGATTCGCCTGACTAAAGTGCCTACAGCCGAGGAATCCCCGGTGCGCTGACAGCGGTGACGGATGCGGCGCCGCAAGAACACAGTGCTTTTGTCGATTTATCGCCGCACCCTTTTGCTGGGCGTGCTTGCCCCACAACAAGAAAACCACGGGCCGATCACCGCTATTGATGGCGGCAATCACTGCATCGGTGAAGGCCTCCCACCCTTTTCCCTGATGAGATCCCGGTAAGCCGCGCTCGACCGAAAGTACGCTATTGAGCAAGAGCACGCCCTGCTGGGCCCAACCGGTGAGATCGCCATGGTTCGGTGGAGCAATCGAGAGATCCGCCTGCAACTCGGCAAAAATATTTCGCAGCGACGGCGGTATGGGCTGCCCTTTACTGACCGAGAAACTCAATCCATTGGCTTGCTGCGGGCCGTGATAAGGGTCCTGGCCGATCACCACGACCCGAACCTCCGATGCAGGCGTCGCGTCCAGCGCGGCAAAAAACTGGTGCCCGGGTGGATAAATCACCTTACCTGCCGCCTTTTCGGCCCTGAGGAAAGCCTTTAGATCAGCCATGAAAGCACTGCGGAAGGTTGCCTCCAGAAGCGCGAGCCATTCGGGGCAAAGTCGAACGTCTTCTAGACCCGGCGATTGAAAAGTCATGAGCTTGTTCTCGCGCTACGTCGCGTCATCCGGAGCAAACCCCGACCGGAAACCAATAGGACGCCGAGCCACACCAGGGCAAAGGACAGAGCAGTCACACCATCGATAGACTCTCCGAGTAAGGTTTGGGCCACCAGTAGTTGCAGGGTGGGCCCAAGATAAGAGGTGTAGCCAACCACGCTCAGCGGCAACAGCCGGGCGGCAGCAATGTAAGTCAGCAATGGCGCCGTGGTGTAGATACCTGACATCAATAGGAAAGAATCCACCTTCAACCCGTGAACCCCCATGCCGGCGCCGTCAGTCAACCACAACCAGACAAGAGCAACAGGTGCCATACACAACGTCTCGATGAATAGTCCCTGAATGGTGTCTGCCGCAATTTTTTTCCGAATAGCGCCGTAAACCGAAAAGCTGCTGGCAAGGGCGAGACTAATCCAAGGCAAACTGCCATAGGAAATCAGCTGCACCAACACCGCAAAGATTGCCAGCGCAATTGCTAAACGATCGGACCACCCCAACGCCTCATGAAATAATACTCTCCCGACACCAATGGTCAGCAGTGGCAACATAAAGTAACCGAGGCTTGCCTCGGTAGCGCGACCCACAGTCACCGCATAGACAAAGACACCCCAGTTCACACCGAGTAAACCCGCCGCCAGGAGACTCCAGAAAAACGTGCTACCCGCCCGCATGAGATCTATCGTTGGGCGCAATCGACCTGCCATCAGCAAAATCACTGCAGCGATGGGCAAGCTCCAAACCGCCCGATGGGCCACAACGTCGATTGCCTCAACCGGCGCGGTTTCAATCCAA
This sequence comes from Halieaceae bacterium, assembly GCA_038102985.1. Lineage (GTDB taxonomy): Bacteria > Pseudomonadota > Gammaproteobacteria > Pseudomonadales > Halieaceae > Luminiphilus. The sequence continues at coordinate 16,700 of JAYNYK010000004.1, forward strand.
AAAAGCGCTGCGACCCCCCAAAGAATGTTGGCAACGATTGCCAGTGATAGGCCCGAACGGAGTTGCTGCGGCGAATACTCCAATGACATGCTTTCTGTCCTGACCCCTCGTTTCGCCGGATTCCTAGCATCTCGACGCGCCGGAGCATACACCAGCCGTGTTCCGAGATACCCCCTTTCCACTGACACCTTTTCAATGACCAGGAACCCAGTTAGCCTCCAGCGGCCGCCGAATCATCCAAAAAAGCGAGACACTATGCCTATTTTTAACGCGCACACGCTTGCCACGGCCCCCACTATATTTTGCATATTCCTGTCAACAGTACTCATGTTTTGGTCCGGGGGGGCTACCCCGGCTAGCCGATCGGATCAAGACTGGACTCGGGCAATCGTCAAAATTGAGGTACCGATCGTACGGCGTATTGAAGGGTATGCGCGCCATTTTCTTGAGCGCTGCAGCGCCACGGTCGTCTCACCGGGACCCAAGCCACTGCTGATCAGTGCGTGGCACTGTTTCGACGGTCATGAGGCGCTTGGGTCGCCAGCAACGCTTTTAACGGATAGCGGTCCGATCGCGCTTGAGCTATTGGCATCAGGGGGCTCAATGCAGCAAGACTGGGCAGTGCTCCAAGCCACCGGCGCTTGGGTGCCCCATACATGGATCCCGATCGCACCCGTGCGGGCAAAGCAGGGGTCACGCATTAGCGCCGCCGGATTCAGTCGTTTGTCAGAGGCTGATTTCAACACCACCACGAATCACGTGGATCGCTCCTTAATCATCGATCCCAACTGCCGGGTCACTGCAGCGGGCTCACCACCGCTTGCCTCAAGCTGTGTGATTCGCCGGGGTGCATCTGGTGGAGCCATTTTGGGCAGGACCCAAGGTGGTGGCCTCCGGGTCTTCGGAATCATTTCTGCCGGCGATAGCGAAACGGTGAGCTATTTTTACCCCACGGACTTAATATCGTCACGAGTCCGGCCCTAATGAGCGGCTTTTTTCTGTTGTCTGGCGGGCGGCGGCCCACCAATGTGCTGCTGCCCGCGTCGAGCAGCCAGATCTACCTGCTTTTGCCGCTCTCTCAAGCGCGCCTCCCGATCCTCCGTTAACTGCACATAACAGTGGGGACAAGATACGCCCTTTTCGTAGTGTCTGGACGCCTTCTCCTCCTCAGTAATCGGGTGCCTGCAGGCGTAGCACTGATCAAAACGACCCTTCACCAAACGATGATCCACGGCTACCCGCGAGTCGAAAACAAAGCACTCACCCTCCCATCGAGATTCTGACTCTGGAATTTCCTCCAGATACTTCAGAATGCCCCCTTTCAAATGCCAGACCTCCGCAAAACCCTCCGATAGCAGAAAGGAGGTCGATTTCTCGCAACGAATTCCCCCGGTACAGAACATGGCAATCTTTTTATGCTCGCCCGGCCGCAAGTTGTCTCGCGCCCACTGGGGGAAGTCTCGGAAACTTTTTGTTGAGGGATTCACCGCTCCCTTAAAGCTGCCGATAGCCACCTCATAATCATTGCGCGTATCTATGATCAGACATTCCGGATCATCGACGAGCGCGTTCCATTGTGCCGGAGTGGCATACCGGCCAACGCAAACGCCCGGGTCGATATGATCAACCCCCATGGTGACGATTTCCCGTTTCAGTTTCACTTTCATTCTGTGGAAGGGGTCTGCGGTGTGAAACGACTCTTTCCAGTCGAGCCCTTTAAATCTTGTGTCTTTAAGCAGCCAGTCAATCACTGACTGGATACCTGAGCGCGTACCCGCGATAGTGCCATTGATGCCCTCTCGCGCCAGTAAAAGCGTGCCCTTCAACTCGGCGTGTTCGCAAACACTGAGCAACGGCGCTTTTAATTCCGCATAATCTTCCAGCGTAACGAAGCGGTACAGCGCGACAACACGGCGCTCGTGTTGCTCAGCGGGCGGCGTCATTTTCCAGAGCCCCCCCGACAATCAGGGGAAGCGGGTGCGCCCGCCGATCTAGCCCACTCCTGCGCGGTGAAAGTGTGCAGCGCCAGCGCATGCACTGGGCCTGCCAGCCAGGATGCCAAAGTGCCGTACACTGCTTGATGCCGCTTGACGCTCCTGACACCATCGAAACGCGCGCTGACCAACGTCACCTTAAAGTGAGTCTCCGACCCAGGCGGGACATTGTGCCGATGGCTCTCGTTCTCCACGCTGAGAAACGAGGGATCGAAGCTTGTACTTAGCGCGTCAGTTATTTCTTCTTGGATGGTCATGGCTCTATTCTAAAACTCAGTCGTGTTATTTTACGACGAATCCACAAAGACATCTGCCTAACTTTCCAATGAGCACCTCGTCCAACACTGCGAACGAACAGGAAGCGCCCCTTTGGCGCCACACTTTAGCCATGGTTTACGACAGCCTGCTGATCATCCCACTCTTTATGGCGGCCACCGCCATGTGGGTGGTGATCTGGGGCCCTACTGAAAGCGCATTGACCCAGACTGTACCTCCCATTTTGCAGCGTTTGACCTGGAGCTTCATCGTCTTCGCCTTTTTCGGGCTATTCTGGCGCAAGAGCGGACAAACGCTGGGAATGCAAGCGTGGCGAATTAAGCTGATTTCTGAGCAAGGCGGCCAACTCGCTTGGACGCAAGTCACGCTGCGAGTGATAGGGGCATCTCTATCTTTGATCGCCTTCGGGGCCGGATTTTTCTGGCGGTTCATGCCGCCAAGGTATCGATACTGGCATGACACCCTGTCCGGCACCCGATTGGTTTTAGTACCAAAACCGGATTAAAGCGCCCCGGCTAGGCGCGCCGCCATAGCAACCACATTCCACCCACCCAACAGACTGCTATTGGCGAGAGCGCCGCCACAAGGGGGTCATAACCGAAGATCAAACTGGCGGGCCCGAAAAAATCCTGACTGATTCTAAACGCAACGCCGACAATAATGCCGATAAAGACCCGTGCCGCCATCGTGCCCTCACGAAGGGGCCCAAAGATGAAAGACATTGCCACGAGTACCAGAGCAAGCGTTGCCAACGGCTGCAGCACTTTTCGCCAAAAAGCCAGTTCAATATCGACAAACACCATCCCCTGCCGCTGCAGATATCGCGCGTAGGGCCACAGCTGCATGATGGGAAGCGTCTCTGGCTCGACAACGTCCAGCGTCAATAATTGAGGCGTGATTGCCGTATCCCATCGCCACAGCGTGTCTCGCTGAATCGCTGTGCCCTCTGCCCCGAGGTGAGTGGAACGCACTTGTTCGAGCATCCAGTGGTCCCCGGCATGGGTTCCCCGCTCAGCGATCAAAGACCTGACGAGCCGATATTCCTCGTCAAAAGTCAGTAGCGTTACCCCGTAGGCGACACCGCCTCGCTGCACGGCATCAACATGGATAAAAGTGTTCCCATCTCGATTCCATGCGCCGAAACGACCCGCCACCGCTGATTCCGAGCGCTGTGCCAGCGCCCGATGACTCATCGCCAACTGCTCAGAGTGTGGCGCTATAAATTCCCCTACCGCGAAACCAAACATTGCCATCACCATGGCGGGCTTCAGCACCATGATCGCAATCCCGCCGAGGGAAACGCCGGAAGCGCGCACTACCACCAGTTCACTTGATGCCGCGAGACGGCCGAGCGCGATCAGCGCGCCAATCAACCCGGCAAATGGAACAAACTCGTGAATCCTTCGAGGGATTGTATAGCCGACATAGATGAGCACATCGGCGAACTCATAACCATTGCCAATATCATCGGATTCATCGATGACAGAAATGAGCGCGTCCAAGCCGGCAAGCAGAACCAGCACTGCAAGCGTTGCCAGTAAGACCGAGCGGCCGATGTAGTAATCAAACTTTCGCATGTGCTGGTTTCATCGCCGCCCTCAAACGTTCTGTATTCAGGAGGAGGACGGCCAAAATACTCATCACACAGTGCACCGCCACCATCAGCTCCGGGCCACTGCCTGACTCGATTACCGCGCGACCTTGGGTGAGGCCCAGAAAATAGAGGAGCAACACGACCATCGCTGGCCCAATTTTGGCATAGCGGCCTTTCCGGGCATCGGTTTTGCTGAGCGCCAGCGCAATCAAGGCTGCGGCGGGCACCATGAGCGGCAGCGAGAGCCTCCACCAGAGCGCGCCGCGCAATTTAGGCTCCTCACTCACCAACAGGGTAGCGGTGGGTACCGCCTCCACCTTACCGGAGCGCCGCAGACTGTTATTCGATTCTGGTATCAGCTCACCGTAGAGTTCGAAGGTGACCTCCTCCAGCGCTAAATTTCCCGGGGATCCGCGGTAACGGCTTCCACCCCGCAGCTCGAGGTAACGTCGCCCCGACTGTTCGTCTAGGACAATTTCGCCCTCCCTCGCAAATGTAGCTGTATGAGCGCCAATACCCCGTTCATTCCTCTCGAAAACAAAAATATTGTGCATCAAGCCGCTGTCATCGATTCGCTCCGCGTAGGTGACGTAACTACCACGACGCTGCTTTCTGAATCGACCTTCGTTCAGCATGTGCAGTCCCTCTGCAGAGCGCGGGTTGTCCAACAGCACTTGCGCCCTGGCGGAGCCCTCTGGGGCGATGTAGAGCGCCAGTACCGCTACCACGGCCATCACCAGGGACGCTGGCACCAGAACGTAGAGCGCCAGTCGACCAGGACCCACCCCGCAGGCTCTGAGCACAGCCATTTCACTGTCTGCATACAGGCGACCCAAACTCAGCAGAATCCCGATGAATAGCCCAAGGGGAAGAATCATTTCCAAAAACCCGGGCAACTTGAACAGCATGATAGGGAGCAATACATCGCCCGTGAGTGACCCGACCGCCGCCTCGGCCAGGTAGCGAATGAATCGACCGGCAAAAACCACGAGAAAGAGGACCAAGCTCACCGCCAGTGTGTGAGTCAGAATATCTCGTGTTAGATACCGCAGGATGCGCATGCGATCAGCCAATTCACGTGGGTTCCCAACGGGGTTATTTCGTTAGCCCTCCGGTCATCATACACTAGCGCCCTTTCACTCCGCCCTTTTATGGCTACAGGAACATGCATGTCAGTCTTGAACATTACCGCTAAAGCGGCAGCCCCACTCAGTCAGATGAAAACACAGGCGTTGGTCGTCCTCATATCAGAGCGCAAATCTCTGGGGGCTCCCATGAAAGCGCTTGATAAGTTTCTTGGAGGCGCCGTATCTCGGAACGCCACCCACGGAGACTTTTCCCCGACCATTGGCGCCACCTGTTGGCTCCCGGGCGCGGGGGCCGTGCACCGTGTTCTGTTAGTAGGCTGCGGTGACGTGAATCAGCGGACAGTGGCCTCTGATAAGAAGTTAGCAGAGGCCCTATCCAGAGCTCTCCTGAGCTGCGCCGCCAAAGATGCAATTATTTGGACAGAGGGTATCTCTCAAAAAGTGCGACAGCCTGAGCAATTATTGGAGCAGCTCGCCCTGCAACTGACGCTCTCGCACTATCAATATAGCCAGACGCTGAACCACCGCAAAAAGCCCGCGCGCTCGCTGCGGCGAGTTGCGATTTCACCCGCGAATCTCTGCTCCCCTGCTGTTGCCAAGCGAGCTGTTGCGGCAGGGTCAGCCACGGGCAAGGGCGCCAACCTCACGAGAGAGCTGGTCAACCTCCCCGGCAATGTTTGCACGCCCCGCTACCTCGCCGGGGAGGCACGAAAACTGGCCAGGCAACATTCCAGCCTCTCCGTCTCAATTTTGGACGAGCGCAAGATGGCAGAACTTGGCATGCACTCTCTGCTGTCAGTAGGGAACGGCTCTGAACAACCTTCCCGCTTGATTACCATAAAATATCAAGGCGCGTCACCAAAATCTCGGCCCTACTGTCTGGTGGGCAAAGGCATCACTTTCGACACCGGAGGCATCAGTCTTAAACCCGGGGCGAAAATGGATGAAATGAAATTTGATATGGGCGGCGCAGCCTCTGTCTTTGGAACCATCCACGCCGCTGCGCTTTTGAAACTGCCCATCAATATTGTGGGGGTCATAGCGGCTGCGGAGAACATGCCCAGCGGGAGAGCGACCAAACCCGGCGACGTCGTGACCAGTCTCTCTGGCAAGACTATCGAAATTTTGAATACCGATGCAGAGGGCCGTCTGGTGCTTTGCGACGCGCTCACCTACGTATCGAAATTTTCCCCAGAAGAAGTGGTAGATATTGCGACGCTGACGGGAGCGATCATTGTCTCTTTAGGCCAAGAGGCAACCGGCATTTTTTCTAATAACGATCACCTTGCTGACAGTCTTCTGGCGGCGGGGGTTAGAGCCCATGACCGTGGCTGGCGATTCCCTATCTGGGAGGAATACCACCGTCAGCTGGAGAGTCCATTTGCAGACCTAGCCAACATTGGCACCGGTGGTGCTGGCAGCATTACCGCCGCCTGTTTTCTCGCCCAATTCGCCGAGGATTACCACTGGGCCCACCTCGACATTGCGGGGACGGCCTTCAAGAGCTCTCCCAAAGGCGCAACCGGTCGCCCGGTGCCCATGCTGGTCAATTACCTCCGAGAGCGCTCGGGGCAGCGATGACAAAAATCGATTTTTATGTCCTTCCCGATGACGGCAGCTTGCCTATCGAGGTCGCCATCGGGCGTCTGGCAGAAAAAGCGAGCGCCCGAGGCCATCAGGTGTTTATTCAGACCGAAAATGAGCAGCAGACAAATCAGCTTGACGAGGCACTTTGGGCTTTTCGTCCGTCCAGCTTTCTGCCTCACTCCCTTGCTACCGAGGCCTGTCTGGAGCAAGTCATTATTGGACACCAAGATCCACCTATGGCCTGCAGTGACGTCATCATCAACGTGACCCGGGCGATTCCCGGCTGCTTTTCCCGTTTTGGCCGCATGGCAGAAATTGTTACGCACGATGAAGCCGCGATCGCGGCTTCTCGAGATGCTTGGCGATTTTATCGGGACCGAGGCTATCCACTGGCAAAGCACGAACTCCGTGCGTCGTAAACTGGTAGTAAGGCTGTTTAAACTGTGACCATGGAAAAGAATTTTTCACCGGCCAACATTGAAAATCGGTGGTACGACGCATGGGAATCGGCGGGCTATTTTGCGCCCTCTGGCAATGGACCCGCTTATTGCATTCCTATCCCACCGCCTAACGTGACGGGAACGTTGCATATGGGCCACGGCTTTCAGCAAGCCATTATGGATGCGCTGGTCCGCTATCACCGAATGAGGGGCTATAACACCCTATGGCAAGTCGGCACCGATCATGCCGGGATCGCGACACAAATGGTAGTTGAGCGACAGCTGGAGGCGGAGGGCTCCTCTCGAGAGGCGCTCGGCCGCGAGGCCTTCGTCGAGAGAGTCTGGGACTGGAAAGCACATTCAGGTGGCGCCATTACCCAGCAGCTTCGTCGACTGGGGACTTCTCCTGACTGGCAGCGCGAGAGGTTCACAATGGATCCGGGGCTGTCCAGTGCGGTGCAGCAGGTTTTTATCACTTTATATGAGAAGGGTCTGATTTACCGTGGCCACCGACTAGTGAACTGGGACCCACAATTTCACACCGCGATATCTGATCTCGAGGTCGTACAAGAGGAGGAGCAAGGCTCCCTTTGGCACCTGCGATACCCCCTCAGCAACGGCGAAGGACATCTTGTCGTCGCCACCACACGCCCAGAGACCATGCTGGGCGATACGGCGGTAGCGGTTCACCCCAGCGATGAGCGTTATCAGCACCTTGTCGGCAAAACGATCGAGCTGCCGCTCACAGGTCGGAGCATCCCTATCATTGCAGATGATTACGTCGATCCGGAGTTTGGTTCTGGATGCGTCAAAATCACCCCCGCCCATGACTTTAACGATTACGCAATGGGCGAAAGACATCAGCTGCCAAAGATCAACATTCTCACAGCGAGCGCTGCGCTCAATAATGCCGTGCCGGATCGCTTTCGCGGCCTCGACAGATTTGTTGCCCGCGAGGCAATTATCGCGGAGCTTGACGCGCTGGGGCTACTCGATAAAGTTGAGCCGCATGTCCTAAAAGTGCCCCGCGGGGATCGATCGGGCGCCGTCATCGAACCCTGGCTGACACCGCAATGGTACGTCGACGCCAAAAAACTCGCCGTGCCTGCTATTAGCGCGGTCGAAAACGGTGATATTCAATTCGTACCCAAACAGTGGGAGAACACTTACTTCTCCTGGATGCGCGACATTCAGGACTGGTGCATCAGCCGCCAGCTGTGGTGGGGGCACAGGATTCCCGCCTGGTACGACGCTGATAATCAAGTGTATGTCGGGGAATCAGAAGAGCAGATTCGGCGAGATCATGGTTTGGATGCTTCCGTGACACTGACCCAGGACGAGGACGTCCTCGACACTTGGTTCTCCTCCGCCCTGTGGACTTTTTCCACCCTCGGATGGCCTGAGAAAAATCCGGATCTAACGACTTTTCATCCCGCATCGGTACTGGTGACCGGCTTTGACATTATTTTCTTCTGGGTGGCGAGGATGATCATGATGTCGCTGGCGTTCATGGAAGAAGTCCCCTTTCACACCGTTTATGTTCACGGACTGGTTCGCGACGGAGAAGGGCAGAAAATGTCCAAGTCCAAAGGCAACGTACTTGATCCGATCGACTTGATTGATGGCATCGAACTGGAGGCGCTGGTCGCCAAACGAACAGCCAACTTGATGCAGCCTCAGCTGACGAAGAAAATAGAAAAGGCCACCCGGAAGCAATTTCCCGAGGGCATCCCGGGCTATGGCACCGACGCCCTTCGCTACACCTTTTATTCCCTCGCCTCCACCGGGCGAGATATCAAGTTTGATATCGGACGCATGGAGGGCTACCGGAATTTTTGCAACAAAATATGGAACGCAGCCCGGTACGTGCTTAGTCATACAGAAAGCCATGATCTGACTGCAGAGCGAGGCACCCTGTCTCTCGCGGATCGATGGATTCGCAGCCAAGTGCAGTCAACGCTGCAAACCGTGGACACCGCCTTGGCTGGTTTTCGCTTCGATCTGGCCGCACAGGCGCTTTACGACTTTGTTTGGAACGAATTCTGTGACTGGTACCTTGAGCTTTCCAAACCTGTGCTGTGGGACGAAGAGCAACACCCCTCGCACTTGCTCGGCACGCGTCAGACCCTTGCAGAAGTGCTAGAGCAGGCGCTTCGCATGCTGCATCCATTCATGCCATTCGTCACCGAGGAAATCTGGCAAAGCGTGAGCCCGATAACCGGCACTCAGGGAGACAGCATAATGCTGGCGCCCTGGCCCACATCCGAGCCAGACCAAGAAGACCTCGAGGCAGAGAACGAAATCGAATGGATGAAAGGCATTATTGTGGCCATCAGAACGATACGATCCGAAGCCAACATACCTCCCTCCAGAATGCTCGAAGTCACCATCGCAAACACCAGTGACAATGATCGCGAGAGACTTGAGCGAAATGCGGGTTTCCTACAGCGGCTGTCGAAAAGCACCGCTATTGCCGCGATTGAGGATCGAGATTCCGCACCGCCCAGCTTGATAGCCTTGTGTGGCGACCTCGAAGTGCGCGTGCCCATGGCGGGATTAGTCGACATTGCCGACGAACTGGCTCGACTCGACAAGGAGATCGCCAAGGTGCGGGCAGACATGGCTAAACTCGATGGTAAGCTGACCAACAGAAACTTCATTGAGCGCGCTCCCGCGGATATTGTTGCAGCAGAGCGTAAGAAACTCGAGCAGGCAGAGAGCGCTTTGGCCGTGCTTCAGGAGCAACGAAAACATATTGAGGAGTTGCGTTCTGACTAAAGCCCTGATATCACTGTGCAGGATAATAATTCTAAAACGGTGGAGTCTCAGTCATGTCAGACCGCCATGTGGGCACCGTCAAGTGGTTCAATAATGCGAAAGGATTCGGTTTTATCACGATGGCCGATAGGCCCGATGACATCTTCGTGCATTTTCGGGCCATTCAAGGCGACGGTTATCGGAGTCTCAACGAGGGACAAGAAGTGGAATTCGTCCTAGTCGAGGGCCCAAAAGGGCTTCAGGCTGAGGAAGTGACCAAGCGCTAATACCCAGATCAAAAGAGGTTTGCTAAGCTCGCGGCCCCAACAGAGCGAGCACAACCATGCCCAGTCCAAAATCCGTGCGTCCAGATGTTCCAAAAAAATCCCACGGGACCCGAAAAAAAACCGCTGCCAAGCAGCTGCGGCGCTTCAGGGGTGTGGTCATGCCCTACGCAGGTCATGCAAGCATTCGGGCAGTGAAACGGGCAGGGCATGAACCGAGCATTCATGGCACCAAACTCTGGAAATCAAGTTGCCTGATCATTGATTACCTGAACAAAAATAAGCCCAAGCGAACGGATCGCGTTCTGGATGCCGGCTGCGGCTGGGGCGTCACAGGTATCTGGTGCGCAAAGCAATGGGGATCGGACACCCGCTCAATGGACGCTGACCCCGCAGTCTTTCCGTTCTTGAACGCAGTCGCAACGCTCAACGGTGTCACCACGGAGCCCTGGGTGAAGCGATTCGAGCAAGTGAAGCAGAAAGACTTGGAAACGATCGATGTGCTCGTTGGTGGCGACATTTGTTTTTGGGACGAGTTGGTAAAACCCGTGGGCAAATTGATTGATCGTGCCATTGCCGCCGGAGTCGGCACGATTGTGATTGGCGATCCTGAGCGACCCACGTTCCACGAGATGGCGGCGCGAGTGATCGATAAGCACGGGGGTGAACTCCTCGATTGGCGCCTGAGCGGCGCAGTGAAGGCTACCGGCGCCCTGCTTGTCATCCACAATGACTAACTAATCTAGGAACACAAATTGCGCGTTGAATTCACTCGTCGAGCTCGGGCTTTCGCAGTCGTCGAATGCGGGCCGAAAACGAGTCTCTCGTAGCTTTCTCCTCATGCTGACAGGAGTGCCGCCGTCAGCAGCAGCATCAATGAGCGAGACCACGATATCAGAGGGCACACCCCGCTTATTCACTTGCAAAGTGACGTTGACCGCCGTGCCGGAATTGCCAAAGGCCCTGTAACGACTGAGAGCCGGGTACTCCGGTAGCGGCGCTGGAAGACTGAAGCGCGTCGGCTGCAATCTGCAAGCATCTCGATACAGCCGGGTCGCCGCCGTGCGTTTTTGATAAAACCAGTGCCAGTCAGCTAAGCCAGCGAGTCCATCATGGGCCCCAGGATCAATCGCCAGTAATCGATCAAAAACCGCTTCTCCTTGCTGAAAAAGCCGTCTTTGCAACGCTTCCATCCGAGGCTCTCGATCCATTAACTCCCAGTTCGGGCTGCCAAAACGGGGTTCGAATCTCGGATCATCAACAAAAGCATCGAGCTTGTATTCAAGCAAATAGTAGAATCGAATGAGTCGGAAAGAGAAAAACTGGCACCATGCTGGCCCTACATCGGGGTCCGCGCAGACTGATTCGGTCAGGGTGTCGAACCGGTCATGAAAACGCAGCAGTTCTCGTGCTCTGCTTTCCCAACTTGCATCCATTAGCGCGTCAAGGGTAACGTCAAAAAACTCCCCAGCGGCTGTGAGCTCTGCGGCATTGAATGGTGGCAGTCCGGAGCCCAATAGCCGAAATTGATACTCTGCTCTTTTCTCGAACCCCTCCCTGTCACCCGAAGCCAGGTAAAGATCCAGCAGGCCGCGCAGAATAGGTAGCTGCTGATCCCCATACAAACCGTCATTCACTCGAACAGTGTGTAGCGCCCTGTCGTAAAGCCGCTCTGCCCGCGCCAGCGCTCCCGCATCCGTGGCCAGCTTAGCAGTTGCTACAGTAAGCGGGACCAAATCGGGATGATAAGGCCCCAACTCGCGCTGCTTGGCATTCAAAGCGTCAATCGCTTGGTCGAGATCAGCCAAACCCGAGATATCCACGTCTGCCGAAGCGACGTTTGACTCAATCCAATCTCTGGCTTGCATGTCCAGGCCAAAAGGCAGCGGCGTGTCCGCATAGGCAAGACCGCTCAGCCACCCTAGCGCAATGAGAAATCGCTTCACACCAGCACCGTGTTTAGTTGCGAACCGCAATATAACGCAAAAAAAACCCGCCTCGGTGAGGCGGGCTGAGGCTGGACAAACATTCCCGTCAGTCAACGCTTCAAAGGGAAAAGCGTCACCTGCCGATAGGGAACCTGTCTGCTACTATCCATAACCGAAGTCCATAAAACTAATGTATTTGCCGCATTACATTCAGTCTTACCTGTTATAGGCCATGAGAGATGAACTTAACTAGACTCGCACGAATTGACCTTAACCTGCTGGTTTCATTGCATATATTGATCGAGGAAGGCAGCGTCTCCAGGGCGGCCGGTCGACTGTCGATCACGCAGCCGGCCATGTCTAAAACATTGGGGCGATTACGCGAGACCTTTGATGATCCACTGTTCGTTCGGAGCAAAAGGGGCATCCAGCCCACCCCCAGAGCATTAAGCCTGGCCGCGGATTTGAAGAGTCTGCTGGGTCAGGTTGATGCGCTGCTTGACGCAGGGGACTTCTCTCCCGCCGCTTACCGGGGCGAGATTACGCTGGCAATCTCAGAATACGTCGGCTTCACGCTATTGCCTCCCCTGTCGGCCCGCCTCGAATCCAGCGCTCCGCGCTTGAGGCTCAGGACCATCACGCGGGCTGAGCGGCAGTTGGATCAGCTCGCAAAGGGTGAACTGGATTTGGCGATTCAGATTCATCGGGAGGAATATCCACCGGAGTACACCGTCGCACCGCTGGCGGCGTCACCCCTGGCCATTTTTGTTCGACAGGAACACCCATTGGTAGAGCAGACGCTGACTAGCGAGCTGGTGCGCCAATACCCGCAGGTTGCACTTTACGTCGCTGATCGAGAAGAGCTCATTGGTGGGCAGGTGCTCGCGCGCGGCTTGTTTGAGAGTGACAAAGGTACACTGGAAACCTCCCACTTGCTCACCGCTTTCGAAGTATTGAGGGAGACAGACTACCTGCTCATTTGTCCTGCTTACCTCGCCCGCAACGAGGGTGCGACTCGCGATATCGTGGCACTGACTCTGCCCGTCGATCTCACCTTTAGCGTCCAGTACTCACTGATCGCCCATAAACGTACAGAGCACTCACCCGTTCACCAATGGCTCTGGCATGAAATCATTGAAACGGTGCAGGCAATGCGTTTTCGCACGGTTCATCGGGGCTAGGCCTGCCCTTCCGCGCCCAGCGCCCAGCGCCCGGAAATATGCGATACTGCGCGCCCCCGAGCTGTAGCGTCCGGAATGAATCCAACCCCCGACAAAACGATTCCGCGTTTTTCGACGCCGATTGTGGAAACTCACTGCCATTTAGATTACCTGAACACGCAGGCGCTACAGGCCACACTGGACGCGGCCATTGCTCAGGGCATAGAGCGCATCGTCACCATCGCTGTGTCACCCGACAATCTCGATACCGTGCAGGACCTCGCCAACCGTCACCAGCAGGTATGGTGCACACAAGGCATTCATCCGCACGAGGCAAGCACGTGGAACAGTGAGGTTGCAGCGCGTGTAACCGCCGGCTGTCGGCACGAGCGCACGGTTGCGATAGGCGAGATTGGACTCGATTATCACTATGATCACAGTGATCGCTCCGCACAGGCAGCGGCATTTGATGAACAGCTGCAAATCGCTGCACAACAAAATTTACCAGTTGTTATTCATACCCGTGACGCCGACGACGATACTCGTGCCGTCTTGGCTAATCACAGCCGATGCCTTCAGAGAAAAGGGGTAATTCACAGCTTCACCAGTTCTTTAGGGCTGGCAGAATTCTGTCTGGCGGAGGGCTTTGTGCTCGGCTTCAACGGCATCACCACCTTTAAAAATGCGGATAATGTTCGCGCTGTTGTTCACGCCACCCCCGCTGAAGCCATTGTGCTAGAGACCGATGCCCCTTACCTCACCCCAACACCCTTTCGCGGAAAACCCAACGCGCCCTGCTACCTGCCTCTGATCGCAAAAAAACTGGCTGAGCTCAAATCCATTGAAATAGAGCAATTCCTAAATTTGGCCCGCAATACCAGTTACCAGCTTTTTTTTAAGTAATGGCGGATCTTTTTTCGATAGGCCAGCGCTGGGTCAGTCACGCCGATAGCTCTCTCGGGCTTGGCATCGTTACCCAGGTCGACGAAAGGCGCGTGACGCTGCACTTTCCAGCGGTGGAGGAGGAACGCGTTTATGCTACCCACCGCGCACCCCTGACACGACTCTTACTCAAAAACGGCGATCGACTGGTCCGAATTGATGGTCTCATCTTTAATGTCGTCTCGGTCGCGCATCGGCAAGGCGTTGCGATCTATGCAACCGAAGATGACCAGGGGCGGGAACACACGATTAACGAGACCGAGCTGGATGCTCACATCGAGTTGAATACGCCGGCCGAACGTCTGCTGAACAACCAGTTGAGCAAGACCAGCGATTTTGATCTGCGTAGAACGACTCTCGAACACAGCGCCACCGGCGAGGGATTCGGCCTGCAAGGATTGCTGGGGCCTAGAACGTCTCTCCTTTCTCATCAGCTATACGTCGCCGCCAGCATTGGAAAACGGTCTGCTCCCAGAGTGCTTCTCGCGGACGAAGTAGGGCTTGGCAAAACGATAGAAGCGGGGCTCATCCTCAGCCAACAACTGCTGCGGCAACGAGTCTCTCGCGTTTTAGTGCTCACCCCTGAATCACTAACGCACCAGTGGCTGGTGGAAATGCAGCGGCGCTTCCACCTGTCGTTCTCGCTGCTGAACGAGAGTAGGCTGGAAGATACCGATGCCGAGGAAGAGTTTGCAGACAGTCCTTTGGTTATCTCCCCCACCTCTCTTTTTGCCGGAAAACACGAACTTCAGCGACTCGTGTCCGAGTTGCAATGGGATATGGTGATTATTGATGAAGCGCACCACATTACGGGCCTCCGCGATCCGCAAACCGACATGGGAGCGTTCATCGCTCGATTAGCGCATGCAGCAAGTGGCTTGTTGCTCCTCACCGCCACCCCTGAGCAAGCGGGCCTTGAAAGTCATTTTGAAAGGCTGCAGCTCATCGACCCTTCTCGTTTTCCCAGCTTCGATCAATTCGTGCAAGAGCAGGAGCAATTCGCTCGCTGGAATAAAGTCATCGAGCAGATCGAACAAGGCCTGCACCCTGAGCTGCCAGAGGGCGTCGACGCCAGCAGTGATCCCGAGGCGCAAATTCAGCAGATGTTGGATCGATACGGGCCGGGCAGAGTGCTCTATCGAAACTCTCGCCGAGGCGTAGCGGGGTTCCCTCGGCGACACCTTCACGCTTACCCGCTGACCGCCCCAAGCCTCTATGCGGATGTCCCACATACCCTTCAACCCGAACTCACCACCAACGAAGCAGACTGGATCGCACAAGATCCTAGGGTGCCATGGCTGCAGGAAACCTTAAGAGCACTGCGACCTGAGAAAGTGCTCATTATTTGTGCCAACAAGGCGACGGCATTGGCATTAGAGCATCACCTCCACTTGAGGGCAGGTGTTCGCTGTGCCGCATTCCACGAAGCGCTAAGCCTGATTGAGCGTGACCGAGCCGCTGCCTATTTCGCCGACGAATTAGGCGGCGCTCAGGCACTTATTTGCTCCGAAATTGGTAGCGAGGGCCGCAACTTTCAATTCGCTCGCCACCTTATCTGCTTTGATCTGCCCGCGCACCCTGATCTTTTGGAGCAACGGATCGGGCGCCTAGACAGAATCGGTCAGGGTACCGAGATACACATTCATGTGCCCTATCTCATCAGCACCGCGCACGAATTTTTCTTCCTGTGGCTGCATGATGGCCTCAACGCATTTTGCGCGACCTGTTCATTTGGACACCAAATCTTCAGCGAGTTCGAATCGACGCTCAAGTCGGTCATGCAAGGCGAGACAGATCTGCAACCGCTGATCGACCAAACGCGCGAACGCCGTCAACAACTTGCATCTGAGACTGAGCGGGGCAGAGACCGATTGTTGGAGCGGCACTCCCATAACCCGGAAATCGGTAGCCAGATTATCCGTAGCCTCGAAGAGCGCGAATCAACCGTCGCGCTCTATGACTTCACCGAGCAACTGTTTGATCGGATCGGCATAGATCAGGAATACCTTGAGGAGACGCTGTCAGTCATCAGGCCCACCGAAAACCTGGTCACGGGCCAGCTCCCCGGCCTCAGTGATGACGGTGCAATGGCGACTTATGATCGCGCCACGGCGCTGTCTCGCGAAGATGTACTGTTTCTTACTTGGGAGCATCCAATTATTACTGAGTCGATGTCCGTGCTTTTGAGCAGCGACATTGGCAAGGCCAGCCTTGGCACTTTCTCGCACAGAGGCGTGCCCGCTGGCACCGTGCTCCTTGAGGCGATCTTCCGCATTGAGTGCCTGGCGCCCCGCTATCTCCAAGCGGGACAATTTCTTGATTACACGCCGCTCCGGATGTTGGTGACAAAAGACGGCAAAGAAGTGGGTGAAAAATTATCCTCCGCGTATTTGGCCGAGGCGCTGGAATCGATTCCAAACACGACGAGCGCTGCGGTACTGAGCAAGTTACGGAATATTCTTGAGTCTTTATTCGACGTTTTGGAGCAGCGCGCGACCGACTCCATCAACCAGCGGCTGGAAGCTTCACTGAAGCGGGCCAATTCATTTTATGACTGCGAAACCAGTCGTTTAACGTACTTGCAGACGATCAACCCCGGTATTACCGAGCAAGACCTTAACGCCCTTTCAGCCGAGCAGCAGGCATGCCTCACCGCGCTTCAGCAGACCAAGCCGACCCTCGAGGGATTGCGGGTATGCGTTGCTGTCTGACCCCTGGTCTTAGGGGCGATACCAGATAGCAGAGGTATAGGCCCGCTCCTGAATGGTGTCAGGGCGCCGTGTATCGATTTCTGGGCCCGCCAGCGCAAGCTTGTCCAACAATGAATGGCGCGCCGTCGGTATTTGCAGCACGCGCACGTAGTAAAACGCTGCCTGCTCGGGATCAAACTGTGGATCCACCCACAGGGCGCTTAATTGCGGCGCGCCAATCGAATTGGCCGTTAAACCAGTCGCCATGTCGACACTGGAACCCACCGGCATCAAGGAACCATCTTCAGCCACTCTATTTTGGCCTGCCCACGCCACGTTATATATCTCCTCGTGGGTCATACCCGCCATATCGACCCAACCTTTGATCACCTGCACCCGGTCCAAATTTGCCCCGTGGGGATCAGCTTGAGCTTCAATCAACAGGCTGAATTGGCCGCCCTCATTCGCGCCCACGATCTCGCCACCCATCGGCACGGCAAGCGTGGCCAGATTTTCCGGAAAAGCGGGCTCGCTCATCATCCCTGCTGACAGATTCCAACCGCCATGTACGCGCACCGCGATTCTGGGGCCTGAGGTGGCATACACCTCGCGTCGACGCATCGCAGCAACAATCGCTTCCCGGGTATTTTCAGTCGCCCATACCGCCGCCAGCCCTGAGGCACTCATACCCCACCCAAATGTACCCCGCGCATCATCCGACCAGCCACCGCTCTTTCGCGACGGTACTGAATCCGTGGCCATCTTTCCGTGGAAATTATCCTCCTCGGCCGAGGGCAGCGAAGTGTGTGCGTCTGTAGAGCCAATAACCCCGAACTGATAGGGATTGACCCCAATAGCCGATTTGAGCGCCAAACCGGTTTTCAATGCGCTCCGAATGTAATCCGCCGGTTGCGGCACATAATCTGTCCATTCCCGCTGGATGTAATAGGGGTAGGTCTCGAAATCGGCAAATTCGTCCTCGGGAGACAATGCGGGGTGCGTTTCCGAATCCCCCTTTATTTGCGTGATTTCAACGACGGGCTCCCAGTAACGCCGGATTTCCGCATAGTCAGCATCGATATCGGCACCGCGAATATCCCTCACGTCGAACATTGAGCCTTTTGAAATATTGGAGTTGTGGGGGATAGCGATAAAATTACCCCCGGTCGCGGCGCTCGTTTTGTCCAGCCAAGCCCACAAATCGCTGGGAAACGAGCTGTCATCAAAACCAAATGGCGCAAACGTCTGAGCCTGTGCCGCGTTGATATCGCCCATCACAATGCGATGCAGATTTGCGCCTCCCGGTATGAGCGAGTACTCCCAGCCAATCAACGCGGTGAAATGACCTGGCTCGTTGTGTGCGTCTGCCGTATCGGTAATGAGCTTCCACGTATCTATCTCCACTGTCGGCTGCCTCGGAATCAGACCACTCACGCGATCCTCTTCCCAACCCTCCATCGCCGTCACAGCATTGTCAGAGGGCTTGGGTAAAATCGAAGTAAACAGCTCGCGCCCAGACTGTCCGTCAATCGCATCTCGCAATAAATACTGCACGAAGCGAGTCCAAAGACGCTCACGCCAAGACAACCCCTCGGTCACCATAGGATTGAGATAAAGGCTTCTGATAACGCCCAAATATTCGGCGTGATCTGACACCACCAGAAAATCCAATGGCGTGCCTATTTGCACCCGCGCCTTGTGCCCGGGATGGACCACAGGCATCCCTTTGGCATAGCGATAGGCCGTGTCTGGTGTTGCCGTCAGATTGCCATTGGTGAAGGCATCCGAGGAATAAGTCGAGTGAAGGTGCGTGTCACCCCACAGCAGCTGTCTCTCGGCCATGGATGCCGCAGAGACCAGCCCCAAAAGAATCGCCGCGACCCAGCTGACTGGTGCTTTCCAACTCATCAATCAATCCTTTTTCGTTTTATTTTGTCAGTATCTCATTGCGGCGATGCGCCTTTACCGCCCATCCATTATCGGCTGACCTTGTCCTCCTGTGAGTACCCGCCCTGCGGCCTGAACCTTCCCGTTTACCCTGATCTACCGAGCGGTTCACTTCCCTTGCCATTGGGGCGTTCGTTTCTGAAAGAACGCCTTAATCGCCTCGGAGGAATCCTCACTTTCAATACAAAATGCCTGCAGCGCCGCTTCCTTGGAGATCGTATCCGCGAGATTATGAGAGGCACTAAAAGCGATGGATTCCTTCGCGTACCGCAGTGCCAACGGCGAGCGGCCGGCGAGTTCCTGAGCAAATTCCATGGCACCCTCGGCAAATCCTTCGTCAGGCAAAACGCGGTTTGCCAGCCCCCAGTCCACCGCCTTGTCGGCTGACAGCTTCTCGCCAAAGGCCATGAGCTCATAAGCACGCTTGGACCCAACAAAATTGGGAAGCAACCAGGTCGCCCCGCCATCCGGGACCAGCCCGATACCCACGAATGGCTGGTAGAGATAGCTACTTTGCGCCATCACCATCAAGTCACAGGCCATCGCATAAGAGTAAGAGATACCCGCACAGGGGCCGTTGACCGCCGCGATCCACGGCTTTCGTGCATGGTGTATCGCAAGAACACCCGGTTTATATTCGGCGTTGAGCTGATCCTCTACGCCCTCACCGCCATTGGGCAAGGGCTCCGATGTGTCCGTCAGGTCTGCACCCGCACCGAATGCCCTCCCTGCACCGGTTAGCACCACCACCCAGATGTCATTATCAGCGTTAACCTCGTGTGCGGCGCGGAGGAATTCTCGTCGTAAAGCGCCATTGAAACTATTCAGCTTGTCGGGTCGATTAAAAGAGACGCGCGCTACGCGTCCGTCTCGCTCTATCAAAATCGTTTCGTAATCACTCATGTTTGATCCTTTTCCTCAGTTGCTTGCGCAGCGCCTGTGGCCAATAGCGCTTCAACAGATGTCTCGTCCAATCCACCAGCAAGAAGTACCGCCACCGTATCAGCCCCGAGGGCGTGCGTGCCATGCGTGATTTCAGACGGCGTCCGCATAAAACGGGGCGCTGGCGACGGATGCGTCAACCCCTCTACCTCCGTGTAGACGGACCGCTCTGCATTGGCGGCATATTGAGGCGCTTCGACCATCGTCAGAACGGGGGCGAAACAGGCGTCACTGCCCGCCATCAGCGCGTCCCACTCATCTCGTGTTTTGGTTTTGAGGATCGCCGCCAACTTCTCCTTCAATTCCGGCCATTGGGCAGTGTCATGCTGGTGTTGAAACTGCGGGTCAGATACATCTGCTCGCGAGAGTAATTCCGCATAAAACTGGGGTTCGATGGCGCCCAGGGCAACATACTTGCCATCTGCGCATTCGTAGGTGTCGTAGAAATGCGCAGCGCCATCGAGCAAATTGCTCTCGCGCTCCTCGGCATTCCAGGCTCCGATCTGCTGAAAGCCCTGCATCATCCACATCAACTGCGCGGTGCCATCCACCATGGCAACGTCCACGACCTGCCCCTGCCCAGATTTACCCGCCTCCAAAAGCGCGGCCAGAATACCCGTGACCAAGAGCATGCCGCCGCCACCAAAATCACCGACGAGGTTCAAAGGTACCGCCGGACGCTCACCGCGGCGTCCAATCGCATGTAATGCGCCCGTGATCGCAATGTAGTTGAGGTCGTGCCCGGCAGCTTGCGCCAGAGGCCCGGTCTGCCCCCAGCCGGTCATGCGCGCGAATACCAGTCGTGGATTTCGACGGAGGCACTCGTCGGGACCAAACCCGAGTTTTTCGCAAACACCGGGCCGATAAGGGTCAATCAGCGCATCTGCTTGCTCGACCAGCCTCATCAGCGCGGCATGGCCCGACGGCTGCTTGAGATCGAGCACCACCGATTTTTTATTTCTACCGCTGACAGGTTCCGCTACTTTCGGATCGGCTGCTCCGGGGCGCTCAATGCGAATCACTTCCGCGCCCATGTCAGCAAGAATCATCCCGCCCATGGGCGCCGGACCGATACCGGCAAGCTCTATTACGGTATAACCATTCAAAGGCCCCATATTACTAACCTCAAAAATTGCGCTGATTGAACGCGTCGTAATGGTCGCTCAGGCAATGACGCCCGATGATCAATTTCATGATCTCCGAGCTACCCGCATAAACCGTCGCAATCTTGGCATCCGCCGACTGTCGGCTGATGGGATACTCGTCCATAAAACCGGCTCCACCGTGGAGCTGTAATCCCTCATCAGCGACACGCTGCTGTAACTCTGAGGTTTTTAATTTAGCGATTGCGGCATCTTCAGCCGATAGCGTGCCGGCGTTGAATGCCAGCGCGGCTTGGTCAACAAAGCACTGGGCAATATCCAGCTCAGCTCGCAGGTCAGCCATCTTGAATTGGGAGTTCTGCATGGTCGAAAGCGGCTTGCCAAACACTTCTCGCTCACGGATAAAATCTGCGGTGAGATCCCATGAAAGCTGTGCCGCAGCAAGATAACCCATGGCGCCTAGCAGGCGCTCCTCAGCAAGGCCTTCCATCAAATAATAAAACCCCTTGTGGGCCTCTCCCAGCACGTTGGCTTTGGGCACTTTAATGTCATTGAAGAACAGCTCGGCGGTGTCCTGAGCCTTCAATCCCAGCTTTTTCAGGTTGCGCCCACGCTCAAACCCCTCCCATGCGGATTCCACAAGAAACAGGGTCATGGCGTGCGGATTGTTTTGCGGGTCGGTCTTCGCGGCTACAACGACCAAATCACAATTAATGCCGTTTGAAATGTAGGTTTTTTGGCCTGTTAGCCGCCAGTGGTCCTCGTTCTCGACAGCCTGGGTGCGCATGCCCGCTAGATTGCTTCCGGCATCTGGCTCAGTCATGGCGACCGCGAGAATAATATCTCCCGAAACGACACCTGGCATGTAGCGCTCAATTTGCTCCTCGGTGCCAAAGCGGGTGATATAAGGCGCCACAATGCGGCTGTGTAATGAACCAAACCAGTCACTGCAGCGAGCATAGGCAAGCTCCTCGATGATGACCTGCTCCCAGCGAATATCGTAGTCGTCCATGCCACCAAAACGCTCTTCCGGCCACACGACAAGAAAACCTTTCTCGCCCGCTTTTTTAAAAATTTCCCGGTCGACAATCCCCTGCTCCCGGAACCTCTCCATGTGCGGCACAATCTCTTCCGCCAAAAATCGCCGATAGGCCTCGCGGAACATCGTCTGCTCATCAGTAAATTGCCGGGTGAGCATAGTGCCCTCCTCCTTTCATCACTCCGTGGGGCCAAAACCCCTCTCGGCGCTTGCTAATTCAACCTGCGTCACCAATTGGGGTGACGCCATAAAAGTCAGCACAGATCCATACTCGCCGACGGCCTGCGCAGGACTGCATGCGTAACAACCATCGCGCCACAAACCCCCAGATCTGTCTCGACAGCGCGCGGCCAAGGTAAGAGGCTAGTCGGCCGACGCCGGATCCAACACCTCTTTCAACTCTCGTTTGAGGAACTTGCCATTGGCGTTCCGCGGCAGCGGCTCAGCCAAAAACCAGACATATTTGGGCACCTTGAAGGCGGCCAATCGGGTGCCCATATGCTCTCGCAGCCCAGCCGCATCCAGCATGGCATCAGGCTTTAAATGAACAGCAACGCCTACCTCCTCACCCAGACGATCATCCGGTACCGCAAACGCGACGGTCTCTAGGACTGCCGGATGCGTATAGAGCGCCCCTTCCACCTCTGCGCAGTAAATATTCTCCCCGCCGCGCAAGATCATGTCCTTCGCGCGGTCCACCAGATACAGGAAACCGTCCTCATCGAAATACCCGATATCACCCGTGTGTAACCAACCATCGACAATGGTTTCTGCTGTCGCTTCCGGTCGGTTCAAATAGCCCTTGATTACCGGCGCCCCCCTCACCAGCAGTTCGCCCGCCTCTCCCACCGGAAGGGGCTCCCCCGCCTCGTTAACGATCTTGCCCTCCAATGTAGGAACGAGCGGACCGCAACTCTCGGGTCGCGCCAGAAAAAGATCGCCCGTGGTGTAGGTTGTGATACCGCAAACCTCAGTCATACCGTACCCTTGCGCTGGCTTGGCACGCTGTGTTGTCGCAACGACCTTACCGGGCAAATCAGGGTGCATCGCGGCGCCACCGCCGCCCAAAGAATTCAAACTGGAGGTGTCGTAATCCGCAAAATCAGGATGCGCGAGTAGTTCACGCGTCATCATTGGGACGGCACTTAGGGTATTGACCTTCTCGCGCTCGATCAGCTTCAGTGCCTCGCTGGTGTCCCATTTATACATTAATACCAGCTTGCCGCCGCTGAGGGTTGCTCCGTGCATTACGCAGTTATTGGCAGTCACGTGGAAAAGCGGCGTCGCCACTAGCGACGTTGCGGCAGGGGCAGATATCGGGGCATCGACGGTCTCACCTCGGTTCATGGCTTGAGTCGTCGCGAATATTTGCCCCATCGCAGCCACATTCATAATATTGTGCACACATCCCCTGTGGGTCAGCTGCGCGCCTTTCGGGCGTCCGGTCGTGCCCGAGGTATAGAAAATGCAGGCGTCGTCATTGGGTTGAATATCTGGCATGGGTAACTCACCGGGTTCCCGCACCGCGTCGTCCCACATCGTGGCCGGTAACGGCGGATCGGGCTCTCGCACCGCGACGATCTGAAGCCCCTCGAAATCACTTGCGATATCGGCATAAACAGCGAGCCTTTGGTCATCCGCCACCAACATTTTTGGTTCGGAATCTTTGAGCGCGTAGGCCATCTCGTCGGCGACCCACCAGGCGTTCATCCCAACGACAACACCCCCAACCGCGATCACGCCCCAATACGCAAATATCCACTCCGGATAATTTCTTAGAGCAATCGCTACACGATCGCCCGGGCCGATGCCTTGGGCCCGTAGCCAGTTGGCAAAACTGGCGACAATCTGCCCCGCCTCGCTGAAGGTCCAGCGCTCATCGCCGTAAACAATATATTCCTGATCAGCAAACCCCTGACCCAACAACCAGAGATCTCGCATTGAACCCGGGGCGTGTTGATAGGCTTTTAACGCGTGGCCGCCCACTTCGATGGTGGTCAGCTCGAGAAACGCACCCGGCGCAGTGACCATCTCAACCGCCTTGCGATAGTAGTCCATGACCTCATGACTCATTTAGCGTTGCCCCCTGGTTTGTTTTTGGCTGTAACGGTTGGCGTTGTCCTGCTGAGCGTCCGCACGATACCCTAGACACTGGCATCAGCCAATTGCCGCGGCAGCTAAATTGGCATGTATGATGCCGATAGTTTCAGACGGATACCACCCCGTAACTACGCTGCCACGCCGTTTTATCGAGGACGCCATGAGCACCCAAGACCTTGACCTCTCTCAGCTTGAACCTTGGCTTCGCAGCCACGTACCCGATTTTACCGGCCCAGTGAGCGCTGAAAAATTCGCCGGCGGGCAATCGAATCCGACCTTCAAACTGACCGCAGGGGACAAGCAGTACGTGCTGCGCCGCAAGCCTCCCGGAGAACTGCTGGCCTCAGCCCACGCGGTAGATCGAGAATACCGGGTCTTGGACGCACTACGCCATACCGACGTGCCCGTGCCTGAAGCGATAGCGCTATGTGAGGACGACGAGGTGATTGGTTCCATGTTCTATGTAATGGAGCACCTTGAAGGGCGTATATTTTGGGATCCCGCCGTACCCGAGGTTGATAACACCGAGCGCACCGCCATATACGATGAAATGAATCGTGTGTTAGCCGCGCTGCACTCAGTAGACATCAATGCCGTAGGACTGGGGAATTACGGCAAACCCGGTAACTATTACGCGAGGCAAATTGGCCGTTGGACCAAGCAGTATCGTGCATCGGAAACCGAAACCGTCGCGGATATGGAAGCGCTAATTGCGTGGCTACCCAACCATATCCCCGAGGATAGTGAGACAGTGACGCTAGTGCATGGCGACTATCGGCTGGACAATATGATTTTCCATCCGACCGAACCGCGCATCGTTGGTATTTTGGACTGGGAGCTGTCTACGCTGGGAGATCCTTTGGCCGATTTGGCGTATCAACTAATGGCCTGGCAGTTCCCCCGGGAAGGTGGCATCGCAGGCTTGGAGGGACTGGATCGCATTCAACTCGGCCTACCCTCAGATGAGGCGTACATCAAGGCCTACTGTGAGCGAACAGGGCGCAGCGGGATCGACAACTGGCCATTTTACATGGCGTTTTGTTTCTTCAGAATCGCCGCAATTCTGCAAGGGATAAAAAAACGTGCCCAAATCGGCACCGCATCGAGTGCCGAGGCCGACAGTAGAGCAATCATGGTGGGCCCCTTGGCGGCACTTGGGGCTGCCTGCATTTCCTAACCCGCTGAACGAGCGCCTCAGGCGGCGGAGCTCTTGGGGCGGTTACGGCCGGTTGCGGCAACACCACGCCCTTTCGCGGCGGATTGAGACCGCTTCTGGGCCGCGTTGTGGCTCGACCCAGCCCGCAGCGACTTCATTTGCTGGGCAGTGGGCGGTGGCCTGCGCCGGGAGCTTTTGGGCCGTCGATAGGTGCCGGGCGCTGGTCTGAGATCGCCGTACTCGAAACGGTGCAGGATCTCCTCCAATGTTCTCGAGATTTGCGTACACCTCCGCACCGCCTCCAACCGTCTGAAGGTCGCGCGCCGCCCCTCATTGACCAACAATCGCAGTTCCTCTGTGCTCGGCTGGCTGATCAATTTTAGGGGGTTCTGCAACCGGAATTTGGGAACGATATTGATGTCCCCGGAATACTCTTGATCAAGTAACGCATGAATACTATGCAGCATCATGTTGAATTTAGGCCAATTATCGCCATATCGTTTTGCCACGCCCCGGTAAAAGTTGAGCATCTCTCTCCCAATGCCAATGCCAAGGGATGAAGCAGCGCGGCGCACGGGTCGCGCGCGCTCGTCACGGGGAAGGAAAGCGCGGGCAATAGGATTGACCATGCTGACAATATAGTGATTGGTTGAAAACAACCGAGAGAGCCTTTTTGCGGGGAGGTCATCGGCGACGGAACCATCTACCCAACGGCGCGCGGGGAGGTAGGGCTGAGACTCTCCTCTCTCGTTCTTTGCCTGCAGCATGACCGGCGGGAAAACACCAGGAATAGCGCAGGATGCCATCGCCGCAGAGCGCAGGTAAACATTAGGGGACGACACCGCGTTCAACAAACGCGAGCGCTGATGGGGCTCAGCAGGCGCAACGGTGATACTGACCTGCCTACCCGTTTTCGCATAGGCCTCGGCAAAGGTGAGGTCAGGAATAGTCGCTGCTATCAGCTGCTCGGTATTTTCAGCGGTAAATCGATCCCCGGCACCGGTCAACCATCTCCGAATAAGACCAGCAGCATCGCTACCGCCAGACTCGAGCAGGCGAATAAAATCCAGATGCTGCATTTCTTCGTCGGTATAAGCACCGAGCGCTGCAGCCACGATGGACCCTGCACTGGAGCCTGATATCACCCGCGGCAGCAAGCCATGCTTCAGCAACTCGGTGACAACGCCGACATGCAAAAACCCCAGCACACCACCACCACTCAGCATCAAAGCTGACCGGCCGTAACACACGTTGCTGCGGTAAAAAAAATCCAGCTTCTGCTGAACAGGAATCACATCCTCGGGCAACTCCGCCAGCAATCTGAGTGCCTCGTCAATTTCCTGAATATACTGCTCGATCAGTACCTTGGTGCCCGACTTGGCCTGACGGTACAGCACGCTCTTGCCCATACCCCCCATATTGCCGTGTATGCCCTCGTTGAGCGCATACAACAATCCGGGCCAGTCTTTTTGCTTGCGGAATTTGCGCAACCGGTCCAAGCGATACCGTATTTGCGCGTGATCATAAAGGTCGGAAGTTTCCTCGAGTCGCCACTCGGCCATGCCGCTCGCCGCATCATGCGCCTGCGCGCCCAGAAGCCACGCTTCGTAGGATTGCGCGAGATCCATGTCTCGCTCGTACTGCCGCAACGCCGATTTAGCCGTCAACTACCACTACCTCGCCAATGAAGTCTGCTAACGAATCGTCAGCGATCAGCATAGAGGCTTATTGCCCTCGGGACCAGCTTGACAAACCACTGAATCACACAGCCGCTTTGTAAGCATCCTGCAGGTGTCGTTTATACAACTTGCCGTTGTCCATGCGCGGCAACTGCTCCAAAAAATCAATTTTGCGCGGTACTTTCACGCTAGACAGCCGCTCACGCATCCACAGAGAGAGCGCCTCCGCCGTTTCGTCATTGGCATCCGTCCAAGCCATCGGCTGCACCACCGCCACAACTTCCTCCCCGAACTCGGGGTGGGGAACACCAAAAACGGCCACGTCGGCCACTTTATCGTGGGTAATTAACAAACCCTCTATCTCGGCGGGATACACGTTAACGCCGCCAGTAATAATGGTGAAGTTTTTGCGGTCAGTGAGATAAAGAAAGCCTTCCTCATCCAAATAACCGACATCCCCCATCGTGCTCCAACCTTGCTCGTTAAAGGCCTCACGCGTTTTCTCGGGTTCATCAAAATACTCAAAGGGCCGGCTATTAGCGAAATAAACATCGCCAACCTCGCCCGCAGGAAGTACCTCACCCTTTTCGCCTAAAATTCGCGGCTCACCGATGATTGCCTGGCCTACCGAGCCCTTATGAGTGAGCCAATTTGCCGAGTCGATAATGGTGAATCCGTTACCCTCGCTGCCTGAGTAATACTCCACAATTACAGGGCCCCACCAATCGATCATGGCTTCTTTCACATCAATCGGGCACGGGGCAGCGGCATGAATCGCGCATTTCATCGAGCTGAGGTCGTAGCCGCTGCGCGCTGACTCCGGGAGCTTGAGCATGCGAACGAACATAATGGGGACCCATTGACTATGGGTTGCTTGGTAGCGCTCGATCAGCGCCAAAGACTGAGCCGGATCAAAATGCTCCATGATAATACTCGTGCCACCGAGACCCAGCACCATCAGATTGTAGTGCAGAGGAGCCGCGTGATAGAGCGGAGCCGGAGACAGATAAATCGTATCTACCCCAAACCCGAAAAAAGCGCCAACACTGCCCGACATGGGATGATCAGCATGGATGCTATCCGCGTGCGGCTTCCAGTAAACGCCTTTGGGCTTGCCTGTGGTGCCAGATGAATACAGCATGGGCGCGCCGAGGAACTCGTCTCCGATAGGGGCGTCGCTAAGCTGCTCCAATTGCACCTCAAGCGACTCGAACCCCGCGATCTCGCCACCCACCGAAAAACACCGCCCGAGCCCTGCAGCAGCATCTGCCGCCGCGGTGGCAACAGGCGCCAGACTCGCTGACGCAAAGAACACCTTTGCCTGGCAATTGGTGATGATATACGCGGTCTCATCCTGCTTGAGGTGCGTGCTGATCGGCGTAAAAATAACCCCAGCACGAAGAGCGGCTTGGGCAACCTGCAAAAACTCTGCACAATTTTTCATCATCATTGCCACGTGGTCGCCGCGCTGGACACCGCAGGCCCGCAGCAACTGCGCGATCTGATTGGAACGCAAATCCAGCTCTCGATAGGTGACCACATCACCCGAATTAGCCAAAATATACGCTGGCCGATCTGGGGTTTCCTTGGCAAAGGCAGAAAAATGCGGCATGACGGCCCTCTTTTTGGGATTATGATTCAGCATCACTATACATTTTCGAGAATGAGATGGTAGAGGCCGGCGCCCTTACATCAGGACGGGACATCAGAGCGCAATGCCGGGCGGGCACATTCAGTGCACAGACATCGGGACTGGCGCCGGGATTCGTTCAGGCAAACATTGTCATACTGCCCTCAGCCGTGGCCACTCATTTCCAGACTTTTTGTCAACGTAACCCCCGCCCCTGCCCTCTACTTGCCGTGAGCCCGAGCCCGGGGGATCCGACCTTGCCGGGTATGGGCGATGACATCGACATTCGCAGGGACCTCCCAAAATATCGGGTATGGCGTGATGGAAACTCGGCCGAGCTAGTGACCGATGTCTCCGCGCTGTGGCAGCGCGATTGGGTTGCATTTGCCCTCGGTTGTTCTTTCTCCTTTGAAGAAGCATTACTCGAGGCGGGTTTAGAGATTCGCAACATCACCGAAGGTGTTAACGTACCGATGTACCGCACTGACATACCCTGCGCCGCCGCCGGGCCGTTTGCCGGTGATATGGTCGTCAGCATGCGCCCGATGAATGCCGCAGACGCTATTCTTGCCATACAGATATGTGCGCGCTTTCCTTCCGTGCACGGGGCGCCCGTCCATCTCGGTGATCCTCAGCAAATTGGCATAAAAGACCTGAGCAAACCCGATTACGGCGCTGCAGTTTCTGTAAAATCCAACGAGCTACCCGTGTTTTGGGCCTGTGGCGTAACCCCGCAGAATGCCCTACGGTCCGCAAAGCTTCCGCTGGCCATCACACATGAACCCGGACATATGCTCGTGACTGATTTAAAAAATAGCGACCTGGCGATCTGCTAATGACCCAACGACTGACACTCAATTGCGATATGGGAGAGAGCTTTGGCGCATGGGCAATGGGCGATGACGCAGCGATCATGCCGTTGATTGATGCGGCCAATATTGCCTGCGGCGGCCACGCTGGAGACCCGAGCACCATGCGCCATTGCGTATCGCTGGCGCGTCGTCATGGCGTGGAAGTGGGGGCCCATGTCTCTTATCCAGACCTTCAGGGCTTTGGACGCAGAGCCATGGATATTCGGGGCTCAGAACTCATCGACTTAATTCACCATCAAGTGGGCGGTCTCGATGGTATCGCGCGAACCCAAGGTACCCGAGTCACCTTTGTAAAACCCCACGGCGCGCTCTATCACGCGATGCTGTCAGATCCGCAAATTCTCAATGACATCATGAGAGCGGTAGCTGGCTGGCACGCTGACTTGTCCCTCGTGGTTCTCGCCACTCCGCGTGATCGAAAAACAGTGCAACTCGCCGTAGAGCACGGATTGACGCTGCGATATGAGGCCTTTGCGGACAGGGGCTATACCAGCCGCGGGCTACTTATTCCCCGCGATAAGCCCGGTGCATTGCTAACGTTAGAGGAAGCAAAACGGCAAGCTTTGGCTATCGCCGCAGATAATCTTCGCACCCCAAAGGGAAAACGAATCCCCGTTAATGCCAATACCATTTGCGTGCATGGCGACACGCCTGCTGCGGTCAAAATGATCGGCGCAATTCGCGGCGCACTGGATAAAATGTGAATGGAATTTACCGTAGACCCCGCGGGCGATCTGGGTTTTCGTCTGGCGTTTTCGACAACGCCCGAGCCCTCACTGACCTGCGGGTTACTGGCAATCCAGAGCGCCGCTCGACTGCAATTTAACGACGCCCTCGCCGACAGCATTGTCGGATACACCACGCTGACCTTGCTCTTTCGGCCCATGACGTTGGAAAGAGAACGCGTGCATTGCTGGCTAGAGGAGCAGGCTCAACGCATTTCTGATCCTATCGATATCCCTGATCCCGGGCATAAAACGGTGACCCTTCCTGTGCTCTACCATTCCACCGTTGCACCCGATCTGGAGTGGCTTGCTGAAGATAAAGGTCTGGCGGTCGATGACGTTATAAAGTTGCACAGTGAAAATAGTTATTTCGCCTATGCGACCGGGTTCGCGCCGGGATTCTGCTACCTCGGCACCGTAGATGAGCGTCTGGCAACGCCCCGGTTGAGCACCCCCCGGGCAGAAGTACCCGCTGGCGCAGTCGCGATTGCTGACCGGCAAACCGCCGTTTACCCCTGCTCCTCGCCAGGGGGTTGGCGTCTGATTGGCACCTGCCCGACACCGCTTTTCACGTTGAAGGCGGATCCGGCTGCGTTACTCTCCGTCGGAGACACCGTCAAATTTGAGCCAATTTCAATCGCCGATTTCAAGACCATGCAGCGCGATCAGTGAAAGTCATGAGAACACTGACCCTTGTTCGCTCAGGAATTGCAACCAGCATTCAGGATGCGGGTCGCACTGGCCGGCAGCACAACGGCGTGCCACCGGGCGGTGCAATGGACGCATTCGCCCTGCGCATAGGTCAACACCAGTTGGGACATCGTGCAGACGAGGCTGCACTGGAATTCGTTTATGGCAGTTTGGCTTTTACAACATCGGCGCCCTGTCGCTTTATCGTGACGGGGGCACCCGCAATCATTACGATTGACGGCACAAAAAGCCACAGCGGTCAGGTCGAGGAGACTCAAGCTCACCAGATGGTAAACATCAAGCCCAGCGGAAAGGGTGTGTACAGCTACCTTCATGTGGCGGGAGGTATTGACACCCCACCCTGCCTCGGTAGCCGAAGCACTTCGCCACGAGAGCGGCTTGGTGGCCTCAACGGGCATTATCTTTGCGACGATGACGTCTTGCCCTTGGGGCCAGAGCAAACCTCATCCGAGCCATCGTATCCGCTGGCGTCGAACATCAGTGCGCCCGAGACGCTATTGCTCAGATTCATCCCCGGATTCCAATTCGATTTGTTCTGTGTCGAGACGCAACATCACTTTGAATCACAGCTTTTCTCTGTCACTCCTCGAGCCAATCGCATGGGTGTCGCGCTGGACGGTAATCCCGTTGAAACAGGCCTGGCGTCGCTGCTATCCGAGGCCACCTGTTACGGTGCCATCCAAATACCTCCCGATGGCAAACCAATTATTTTGCTCAATGACCGGCAAACGGTTGGCGGCTACCCCAAAGCGGGCGCGGTTATTCGCGGAGATTGCCGTCGCCTGGTCCAATCTCAGCCGGGCCAACGCGTGCAGTTCGTCGCTATCAGTCCTCAGGAGGCAGACCGCATAGCCTGGCTGGAGCACCACTACCTCGAGACCAAGCTAGCATGACGCTGCGCATCAGCAACGCAACCGTCGACGCGATTGAATTGCTACTGATAAAGCATGATCACCGGGGTATGAGTCGAATCCGTCAAGTACTCAATCCGGGTTACCTTGGCAGAGCCGCTGAACTGCTGCGAGCACAGCGAGGCATCGCCTATATTATTACCGGATTCCCCGTGGCTGGCTCCTTCGAAACGGATGGGCCAGCGGGAGCGATTGCGCTGTATCGGCTCTGCGAACAACTCCAACTCCAGCCCGTTATTGTGTCGGAGCACTCTCTCACCCAATATCTTGCGCCGACATTGCGATGTCTCGAGTTAGCCGCAGGTACGAGGGAGGAAGTACAGCAGTCAGTTCGGGATCTCTATCAGCGGACAGCTCCTGCGCTGATCATCAGCATAGAGCGGCCAGGAGCGGCGAAAGACGGACGTTACTACAACATGGCGGGCGTCGATATTTCCGCGAACTGCTCCCCTGCCGAACCCTATCTTGAGCTGGCGTCCTGCCCGATTATTGCAATCGGTGACGGCGGCAATGAATTGGGTATGGGCAAGGCCATTGCGGCGCTGGATGGAATGGATATTCATCCCGCTATCTGCACCTGCGATGAATTAATAGTGGCCGACGTTTCAAACTGGGGCGCCTACGCCCTGTGCGCGCTAACATACGCGCAACATGAGACCATACCCGATATCAGTGCGGCGCTCCGTGAAGATCTCGCCTTTCTCGTGGCGGCAGGTGCTGTGGATGGCGTCACCGGTAAGCGGCTCGCCACCGAGGATGGATTTCCAGAAGATGCCGGCGCCGAACTGGTAGACCGCGTGATCGAATTGCTTCATCAAAGGAACAAGCTATGAGCGTAGCGTACCTGAACGGAGAATTTTTGCCGTTACACGAGGCAAAAATATCGCCGATGGATCGAGGGTTTCTCTTCGGCGATGGCGTTTATGAGGTCATTCCCTGCTATGGGGGGCAAGCAGTGGCGATGCCCTACCATATGGAGCGGTTGAGACACTCCCTCGAGGGTATCAAGCTCGGCACTGACACATCTGATTCAGAGTTAGTC
Organism: Halieaceae bacterium; assembly: GCA_038102985.1. Classification (GTDB taxonomy): domain Bacteria; phylum Pseudomonadota; class Gammaproteobacteria; order Pseudomonadales; family Halieaceae; genus Luminiphilus. The sequence goes on from JAYNYK010000004.1 coordinate 49,297, forward strand.
TCGGTGATTGAGAAGCTGATCGAACTTAATGGGGGCGGCAACTTAGGGATTTACCTACAGATCACTCGCGGCGCTTCGGAGAAGCGACAACACGCCTTCCCAGCGCAAGCTGTACCTACCCTGTTTGTTTACACCTTCCCCATCGACCTACCATGTGACGGGTCACTGGATACTGCAAGTTGCTTTACCACGGTGACTCGGTCTGATTCGAGGTGGGGCAGATGTCACATCAAATCCACCGCCCTCCTGGGCAATGTGCTGCACATGATGGAAGCCATCGATGAGGGCGCAGAGGAGGTCTTGCTGTTCAATGAACACGACCAACTTACCGAGGCTGCTGCCTGCAACGTTTTTGTCGTAAAGGACGGCCGCATCCGCACCCCCGAACTGGATCATCAGAAACTGCCGGGAGTGACCCGTCGTTTATGCCTTGAACTCATTGAGGCGCATACAGATTGGCAAGTGCAAGTGGGACCAATCAGTCGCGATACCGTCATGTCTGCCGACGAGGTTTGGCTCAGCTCATCGACCAAAGAATTGTCACCCGTCATTGCCATTGATGGCATACCCGTAGCTGATGGCGAGCCGGGGAGCTATTGGTCCGCAGCCCAACGCCTCTTTCACCGCCATCGATTCGATATAGACTGATGCCAAGGCCCACCTCTGTCGTCATTGATCTTGCGGCCATCGGCGATAACATTGCCACGCTCAAGCGATCTCTGGGCGCGAGCCAATTCATGGCCGTCGTCAAGGCGGATGCTTACGGACACGGTGCAATCCCTGTGGCCCGCTGCATTGAGAAGATGGTCGACGCTTTTGCGGTTGCATTTATCGCGGAGGCCATCGAGCTTCGCACCGCTGGGATCGGCAAGCCAATCCTGGTACTGGAGGGGCCTCATTCTGCAATCGACGTCACGCTCGCTACACAACACAACCTGTGGCCCGCTCTGCACGATCACGCACAAATCGAGTGGTACCGCGCTCATCAGGGCGCGCCGACTCAGGCCTGGATCAAAATCGATACCGGAATGCATCGACTTGGCTTCAGCCCAACGCAGTTGCCCTCTGTTCGACAGGCTTTGCAGGACTTGGGCTGCGACCATTTGACACTCATGTCCCATCTTGCGGCTGCTGAGTCCCCCGATAGCCCCCTTACAGCAAAGCAACTCAGCCAGTGGCAAAAACTCACATCGCGCTGGTCAGGTGACGTCAGTTTGTGTAATTCAGCAGCAAGCCGCCTCGGCCTAGCCAACAACAGCGGCTGGGCGAGGGTGGGTTACGCGATATACGGCGGCCTCGTTAAAGGCTTAGCCAGCAACTCGGCACTCAAACCCGCTATGCACTTCGAAACAGCCGTGATCTCCGTCAAGCAGATCGCCGCTGGCGAGTCTGTCGGTTACGGTGGCCAGTGGACGGCCGAACGAGACAGCAGTATTGCCACGCTACCCGTCGGCTATGGCGACGGCTACCCTTGGTCAGCCCCCAACGGCACGCCAGTTCAAATAAACGACCTCATTGCCCCACTTGTCGGCCGGGTGTCAATGGATATGGTGACCGTTGATGTCACCGATTGCGGCCCCGTGGACATCGGCACCCCCGCGGTGCTTTGGGGACAAACCCCTGGCGTAGATATGGTGGCTGATGCCTGTGGCACCATAGGCTACGAACTGATGACCCGAATGACAGGGAGAGCCGAGCGGTGCTACAAAGATTAAGTGGATGCCCCTCGCCCCGACCACTTCGCCCAACGCCCGCATTTGCACAAGTGAAGTTTCCCCATGATTGATAGCGGCAGCGACGACACGCTGCTCGCGGCGATCGATCTAGGGAGCAATTCATTTCATCTGATGGTAGCCAAAGCGGAATTTGGAGAGCTAAGGCCAGTCCACGCCCTTGCTGAGAAGGTCCAACTGGGCGAAACCGATGACTCAGGTCTGTTGACTGACTCGGCTATCGCTCGCGGCCTTGCTTGTTTAGAGCGCTTCAAACAATTGATAGACAGTACCTCGCCGAATAAATTGCGCATTGTTGGCACCAACGCGTTGCGACGAGCCAAAAACCGACAAGCATTTATTGACCCGGCGGAGCAAATCATTGATGCCCCAATTGACGTTATATACGGCCGCGAGGAAGCGCGACTGATTTATCTGGGGGTCGCGCATACCTTATCTGATGACGCAAACACGCGGCTGGTCATCGACATTGGTGGAGGAAGCACGGAATTTATTTTAGGCGAGCGTTTTGAGCCAAAAAAGCTCGAGAGTCTGCAGATGGGGTGTGTGTCCTATGGCCGACACTACCTGCCTGAGGGTCTGATCCATCGCGACGGCTTCACAGCGGCGTACCACAGAGCGCGCATCGAGGTGTCGCACATTCGACGGCGCTACAACAGCAATCTGTGGCAGGAAGCGGTGGGGTCATCTGGCACGCTGCGGGCGATTGAGGCACTGATAACCGCAGCGGGCTGGCGAGAGAGTGGTATCGACCGTGATTCTCTGGAAAAGCTGAAAGAGGTTTTGCTCACATTCAAACACAGCGACGACATCAATTTGGAGGGCCTCAGCGACACACGAAAAAGTGTGGTGATTTCGGGGTTAGCCATCACGCTTGGCATCTTCGACGGCCTACAGATAAGGGAGATGCGCACCTCAACGGGCGCCCTTCGGGAGGGCGTAATTTATGATCTGATCGGCAGATTTAGCCATGAGGATGTGCGCACGCGCAGCGTCTCGGCAATGCAGCAGCGCTACAGCGCTGATCAAACCATTGCCGACTTGGTTTGCCGCCGAGTGGGACTTTTGGCGTCGGCGATATCCAACGAATGGCACCTCAGCAAGAGTGAGGTGGATCTTTTGACCTGGGCGGCGGCGCTGCACGAGATCGGTGTGGCTGTCTCCCAAAAAAACTACGCTCAACACTCAGCCTATCTGGTGCTCAACAGCGATTTACCCGGGTTCGCGCAGCAAGATCAGGAAATCATGGCAACGCTCATCTCGGGTCTGCGCGGTAAAATCCGGCTCGACGCGCTGGACGCCATTCCCGAACGCAAACGCCAGAATGTCGCGCGCATGATGGTCCTGCTGCGATTAGCAGTCATCCTTAAACACGTGGAAGAAGTGGAGAGCATCCCCGATCTGGCCGTTTGTGCGAAGGGGGGCACCCTTACCCTGACGTATCCCGAGGATTGGGGTGAGGCGCACCCCCTAACAATCTGGGAAATACTGCAGAGCGAATCCTCGTTTAAGAGGCTGGGCATCGCCCTGACGCTCAGTGCGGTGCCATAAGCCAGAAAGCCGCTACAGGTCGTAACCGCGCTCATCATGCAGGACGATATCCAGCCCTGCAGTTTCATCTTCTTGATCGACCCTAAGGGGCACCACTGCGTCAACAATCCGCAGCAGCACCCAACTCGCCAATGCGGTATAGACAAAGGTCGCACCTATCCCGGTCAGCTGTATGGCCAACTGCCCCGCGATACCCTCAACGCCATCGGAAAAGCCATTACCACTAAACAAGCCCAAAGACGGCGAGCAGAAAATACCGGCCATCACTAGCCCGAGCATGCCACCCACGCCGTGCACCGGAAATACATCAAGGCTGTCATCCACACCCAGACGATTTTTCAGAGTGATGGTGGCAAAGTAGCAAATGACGCCTGCCGACAGCCCAATCACGACGGCCCCCGCAGGACCCACAGAACCCGACGCAGGGGTGATCGTGCCCAGCCCCGCTACCATCCCGGTCACAATACCCAGCACCGAAGGTTTCCCGTGCCGAATCCACTCCATGGCCATCCAGGCCAGCGAACCGCAGGCGGCGGAAAGATGCGTAACAAGCATCGCCATCGCCGCGCTACTGTCGGCAGCAACCGCAGATCCCGCATTAAAACCAAACCAACCTACCCATAGCATGCCGGCCCCGCTCACCGTCATGGTCAGATTGTGGGGTGGCATTGCCGTTTCACCGAACCCGCGACGACCGCCCAGCGACAATGCCGCAACCAGCGCCGCAACACCCGCCGTAATGTGCACAACTGAGCCCCCGGCAAAATCCTGAAGGCCCATCTCGCCCAGCCAGCCACCACCCCAAACCCAGTGACAAATCGGCGCATAGACCAGAATCAACCACAGCGAGCTAAACAGCAACATGGCGGAAAACCGCATGCGCTCAGCGAAACCGCCGACGATGAGTGCCGGGGTAATCACTGCAAAGGTCAACTGAAACATGACAAAGAGTGTTTCAGGAATCGATCCGCTGACGCTGTCCATGGACACCTTGGCCAAAAACAAATTACCGAAGTCCCCAATCCAAGGACCTTGCTCAACACCCGATGAGCCGAAGGCAAGGGTGTAACCGACAACAAACCACAGCACTGACATCAGCGCCGTTAGCGTAAAGCACTGCATTAGCACAGAAAGCACGTTTTTCGCCCGAACTAACCCCGCATAGAACAACGAGAGGCCGGGGATTGTCATAAACAGTACCAAAGCCGTGGAAGTGAGGATCCACGCTGTATCGGCTCCTGAGATCGTGTCCGCCCAGGCCGCAGGCGAGGAAAGAGCACTCAGTGCTGCCGTAGCGAGCAAAGAGGTGTAGCAACGGCGCGACAACGACATGGATGACTACCTCGAAAAATTTGACCCGCAGTGTGCCATAAGCCGTGTCCATACCCCAAGTGCCTGACCCTGACGCAGTTGGCCCAAGCTGATTGTTAATCTGCGCCGCCCACATTATTCTGCGCTCGTCCCAGTTGGATGCACATCGCATGAATGCCCCCGCACATGGCCCAGCGAAGCTTTTTATTCGACTATTTACGCCCCTACTTGTTACGCCCCTACTTGTGCCACTAGCGCTGTGCGCCCTTTCCACAGCGGCCACAGCCTCCCCTCGGAATGTCATTTTGTTTATCGGCGACGGCTTCGATGATCAGCATGTCACCATGGGACGCAACTATCTGGCCGGAATGAGCGGGACGCTGGGGGTCGACAGGCTACCTTTTCGCGGGGCTGTCCAAGTTGAGACACTATCGACTTCGGGGCGGCCGACCTATGTCGCCGACTCAGCCAATACAGCTACCGCAATTGCCACCGGCGCGATTACCAGTGTCGGCAGGATCGGAACGGACATCCGCGATCAGGATTTGCCAACTATTGCCGAGCAAGCCGTCGCCGCTGGCTTACGCGTCGGGCTCGTCACCACCTCCTCCATCACCGATGCGACACCCGCTTCGTTTCTTGCTCATGTCTCTTCGAGAAGCTGCGAGGGCCCAGAAGAAATATTGGGAAGCACCTATTACGGTGTTCCGCAACCCAGCTGCCCGCAGGATGCGCTGGAAAATGGGGGTCCGGGATCGATTATTGAGCAGTTGATCTTGAGTGGTGCCCAAATTCTCCTCGGGGGCGGCCAGAAATTTCTGGCACAAGAAACGTCTGAGGGAGAATCGGTGCGCGCTCTGGCTGAGCGCAATGGTTTTCGAGTAGTCACCGCCCCCAGCGAGCTTCGCCCGGGGCTGCCCGAGCAGAGAATCCTGGGGCTCTTCGATAACGAGAACCTGAAAGTCAGATGGCGTGGCTCGGAGGGTCGGCGTGCCGAGATAGCTGAGAAAAGCTGGCTGAATCACCTTTCCGATTATCTGGGCGAAGTGAAAGCGCCCGAGCCCATGGCCTGCGAGCCTAATCCAGAGGCAAGGCATACGCCTCCCCTCGCACTGATGACCGACGTCGCGCTGCGGCAGCTGTCGATTGATAATCCCCGAGGATTTTTTTTGATGGTGGAATCCGCCTCAATTGACAAACAAAGCCACAAACGTAACCCCTGCGGCTCGATCGGTGAAATCGAACAGCTTGAAGAGGCGCTGGCGCGCGCGCTGGAGTTTGCCAATAACCACGGGAATACGCTGATCATCGTGACCGCTGATCACGCACAAGCAGCCCAGATCCTGCCTGACCCGAGTCACTATGCGGAGTACCCCATGCCCATTTATTCGCCGGGGCACACTGCGCGGCTCAGGACGCCTGAGGGCAGCATCATGCGTATTAACTACGCCACAAACAATGGGTTCAGCGAAGAACACACGGGTGCAAATGTGCCGCTCTTCGCAAACCGAACCGATCAGGCGTTACTGACGCCCTTTATTACCCAGAGCGGTCTTTATGAGGCCATGAAGGCCTTTCTTCTCCCGGACGAGGGTGGTGAACTGGTCACAGATTAATCCATGAATTGAGGGCCTTAAGACGGAACTGGGTGTCCACCGCACTCAAAATGACGCTGTCATCGAGAATCTCTACTACACGAATCGTCTGATCGCTCTCACCTTCTCTCAGTCTGCTGCCATTGAGCTCAACGAAGGACGGCTTATCGCCGCCAAATTGGTGGGCACTGTAAATAATGGTGGGCACGCGATCCTTTTGCTGCTGGGTCAGATTTTCAAGCAAAGGCACGGGGTGCGGTGAGAGCGCGGCATCACCCGCCTCTAGCGCCAGCCGCTCCATCACCTCTTGAAGATCGACCTCTGGGCCATCAACTTGCCCCTGGTCCACCGACGTCGGCATTTTCTCGGCGAGTGCGGCTTGTTGAGCGCGTCCCGCTTCCGCAACCTGGTCGGTAAGGGGAGCGCCTATCCGATCGGCCTCCTCGCTTCCCGCAACTCCAGCGTCTGCCCACATCGCCCGATTCAGTGCTGCCAATTCACTCACATCAGAATCTGCCTCCCGCCGGCGCGATTGATCGCCCGCAGATAAGGAGGGATTAGCAGGCTCAGCGATCACGGGATTTGGGGGATCCGTTGCTTGTGCCCGCGAACGCTGCGATGGCGTCTCCTGCGAGACACTGGCCATCGTGCCCTCTCCCTTCTGCGCCTCCCTAGGCGCCATCGCCGCCGTTGGATGATCTCTGGCTCTAGATGATCCTGGCTCGAACCACCAAAAACCAAGGAAAATGAAAAATGCGACCACCAAGACAGCGACGGACGCGACCAGCCTGTTGGGCGCGGATTCACTCTGAATGGACGGCTCTCCCACCATTGATATTGGAGCCGCCCTATTTTCTTCAGCTTCAGAACGCTTCAACGCATCGAGTATCAGCGACACGGTGTCGCTCCGAGTGACAGGTCGCGCTCTTCTATCGCCCCTGGGGCCGACCAGCCTCGCCCCAATTCGTCATTGAGCGCCTGCAAGGTTCTCGCGCCGATAACGCCGTCCACCTCTAAACCGGCAGTCATTTGAAAAGCCACAACACGTTGTTGCAAAGCTTCTGTAAACACATCCAGCGGCGGCGCAGGCAATTGGTCCAAGCTGGCGAAGGCCGCTACGACGTGGCGGACAGCAGGGCCACTGTCCCCGAGGGCGAGCGGGCCACGCCAGCCATCGGGACTTTGCCAGAGGTAGTGAAAACGATGCCGCCAACGCTCTGTCAATGTCATCAGACTGATCTCACAAGCAGCCCGTCCATCCCAAACGAGCGCCACATCCCCCTCGATGCTCAGCATGACGGTGGCCGCGGCGAAACCATCGGCGCGACGCAAATCCAGTAGTACCGGACGATTTACCGCCACCACCTCGTCCCAAACATCAGACTGCGTCGTTTCGCATTGCCACCCCGTTGCTAGAGCCGTAGCGCACAGATTCCCCTCGAGCGGCACATCGAAACGCAGGCCCCAAAGCGCGGCCTCCGCAAGAGCGGGATCCAACTCCCAGCGGTTGGTCGGTAAAATGGTTTTCTCCACCGAAGCGGGAGGTGGGGGTGAAACCGCAGTCGGCGGACTCTCGGACCGTGAGGCTAAGGTCGCCACCGCTTGACGGTCGAGTAAACCCAGATAGGCCGCCATACTGAGAGCGGTCACAGCCGTCACTGCGATCACCAGGGCAATTCGCCGGGCAGCGCCGCCCCTCCTTGCACCGGATACGGGTCGATCCGCTCCATTACCTGCCCCCAAAACCTCTCGCGCCGCTTCCTGAACAAGACTTTTTGACACCGTCTGCTGGCCTCTCCCGTAGGCACCCGTCATCGCTCTATCAGAAACCAGATTAATCAGCCTCGGGATCCCATCAGTTAACCGGTAGATCTCACGCAGGGCCGCCTCGCTGAATAGGGATCGATTGTCTTTCAGGCCCGCAACCTGCAAACGATGGCGGACATAGGTCACCACCTCTTGTGACGTCAGCGCGGTCAGGTTAAATCGCGCCGTAATTCGCTGATTCAACTGCCTGAGCTCTGGTCGCGTGAGCATTGCAGCCAACTCTGGCTGACCGATAAGAATAATCTGCAGCAACTTTCGCTCGTCTGTTTCTAAATTGGTAAGCAATCTGATCTGCTCCAAGACGTCGAAATTGAGGTGCTGCGCCTCGTCGATCATCAGCACGGTTCTTCTCGCCATGCCATAGTTTGCAAGCAGAAATCGATGTAAGGCGTCGGTAAGCACCTTCAAGCTATCGGTGCCCTTCGGGTATTCGATCGCCAATTCATCGCACACCGTGGCGAGCAGCTCCACCGCACTTAATGCAGGATTCAAGATAATCGCGATATCGGTGTCGCCGGGTAATTGGTCTAACAGACACCGGTTCAGCGTCGTCTTGCCTGTCCCTACTTCACCGGTCAATAAAATGAATCCACCCCCACTACCGACACCGTAAAGTAAGTGCGCCAGAGCATCGCGATGCTGACCACTCATGAACAGATAACGCGGGTTCACGGCGATGGAGAAAGGAGGCTCAGCGAGACCGAAGTATTGGTGGTACATTCAGATCAACCTGTCCGACTGGAGTTGGTTGCACCGTAAACTATTGGCATATACCATGCCGAAACTTGGCGGTGCGGCTCCCATTATGCGCCCCGACAGCGGCACTGCACAGGGGATCGGATTGCCATCCACTAGCTGCAGCAGAACACAGAGCACCCAAAGGATAGCTTCGCGGGTGCCAACGCATTCGAATCATAGTCATTAGGAGAAAGCCCCCATGGCCTTGCCACCCTCTCTGCAGGGCGCCCTGCAACTACCGGTTGTCGGCGCACCACTTTTCATAATTTCCAACCCCAATCTCGTTATTGCGCAGTGCAAAGCGGGCGTTGTGGGCTCCTTCCCTGCGCTCAACGCACGTCCGGAGCCGGTACTGGAGGAATGGCTGCAGCGCATTACCTCAGAGCTTGCGACCTATGATGCCGAACACCCCGAGGCGCCTTCCGCACCGTTTGCGGTCAATCAAATCGTCCACGGATCCAATGCCCGACTCAAGCACGACATGGACATGTGTGTGAAGTACAAAGTCCCCATCGTGATCACCTCCCTCGGCGCTAAAGAGTGGGTCAATGAAATGGTTCACAGCTACGGGGGCATCGTCCTTCACGACGTAATTAACAATCGGTTTGCAAAAAAGGCTATCGAAAAAGGCGCTGATGGCTTAATTGCAGTAGCGGCAGGCGCTGGCGGCCACGCGGGCACAACCTCTCCGATGGCGCTGATTCAAGAGATCCGGGAGTGGTTCGACGGACCACTGCTGTTATCGGGCGCCATCGCAACCGGCGACGCAGTGCTCGCCGCGCAGGCAATGGGCGCAGATCTGGGGTACATCGGATCCGCATTCATTGCAACCGAAGAAGCAGACGCCGACCAAGCTTACAAGCAAGCCATCGTAGATTACTGCGCTGACGATATTGTTTATAGCAGCTTGTTTACCGGCGTTCACGGCAATTACTTGAAACCCTCCATCGAGGCAGCGGGACTCGACCCCAACAACCTCCCAGAAAGCGATCCGAGCAAAATGGATTTCGGTTCGGGTGGGAATACTGATGCCAAGGCCTGGAAAAACATATGGGGCTGCGGACAAGGGATTGGCGCCGTAAAAACCTTGGGCACAACTGCCGACTATGTCGCTAAACTACGCGGCGAATATGACAACGCCAAAGCACGGATCAATGCCTCATGAGTGATCGAAATCGAATACCTCGGCATGCCGATGACGATTACAGCACCGAGATTATTGAAGAGCGGCAGCGGTTCATTGAGGCGCAAACCGGCGCGAATCTGGACCACACCAAACGCTTTTCCTTTGACCCTCACGAAATGGAAAGCAACATTGAGAACTTCTGGGGTGTCGCACAAATACCCATTGGCGTCGCTGGACCACTGCTGGTTAATGGCGAGCATGCCCAAGGGGAGTTCTACGTACCCATGGCCACGGTCGAGGGGACAATGCTGGCATCTTATAACCGGGGCATGAAAGTGATCCGGGAGGCTGGCGGCGTGCTGACAACGGTTTCTCAGGAATCGATGCAGCGATCCCCCTGCTTTATCTTCAGGAATTCTCGCCAGGCGCGCGACTTCCAGCTTTGGTTGAACGACAATTTTGAGGCAATCAAAGCGAAGGCCGAAACCACCACATCTGTGGGCAAGCTCCACGACATCGAGAATTACCACGCCCACAGCATGATTTTCACCCGCTTCGATTATTCAACCGGAGACGCCGCCGGCCAGAATATGGTGAGTCGAGCCACTTTTGCGGCATGCGAGTGGATTCACCAACAACGCCCCGAAATGCTGCACTACATGCTGTCGGGAAATTTTGATACCGAGAAAAAAACCTCATCGGTGAATTTGCTTAAAACCCGCGGCCGCCGCGTAACCGCGGAGATTACAGTGCCGCGGGAAGTGTTGATGAAGCACTTGCGCGTCGCGCCAGAGCAGATTGCGTACGGTCAACAAATATCAACGCTCTCCGCAATACTGACCAATTCATCGAATAATGCGAACCATCCGGCCAATGCTTTGGCGGCACTGTATCTGGCCACCGGCCAGGACGTGGCAAATATTGGTGAATCAAATCAGTGCACCACTTATCAGCGCGCGACCCGGCAAGGTGATTTTTATTTCTCCATCACGCTGCCAGCACTCATTATGGCCACTTATGGGGGTGGCACTGCTCTGCCAACCCAACGGGAGTGTCTGCGCATGCTGGGCTGCGAGGGTCAGGGGAAAGCACTGAAGCTATGTGAGATTGCGGCGGGGCTGGTAGTGGCAGGCGAATTGTCGCTTTCCGGTGCAGCCCGGGTGGACAAGACCACCCGCGTCAACGAATGGGTTGACGCCCATGAACGACTGGGCCGCAACCGGTAACTATCGGCGCCAAGGATTGATGACTACTCACTCGACAGCAGCGCGGCTCTTTACAAGGGGGTTACTGGCCTGGGGTTTGCTCTGTCTGGCGTGCATCGCGCCTGTGAGCCTTGCGGAGCGCGGGTCGCACGTCGTACTCGATGAACCCCTGCCCCAGCCCCAATGGCGCTTGCCCCTCATCGCCAATGGTTCTGGTTCCATCTCGAGCGAGACCCACCTTGGCAAGGTCACCTATATCGACTTCTGGGCCAGTTGGTGTGGCCCCTGTCGTCTGTCGCTACCGGCTTTAAATCAACTCAGCAAAGATTTCGACGCGGCAGATTTTCGGGTTGTCGCCATCAGCGTGGACTATGTTGATGAGGACGCGCTGGATTTTCTCAAGCGTTATCCGGTCGAGTACCCCATCGCGATCGATAAAAGCGGCGACCTGGGCAGAGCGTTTGCGGTAGCCGGCATGCCGTCGGGATATCTCATTGATCGATTGGGCCAGATTCGCGAAATTCACGTCGGCTTCCGAAAGGGAGACGAAGCGCTGCTCAAAAAGAGTATCGCTACCCTAATCGCTGAAACATAACAAACAATCGCCATCTCAAATCTTTGGCGCCAGCGGCCATCCGCCGTCTCATCGGCATCGTATCGATACCATGAATGAACCCGACATCCTCTATTACGATGGCAGCTGCCCGCTGTGCCAGAGAGAAATGGCACATCTTGAGCGTCTAAAATCCAACACGCTGGTGCTACAAGACATCCACAATCTCGCGCCTGACCTCAATACGCCAGACAGGGCTACACTGCTCAAGTCACTGCATCTCCGGCGAGGCGACACTTGGATTGTTGGCCTAGATGCCAATATCGCAGCGTGGCAGCACACTCGCCTTGGCGCGATTTGGCGCTTTCTTTCTTGGCCGCTAGTGAAGCCAGTGGCGGACTGGCTTTACCGACAGTGGGCAGAAAGACGCTTCGCCAGCCGATATCCCGGTGATAATTGAACGCGAGGCCGCTATGGGTACCCAGCGCAAAATTCTGTCACCCCTCGATATCGCGGCAATGGAACGAACGCCCCGAGCCATGCTCATTAACAGCTTACCCGGATACAAGCCTGGCATGCTGGTTGGCACCTGCGACGGTGCGGGCCATACAAACCTCGCCATCATCTCTTCCCATTTTCATCTCGGATCCGATCCACCCCTCCTCGCAATGATTTTGAGACCCTCAACAGGGCAAAGCGAACGGCATACACTCGTCAATATTTTAGGCAGTCAGAGCTGGACCCTGAACAGCTTTACACTGGAAGAGGCGGCGATGGCGCACCAAACATCCGCTTCCTACGGACGTAACGAATCGGAATTTACCGCCTGTGCCTTTGGCATTCAGTGGGTCGACGGCGTCGACGCTCCATTCGTGGAAACGGCCGCACTGCAGATTGGCTGCGAACTTCGAGAACATCACCCTTTGAGCATCAATGGTACAAACCTACTGATCGGTGAAATCACCCACTTGAGTTTTCCATCGGACACGCAGCGGGACAACGGCAGCCTTGACCTCAGCCGCCTGGGTGTCGTCACCATTTCAGGCTTGGATACCTATTCAAGCCCCTCGCCGGGCGCACGGTTCGCCACCGCCAAGCCCCATCTGGCGCCTCGACAGTTATGACCTGACCCGAGGCTCGTCAGGGCTCGCTGCTTGGGCTAGGCTACCGTGCTGGCTGATGCATTCGACCATTTCGGCGGCTACCGCCCCCCCTTACCTAGGACTCCTGGATGACCCACCCACTCCATACCTCTCTCATTGCACTCGTGTTGCTGATCCTTAATCCGATACTGAGCTCCGCCTCTGGGACGGAAGTGCCCGAGCGGGACGACATTGCCGAGGAATACAAATGGGACCTGCGTGACATGTATGCCAACGCTAGCGAGTGGCAGGCAGATCGAGAACGATTCCTCGCACTGCTTCCCGAGCTAGCACGGCATAGAGGCACACTCAGCGAGAGTGGTGATCGCCTGCTGGAAGCGATCGAGTCCATACAAATCGTTGAGGGAATTATTGCCAACCTTTACGTGTACGCCGGTCTGAAGAGCTATGAAGACGCCCGTATCTCTGAGAATGCTGCACGGCTATCTGAGGCAAAAGGGTTGTACTCGCAGTACCAACAAGCCTTGTCCTATTTCTCGCCCGAACTCTTGGCGATTCCGGAAGACACCTTGAATCAATTTATCGCCGCCACTCCGGGCTTGGAGATCTACAGGCATTACCTGAGCGAAATGGCACGCATGCGGCCTTACACGCTCTCAGAAAAAGAAGAGACATTACTGGCAATGGCTGCGGACCCTCTCGATAAGTTCAACAGCGTGTTTACGGCAATAGACAGCGCTGATCTGGAATTTGGTGCCGTCCTCGATGAGCAGGGGAATCAAGTGGAACTCACGGCGTCTCGGTATGGCGCCCTGCTGCACTCATCTGACAGGCGCGTTCGCGAAGACGCCTGGAAAGGACTGTTCGTTGGCTACCGGGCACTCAACCACACCCTTGCAGCCAATTACGAGGGTCATGTAAAGAGCAGAGTCTTTTTCGCCCGTGCCCGGGGCTTTGAATCGCGACTGGATCACGCCACCTTCAGCAACGCGATTCCCAGAGAAGTCTTCGACAATCTGATCACAACCGCGCGGAACGGGAGTGCGCCGCTGCAACGTTATTTGCGGTTGCGTCAAAAAGCATTGGGAGTCGAGCGATTGGAAATCTGGGACCTTTACGCGCCCATCGTTCCACCCACCCTCAAAAATATTGACTTTGAGGAAGCCAAGCAGATTGTTGCCGAAGCGCTGACACCTCTGGGTCAAGAATACATCGATGTTTATTGGCAAGGCTTCGACGAAGGCTGGGTCGATGCAATGGCCAACCGGGGCAAGCGCGGTGGAGCCTATAGCTGGGGTACCTATACATCAAAACCTTACCTCTCTATGAACTACGAAGGCACACTGAGCAACGTGTCGACGTTGGCGCACGAGTACGGGCACTCGATTCACAGCTATCTCACGCGAAAAACGCAGCCACAGGTCTATGGTGATTATCGAACTTTTATTGCCGAAGTCGCATCGATGACCAACGAAGCGATCCTGATGCAAAAGATGCTAAAAGAAGCCGGCTCTGCCCGTGAGCGTGCTTATTTATTAAGCTCCTATTTGGACGAATTTCGCAGCGGCTTTTACCGGCAAGCATCATTTGCCGATTTTGAGGCAAGAGCCCATGCAAGGGTGGAAGCGGGTGCCGCACTCACAGCCGAGGTGCTGAATAAAATATACGCAGACGTGTTCACGGCCTACTATGGCGACGCCGTTCATGCGGATGAGCTCAACCAAATCGAATGGAGTCGTATCCCCCATTTTTTACGCAGTGACAACTTTTATGTCTACCAGTACTCGACATCGTTCGTGGCGGCCACAGCTCTGGCAAAGCAAATTCTCGAGGAAGGTGAGCCCGCGAGAGCGCGCTACCTCACCATGCTAAAGTCAGGATCGAATGACTACCCGATAGAACTTCTCAAGAAAGCGGGCATCGACATGACCACAACTGCGCCCATCGAAGCAACGATCGCCACCTTTGACGACCTTGTCGATCAACTGGAACACGCGTTGGAGGACATAGAAGCAGTGGCCCTGGCCGATGAATGATTTGAGGCCATCACGCATCGAGTGGGCAACATGAGCGCGGAACGGTCCCGCGAACATCTCACCACGCTTGTCAAAGGCTTGAGCGTGCTCACCAGCTTCTCCCGAGAGAGACCCAGCATGACGCTCTCCGAGGTGGCTAAACGCACAGGGCTCAACGCTGCCGTCGCTCGTCGCTGCCTTCTGACACTGTGTGATTTGGGATACGTGGGAAAAGCAGAGGGTCGATTCATACTGAGACCAGAGGTCCTCGTATTCGCCAATCTGTTCAACGACACGTTCGATCTGGACAACACGATCCGACCCGCGTTACAGAATCTTCGGACCAAAACTGGGCACAGCGCTTCGTTCACCGTTCTCAGCGGCGCTGATGTGCTTTATATCACTCACATCTCTACCCACCGC
>JAYNYK010000055.1:0-17733 GCA_038102985.1 Halieaceae bacterium
GACCAAGGGGCTCAACCATCAGGTTTTTGCACGGGGCGGGCACTTTTTACAGGAAAAGCGTCAGGTCGAAATCAGTGATGCGATAAGCGATCTGATAAAGCGCACTTGATATCGGAGCCCATCACTCGGTAGTCGCAAGGCACCGGACAATTTGTACCTGAGGGCCATGTCTTCGCGGAGAGGGTGCGGGCGGCTGACTAATATGCGATCCACCACGTTTGCCCGCCTTAGCCTTGGGCCGATTTCTGTTCTTTTTCACGACCGGCACGCCATAATGCCCCTAACGAGGTAAAGCCCAAAGCGCAGTGACGATGGAGACTGTAAACACAGAGGTGGTGGTCATTGGCGGGGGAGTCGTTGGTATAGCTGTTGCCAGACAATTTGCGATCCGGGGGGCGCAAGTTATCTTGGTCGAGAAGGAATCCAGTCTGGGTTCTGGTACGAGTGCGCGCAATAGTGGTGTGATTCACGCGGGCCTTTATTATGTTCAAGACTCTCTTAAGGAAAGGTTGTGCCTGAGGGGGAAGCAGCTTCTCTACCAGTACTGCTCCGATAAAGCTATTCCAAACAAGCAGATTGGGAAATGGATTGTCGCGGCTGACGGGCAAGAGGCGAGGTTGGAGGAAATCTATCAGCGCGCGGTGAGCAATGACGTGGCAATACGACGGCTGTCAGCGTCCGAGTTGCGAAAACAGGCTGCCGAGCTATCGTGCTCAGCTGCGTTGGACAGCCCTTCTACGGGCATCGTCGATGTGCAGCAATTGGTGCAGTCTTTGTCTCTGGATTTTGAGCAGGCCGGTGGCTTGGTTCATCGTCGAGCGCGGGTCGAATCGTTGGCAGAAGATGGTCGAAAAGCTATTTTGGCTCTCCGAGATGGTGCTCACATTGTCGCTGATCTCGCCATCAACGCGGCTGGTCTTGACGCGTTGGCGCTACTGCCAGAGGCTGCCTCGGATTTCGAAAGCTACTACTTAAAAGGGAGTTATTTCTCCTACTCGGGGCACGTGCCATTTAAACGACTTGTTTACCCTATTCCCGCGAATGGTGGGCTGGGGATTCACCTGACCTTCGATTTGTCAGGTGCTGCAAGATTCGGACCTGATGCGCGGAGGGTCGAAGAGCCTGAGTTTTCTGTAGTCGAGTCTGATCTCCCCGATTTTATCGCTGCAATCTCCCGATATTGGCCCAATTGCGATCCAGCCAAACTACGCCCTGATTACTCGGGGGTCCGACCTAAGCTCATTGGTGCTGAGGGAGTGGTCGATGATTACGTATTTTGGGGCAGAGAGACTGACCCCAAATTTCCGGTGTTATCGCTACTGGGTGTCGATTCACCTGGGCTGACAAGTTGCCTCGCTATTGCTGAATACGTTTTTGCGTTGGTCCACTAAGCATTATATTGCGGTAACGTTTCTTAATGGGTCGTTGCCGGTAAGCAATGCGTGAAATGCCTCGGCCAGGCGTCCACTCTCACGGATACAGATTTCCCAATACGCGACGCGTTGATCAGGTGACATGGCGCGGAAGTCGCTGCGATCTGGAATCTTGCCGTAGGGCAAGCGCGCGAGAAAGTCATCGCTGGGACAGATCAAGATCAGATTGCTCAGCGCAGGCAAGCTGGTTCGCCTGCGTAGCTTTTTATCAAACCAGCCGGGGGTGAGCTGCGCACAAAAATGCGGATACAGCACCAGGTCACTCGGGGGTGGCGCGTCCAGAGAGAAGTGGTAGTCGATAATACCCCCATCCCAAAAGGGGCCCTCACCCGCACCGGTAATGTGGGGCTCGCATTGCATCAAGAGTGGAATAGCGCCGCTCGCCTTTAGGGCGGGAATCAGGTTGTCTTCGGAGAGCGCAACTCGCTGGGTAGCAAATCCCGCTGCAAAGGGTGTGGTCCTCAGCCCGGGATGACAGAAGATCACCCGCTGAAAAAACCTTTCGAGACGATCCCTGGACCAGGCGTTGCTGAGCGTAGCCGCGGTCATGCCGCCGATCAGTGATAACCCGCTTTTTCCTCTGGTTACGCCGATTGCTTTCGCCGTGACAATAGCGTTACGCAGGGTGGGGTGTTGGATAAGGTGCTGCGCCCCCTGTTGGCCCAGCGCTGCTCTCAGCATGTGGGTCGCGACTGTGCTGACTTCATGGGGCGTCGGTTTGGGATTGCTGTATTCCTGATGCAGGTACGCGTGCTGTAGCCGTTTGATAGCAGCCACAGGGTCCGGTTGTGAGAGGCAGGCGTGCCGCCAGGTGCCAATCGAGGAGCCCAATAGGGTGACTGGCCGTGGGGCGCGGGTGAGTAGCTCAGTCGCCAGCACCTGATCCAGCTCGGAGAGAATTAACCACTTTGGGCCGCCTGATGCGCCGATCAATGTGCTGATAGGCGCGCCTCGCCAACCATTTTCAGCAATAGCAGCTCTCGCGGCGCTACCCATGAAGACTGAAAGTGACTGCGACATTGTGCGTTGACCACCACCGTTGCGTTATGGCGTATCCGAGTTTAACGAAAATGCCCGCAGGCAGATGTCCGTACAAAACCGGCATGGTATTTGCATGAGTTGAATAGATATCATGCCTCTGACACCGCGTTGCTGCATCGCGCACGAGCGGGACCGCGGCATATTTGCACATATAACAAGACAATTTTGGGGGTTTATGATGTGTGCACTCACATCTTTTTATCAACAATCGCTCCGATTCAGGCAACCGTTTCATGCTTGAAAGCGAGAAAAATACGGTGAGCGTTAATGAGGCGCTGCTCGCGTTTGCCAGCGAGGAACAGTTACCCCGGACCTTTGCTCAGAATTTTGTCGCATGGTACGAGGGTGTGACACGGCATCTTGCCAGCATAGCCGCATCAAATAAGCAGACTTTGCTCGTGGGGGTCAGTGGTTGCCAGGGCTCCGGTAAGAGCACGCTGGCTCGCGCTATGGCCCGCATCGCAGCGGATGTTTTTGGCACCCCAGCAGCGGCGCTGTCATTAGATGATTTTTATCTCACCCGTGCCGAACGCCAGCGACTTGCGGCCACCGTGCACCCGCTATTGGCTACCCGCGGTGTGCCGGGTACCCATGATCTCGACTTACTTCAAGGGACACTTGAGGCGCTAGCGAGAAACGAAGGCCCAGTGGCGCTGCCTGGCTTCGATAAATCGCGCGACGAGCGCACCAATTCAGTGCAATGGCGCCAAGTTTGTGCGCCGCTGGGGCTGGTTTTCCTCGAGGGGTGGTGTGTTGGCGTTCCTCCTCAACCTGACCGCCTTTTGATCGAGCCCGTGAATAAAACCGAATCGGAGCAAGATTCTTCAGGACATTGGCGTCAGGCGGTGAACCGGCAACTAAAGGGCGCCTATGCGGCGCTGTTCGACGCGCTCGACGCGCTCCTTTTTTTGAAGGCACCAGATTTCGACACGGTGTTTGATTGGCGTTGGGAGCAAGAGCAACGGTTGTCTGAAACCGTGGAGGAAGATGCGAGCGCCACGCCTAACAGTACGATGACGCGTGATGAGGTCGGCGCGTTTGTCCTTCATTATCAGCGTCTGACCGAGCATGCGTTGGCCACACTGCCACAGCGCGCAGATGTGACCTGGGAACTCGATCATGATCGTTCCGTTCGACGGATGCAGCTGATGACGGTGTCCGCATGAGCACCGCCGTGATCTATACCGACCTCGACGGGACGCTGCTCGATCACCACACGTATTCTGCTGAGGCGGCGCGGGCTACTCTCAGAAAACTGAATGAGCAGGGCATCCCGGTGATTCCCTGCACCAGTAAAACCGTTGCCGAGACCCGAGTGATTGCTGCGGATCTTGGACTCGACGGCCCGATGATTGTTGAGAACGGCGCTGCCGTATGGGTACCAAACCATTGGGGTTTGCATCGTACAAAGAACTCGATCAGCGAAGCAGACATGTGGTGTCACGGATTCGGCATTCCGCGGGCAGTGATCCGGCGCCAGCTGGCAATCCTCAGCGTGGAGTGGGGGAACCGGTACCAATCGCTGTGTGATTTATCGGACAAGCAGGTAATGTCGATTACCGGGCTGGATGCCGAAAGCGCTCGCCGTGCCAAGGAAAGACATTTTTGCGAGACCCTCGTTTGGCTTGGTACACCCTCTGACCGTATCGCTTTCGCTCAGCAAGTGAGGGCACTGGACATGCGTTGTGTTCAGGGGGGCCGGTTTGTGCACGTGCTCTCCTCTGGCGGCAAAGCCGAGGCGGTGAGTTGGCTGCACCAAAAAATTGGTTTGGAACGGTTGGAGTTTGAGGGGGCCCTCAGTATCTCGGCGGGGGACGCCGAGAATGACGTGGAAATGTTGCAAGTAACGGACCTGGCATTGCTGGTGAGATCCCCGGTTTACGAACCCCCGACGCTGAAGCGAGCGGGGGGGCTGGTGATCAGCGACGAGTTTGGTCCTACCGGCTGGGCGGAGGGTATCGAAGCTTTGTTGGACCGTGCGCAAGAGGAGAGAGACAGTGGCCGATTTTTACCAAAACGGCACAATCACAACGCTGCATAATCTGGGTGGGCGATCAACCGAAGACCTTGAGAAAGATCTCTCGGCTTTCAGTGAGCGCAGGGCGCTCGGTTTGATCTTGCCCTCCTTGTACTCTGAGATTCAGACGCCGGCGCTGCCCGCGATTATTGATGAACTGCAATCCGTGCCTTACCTCTCGCAGATTGTGATAGGCCTTGATCGCGCGTCCCAATCAGAATATGAGCACGCACTTTCTTTTTTTTCGAGGTTACCTCAGCACCACCGTGTGCTGTGGAACGATGGACCGCGTCTGAAAGCCATTGATCAAAGGCTGCAGGAGGCGGGCCTCGCACCAACGGAGCTCGGCAAAGGTCGAAACGTTTGGTACTGCATGGGCTACGTGTTAGCCACGGGCCGTGCAGAAGCGATCGCCCTGCACGATTGCGACATCCTGACTTACGATCGCGGTCTGCTGGCGCGCTTGATTTATCCGGTAGCGCACCCGATTTTCGGATACGAGTTCTGCAAGGGGTATTACCCACGGGTATCAGACAACAAGATCAATGGGCGGGTGTGTCGACTTCTGGTCACGCCCATGATTCGCGCTTTGAAGCGGATCGTTGGCGAATCACCCTATTTAAACTACCTCGACAGTTACCGTTACATACTCGCTGGAGAGTTTGCGTTTCGAAAGCGTTTGCTTGGTGATCTTCGCATCCCTACTGATTGGGGGTTGGAAATTGGCGTGGTGTCAGAGGTGTACCGTAGCAACAGTAACAAGCAGATCTGTCAGGTGGATATTGCTGACAATTACGATCACAAACATCAGGATCTGTCGCTGTCTGATCAGAATGCCGGGTTGTCCCGCATGTCTTTGGATATCGCCCGTTCGCTTTACCGAAAACTCGCGATTCAAGGCACGGTGTTCAGCGCGGAGACGTTTCGTACCCTGAAGGCCACCTATTACCGCATGGCATTGGATCTCATAGAGACCTATCGTAACGACGCCATCATGAATGGGCTGACCTTTGACATTCACAGGGAAGAGGAGGCGATCGAGCTTTTCGCTGAGAATCTGCTGGCGGCGGGTAACCAGTTTCTGGAACGCTCCACAGAGGCGCCATTTATTCCCACCTGGAATCGCGTGTTCAGTGCGATCCCAACGATTTTTGATGAACTGGTCGAGGCGGTAGAGGCCGATCACGCGGAGTTTGCTCCTGGCTGTGCAGTGCCCCAATCCGCAAGTGCATGACCCACTCAGTCGAGCAACGGCTGCAGAAACACCTCGAGGCAATCTACGGCGATAGCCACCGCGGTTCAGACTTAAAAAAATGGGGTGATGCCCTGCTCGAAGCCGCACGGCTGAGACCAGATCAGCTGCCCCCGGAGCCGCATCGTAATCTCTGGAGCGAGGCTGATATCGCGTTGATCACCTATGGTGACTCGATAACTGATGCGGCTGAGCCACCGCTGAAAACCCTGCACGGATTTTTGACTCGGGAGCTGGGCACTACCGTTTCATGGGTGCATGTGTTGCCTTTTCATCCGTGGACCTCTGATGATGGCTTTTCGGTGCTGGACTACTCCAGCGTGAACGAAGCGCTGGGTAGCTGGGAGGACATCACCCGTCTGGGCATCGATTATCGATTGATGGCTGATCTGGTGTTGAACCATTGCTCCAGCCGGTCGGCTTGGTTTGAAAATTTTCGTCAGGGTCTCGATCCTGGCAGCGATTATTTTTTTGTTCCCAACGAAGACTTCGACGCATCAAAGGTTGTCAGACCCCGCACTTCTCCACTATTGACACCTATGATGACGGAGCAGGGTGAGCAGTCGGTGTGGTGCACATTCAGCCCGGACCAGGTGGATTTCAATTTTGCTAATCCTGCCGTAGTGGCCGAATTTGTCGCCATCATTAGAGCCTTGCTCGACGCCGGTGTGCGGGTTTTTCGTATGGATGCAGTGGCCTTTTTGTGGAAGCAAAGTGGCACTCCCTGCATCAACCTGCCTCAAACCCATGAACTCATTCGTCTCTTTCGTTTGATCATCGAAAGCGCCCAACCTGATGCAATAGTGATCACGGAGACCAATGTTCCCAATCGGGAGAATTTGTCTTACTTCGGCAATGCCAACGAAGCCCACGGTATCTATAACTTTTCCTTGCCGCCGCTTTTGGTTCACGCGCTGGTCACGGGTAACAGTCGCCATCTTTCCACGTGGATGATGAGTATGCCGCCTGCGCAGGATGGTACGTTTTACTTCAACTTTATTGCTTCCCACGACGGTATCGGATTGCGGCCCGTTGAGGGTCTCTTGGCACAGGATGAAGTTGATACTTTACTGGCTGCTATGGAGCGCTTTGGTGGTCGTATTTCTTGGCGCGAGGCAGATGGAGAGTCCGCCAAGCCCTATGAGATCAACATTGCGCTATTTGATGCATTGCAGGGGACGATCGAGGGGTGCGACCAATGGGGCTTGCAGCGGTTCCTTTGTGCTCACGCCATTATGTTGGGCCTGGAGGGGGTCCCGGCTTTTTATCTTCATTCCTTGCTGGGCACGCGCAACGATATAGAGCGGCTCGAGCACACCAGCCAGAACCGATCTATTAATCGTCATCAGTGGCACCTGAAAAATTTGATGGCGGCCCTGAAGGACGCATCATCGGAACATCAACAGGTTTTTAATGCGTTGAAACATTTGATTCTGGTGAGGCAGCAGCAGCCCGCCTTTCACCCCAACGCCACGCAATTTACGCTGCACCTTGGAGACAAGCTGTTTGGGTTCTGGCGTCAGTCGCTGGACCGCAGACAGAGTCTCTTTTGTATTTATAACGTCTCCCATGAAGCGCAAACGTTGTCTCTCGGCAGTCTCAATTTATTGGTTAATCAGCGCTGGCGGGAATTGTTGACGGACCATCTGATTGAGGAGAGTCTGTCAGAATGGCAGCTTGACCCCTATCAGACGCTGTGGATTACCAATGCGTAGCTGGAGGGTGAATACCTCAGGCAACGGTACCTAGGTGACATGAGGTCGCCCCGCTTGCAGTGCTCATCAGCAGCGCTACCCTCGTGATCCCTGCGGGTAGTTCTTGAATCTGTAGCGATAAACATGTCAGCCTCAAGTTATGGAAACGCCGATTAAAACCCCGACTAGGTCACGCAGTCGCTGGTGCGCTGGCTTCTTACTGTTAGTGACGGCCTCTGCCTGGGGATGGTCCGACCATGCCAACTTGGTGTGGCCCCTGTTGAGACAGCAACCCGCTCTCGTCGCCAGTAGCGTGCCAGCAGAATCATTAACGCAATTTCTGACGGCGGAGCAGCAAGCGATTGCCCAGACGTTAGAGAATGTGGAGCGATGGGCCATCGGCAACATCGAGCACTATCCGCCGACCCCTGAGGCGCTGTTGTGGCAAAACAATGCGGCGCCCGTTACCGCACGTTTTCTGTCCGCTCTGCGCGTGAATCCGAGGCTCTCTTATCGCCTCTATGTGGGCCCTTCGCCGGAGCGACCCAAGCCGATGGTAAATGCCTTGCCTTGGTCTTCCCTCAGTTTTTTACGCGGCGGGACTGCTCAGCAGGCGTCGCGTTACTGGGCTTTAGAAGAAGGGGAGGCGGTAGCGATTGCGGAAGTCCTGGCGACCGCCAGCGATGAACCAGATCTGGGGATGGATATTGGTCTGTTCGAGGACAACGGCACCTCCTTCGGGAAGGCATACGGTTTTGGTTTGCAACCCTTCGGTAATCCCAACCTCGACTACGGCTCCCAAGCGCCCTTTCATATGGGTTTTTATCATCTTGATTGGCTCGCCCGGCTGGCTCAGCCTGATTTACTCCGAACCTTTCCACTTTGGCGAATTGCCCTCTTCGGAGAGTTGGCCGATATGGCTTTTCGCACGGGTCACCCCTATTGGGGATGGCGCTTTCTGGGGTGGGGATTGCACTACGTGGGTGATCTCACTCAGCCGTATCACGCCATCCCTTTGCCAGGGGTAGGTACTTTGGAGGCGCTTTGGTCGGTCGTGCAGGGTAAAACACCAGAACTGGTTCAGCTGGTCTCTAACCGTCATGGGGTGATCGAGTCCTATCAGTATCAGCGGCTGCAGGCGGCACTGACGACGGGTGACTGGTCAGCGCCACTGCTGAAGGCAGTAGCGGACCATGCCGGCAATGAACCGTTGCAATACGCCCCGTTTGTGAACAATTTAACGCGGTCGTCTGTGGCAGCGGCTGGGAAATTTGATGCCGCGATCGCCGCTAACGTGCCGTCGCGGTTCGTGAGTGACCCCCACTTTGAGTGGACAGGATCGGGCTTTGAAAGCGATCTGATCGACACCGTACGAAGCGAGCTCGGTGATACCGCCGTCACCCAACTGGATGCTGCGGTGGCGGAGCAACTTATGCGTTTCTCCATGGTAGCCAGTCGATGGATAGCGCGGGGCGACGCTTTTCTGGAGGAGGGTGCCCAACAGTCCCATCAATTGGAGAAGGATGGGGCCAATGAGTAATAGTGCTTTGACGACGGTCGATGTTTGAGCTTGATCCCCAACTGGAGGCCGACACCTTCCTCATAGGAAAGACGCCTCTGAGTCGCATTTTACTGATGAACGACTGTCGATACCCTTGGTTGATATTGGTACCAGAGCGGCCCGACATCACGGAACCCTTTGACCTCAATGAGGAAGATCAGCGCACCCTGTGGCAAGAGTCCATGACCCTTGGCAAAGTGATGAGGACTGTTCTTGAGGCGCAAAAGCTCAACATTGCGGCATTGGGCAATCAGGTATCACAGTTGCATATTCACCACGTTGCACGCTCTTCAGCAGACGCGGCATGGCCCCGCCCAGTTTGGGGAGTGGGCGTGGCGGAGCCCTATGAGGCGACTGCGGCCCGTGAGCGCATTGCCGCTATTCAAGCGGCGGTGTCACACCATCTGACCCTCGAGTTTCCCGGGTCATGAAAGCCTCCGTACTGTTTGTCTGTATGGGCAATATCTGCCGTTCTCCAACGGCGCATGGGGTGTTTCGCCAGCAGTTGGCGGCGGCGGGATTGTCGGATCAGGTTGTGATTGACTCCGCGGGAACCCATGGCTACCACATCGGCAGCCCGCCCGACGCTAGAGCCACGGCAACCGCTTTGCAACGTGGTATTGAGATGGGCGATCTGCGGGCTCGGCAGGTGAACACGAGCGATTTCACACAGTTCGATTACATTCTGGCGATGGACACTGACAATCTGCGCTTGCTCAGGGCCTCGTGTCCTGAGGAAGAAGAGCATCGATTGTCCTTAATGCTTGATTGGACAACAGGATGGGGTGACGAGGTGCCTGACCCTTATTATGGCGGTGAGGCTGGCTTTGAGCAGGTTTTCGACATGTTGACCGATGCTTGCCACGGGCTGCTCAAGGGCATTGCGTCGCGCCATGGTATGTCCGCGACGTAATCTGAGTAATCCCCGTCAGTGCCGAGGGGCGAGGGTCTTCCGATCATGAAATGTTTATTGCAGCGGGTGAGGCACGCATCGGTAGCGGTTGAGCAAGAAGTCGTTGGAGAAATCGAGCGCGGCTTACTTGTCTTTGTGGGGGTAGAGCCGGGTGATACGGACCAGTCGGTATCGCGCATGGCGCAGCGGATATTGAGCTACCGGATATTCCCTGATGAAGCGGGCAAGATGAACCTCAATGTGCAACAGGCGGGAGGCGCCGTTTTGCTGGTTTCGCAATTTACGCTGGCAGCCGACACAACTTCCGGCAACCGCCCCAGCTTCTCGACCGCGGCACCGCCGGAGCAAGCCGCGCACTACTGTGAGGGCCTTGCTGAGGCATTAGCTATGGACAACCTCCGTGTCGAGACGGGCCAATTTGGCGCCGACATGCAGGTGGCATTAGTCAACGACGGCCCGGTCACATTCTTATTATCAGTGTAGTGAGGGTCTGCAGGGCCGCATGGCTGGAGCGTTTTTGTCCGGCGCTACCGGGTGGTCAGCCTTTATCTCAGCTTAAGCCGTGAAGCCGGACTGGCAGCGCAGAGTAGCCGCGCACAAAGTTGGAGAGCACGCGCTCAGGTTCTCCGACGACCTCGACTTGCGAGAAGCGCTTGAGGATTTCCTCCCACAGAATGCGCAATTGCATCTCCCCCAGACGGTTACCCATGCAGCGGTGAATACCGAAACCGAAAGATAGATGATAGCGGGGATTGGCACGGTCGATAATGAATTCATTCGGGCGTTCGATGGCGGTATCGTCATGATTGCCCGAGAGATACCACATCACCACCTTGTCCCCTTTGCGGATGGTCTTTCCGCCCAGTTCAACATCTTGGGTAGCGATACGACGCATGTGCATAAGCGGCGTCTGCCAGCGGATGATTTCGGAAACCATGCTGGGAATCAGCACCGGATTGGCTTTGAGCTTGGCATATTCGGTCGGATGTTGATTCAGTGCCAACACACCGCCGGTAATCGAGTTACGCGTTGTGTCGTTACCGCCCACAATAAGTAGCACGAGGTTGCCCAGATACTCCAAGGGATCATCCACCATCTCTCGCGTGTTGGGATTGGTCGCCAAGAGGCTGATCAAATCCATGGTGTCGGGCGGGTTGTTTTTTCGCTCGTGCCAAAGCGTCGTAAAGTAAGCGAGGCACTCCTGCAACGCCACCGTGCGCTCGTCGATATCCCCGTCACTGCCCGTTGCCTCAGGCAGTGATGTCGCCATGTCAGACCAATAGGGGAGCTTGTGGCGGTCCTCAAAGGGAAAATCGAAGATGGTTGCCAGCATCTGTGTGGTGAGATTGATTGAGACCTCATCTACCCAGTTGAAGGTTTCGCCGATGGGCAGGCCGTCCAGAATATCGGCTACCCGTTGTCGAATGAGGCCCTCGAGATCCGAGAGATTGCGCGGCGCCACTACGCCCTGTACCGCCGCCCGCTGCACATCATGAATCGGAGGGTCCATGGCAATGAACTGTCTTACCGGCAGATCGTCGCCGTAGTCGCCAATGGTAATAGCGGGTTCCGACGAGAAAGCCTCGTGATTGCCGTCTACCGCCGTGATGTCCTTGAACCGCGTCACTGACCAGAAACCACCAAACAGCGCATTTTCACTCCAATGCACAGGATCCTCAGCTCGCAGGCGGGCAAAGTAAGGTCGCCAAGTATCCTGTTGATAGAGCGTCGCGTCGCTAACATCGATCTCGTTTACCGGGATTTCAGCTGCGTCTCTCGACTGTGCGGTTTGTGCTGGATAAGGCATGTTTTAAGGCGTTTCTTTTTTATTGTGAGACCGCCCCAATAGTCGGTTTATTCAGCGACCGCGTCAAAGGCATTTTGAAGTAGCGGGATGATTTTTTGGCGAACCAGCTTGACGGGTGCATCAGCGTCTACTCGAGTGTAATCATCGATAGCGACATAACCCGCGAAACCGCGCTCGGTGTCGATAAAGCTTATTGAGCCGAAGGCGCCCGGATCATCGTACACGCCGGGAGTATCGGCGCTGATCCACCAGCCCATGCCGTAGGGAGTCGGGTTGGTATCAACCGCGCCGCCGCGATCCGCCCGCATTTCCGCGAGGGCATTCTCGCTGAGCACGCGGGCCTCCCCGCAAAAGCCACCATTTAAATGCACCTGAAGTAGCTTTGCATAATCGGCAAGGTTGGTGATGGCACCGCCCTCGATGTTGGGATTGGATTGTCCGAGCAGGCTGGCCACGGTCCCGTCCCACTGCGTGATGTCCTCCCACATATTGCCGAAAGTAAACACCTCTAACTGGCAGGGGGTGGCCAGATACGCCTCGACCAGTTGATTCCAGGTGGCGTTTGCGGCGACGGCAGCGGTCACTCCTGCCAATTGCCACTGACTGCCGCCGTAATCAAAAATAGACCCCGCATCATGGCTGTCAGGCAATGGCACGCTCAGCAAGATTTCTCCACAGTCTTCAAATATTACTGATGTATCAAAGCTGAATTGACATAAATGCGGGCCATACAGAGCGAGTTGCCGGAGCCCTGGAATGCCCGACGTGTTGCTCACCAATTGCGCCGGTGTCCGGTCTGCGTACACGCCATCGAAAGGCAGCACTTCACCGATGGCTTGATCCATATCGAAAGTCGCTTTGGTGTCCTCCTCCAGTGCGAGCATGGTCATGACAGCGGGCACCTTGCTGGTGGAGGCGAGTAAGACGACGGTATCTACGCTGTGGTCACCAAAGGTTGCAGTGTGGAGCGCTTCTTGCGCATCCACGACGACATAGCTGACGCCGTCGAATACCGCACTTTCTTCGATAAAGGTTTCAAAAGCGGCATCGACCTCAGTGAAGTCGGGGGTGACTGGCGGCGCAGTTCCACTCTCTTGATCGGGTGGCGGTGGCGTGCTGGCTGAGCCACCGCCGCCTCCGCATGCCGGAGTCAATGCCAGCGCGGTCGTGATGAGCACTGCCAATGATGGCTGGGAGAAAACGGTGGAAAACAGGCGCATAGGAACCTCGGGAGGACGGTGTTTGATCCTGCTTCATTGCTGGATCGAGCTCAACCCATCACCTTAAAAAAGGGGGCGCCAAAATAAGAGCCCCGCTGTTGCAAAAACGAACCATGATGATATTGTAATAGTTACAACCGTTGCATTAATGAACTCCGTATAGTGCCGCCGAAGCGTTTTGCTTCTCACCCACTATGGAGGTCCGTTATGAAAATGGTTGGTTTATCTGGGCGAGTGATGGCGGTTATCACCGTGTCACTAATGGCGAATGCCATTGAGGTAAGTGCAGACACTGCGGAGCAACTGGCGATCTGCAAATCCGAGCTCAAGGCAATGTATGGCGAGGGGACGCGGGTCAGAATGTATGGCACCAAATCCTATCGCGGCGTCGAGACACTCAAACTGAAGGTGACGCCCGAGGGTGACTCGTCGATCCTGCTGCAGTGTTCAGGTGATGGCGAATCTGATGAACGCGTGGTACTGAAGGACAAAAACGGGGACAAGCTGGTTTCCTGATTGCAGTGGCCAGCAGCCTCCCTCAACGGGAGAACGCCATGAACTGGGATGATTTGAAGGTGCTGCTGGCCCTTCACCGTGCGGGATCCACCCGCAAAGCCGCTACCACGCTAAACGTAAGTAACACGACGGTCATGCGCCGACTGGAATCCCTCGAGCAACAGGTCGGGGCGCGCCTGTTTGACCGGACGCCTGATGGCTTTAGGGCCACTCCGTTTGCTGAGCAATTGCTCCCCGTCGCGCGTGAGGTAGAGGAGATGCTGACCGAGGCCGAGCGGCAGGTGTCTGGCAAAGATTCTGAACTGAGGGGGCGCATCAAGCTGTCGTTGCCGGCCGTGCCTGTGACTCACATTGCCGAGGCTGTTGCGGAGTTCGCGATCAAATATCCCCGCATTGAGCTCGACATTACGGTCAGCGATGATCCAGTCGATCTGGCGCGGCGCGAAGCCGATATTGCCGTCAGGGGCATCCCCAAACACAAGCGCCCGCCCAAGGATATTGTTGGCATCAAACTGGGCCGTATCTCGATGGGTTATTACGTTCATCGCGAGCTGCTGAGTGCCGCATCACGGGGTCTTCGCGAGCTCACCTGTATCCGTGCCTCGGGCCGCGCTCTCTCTTTGGGTGACTTACCCAATCCCGATTCGTTAGGCCTTAAGAGCCGGCATCTTATTGACGGTATTACGCCGCGCACGGTGGCGGTGACTAACAAATTGGGTGTTGCAGCGCTGCCCTGTTTTCTGGCGAGACAGTACTCCGATTTGATGCTTTTGCCCAATGTTCCGTCTGCTCACTGGGGCCATACCTGGTTGCTACACCACAAGGATTTGCGTCAGTCGGCGCGGATCCGTGCGTTGTTTAAACACCTCTCCTCCCTCGAGGAAAAGTGGCCCAGCGCTTGGGATACCAGTCAATAGCCGCTTGGCAGGCCTCGCTGATCAAGCTAGGCGGGTGTAGCGCTTGCGCTGCCAGCGCAGAGCGCATCCGATAAACGTTACGCTTCGGTTGAAAGCCCTGAGGTTGTTAGCATTTTTATGATTGAGCGGGTTCCTCCCGGCCAATTCCGGGCGGCGTTACCTGCCTCCCAACTCGACCCGCCGAAGACAATTTCACTGCCAACCCCTTTCCAACCCCTTCACTTTCCCCTCTGCTCAGGCTTGACAAAAAGGATGCAAGCGGCTATCAAAAGTATTAAAGATATAACTAAGAGCGTTTAAGGCAAAACAGCTCGGCCTTTTCGCCACCAACAAAGAGGAGAGTCACCAATGCACGTCATAAAAAATAATCCGATAGCTTTGGCGGTCAGTTTTGCAGTTGCAGCGACCGCGCATACGTCGCTGGCCTATGCACAAGAAGAGGGGGCCATGCTTGAGGAAGTGATGGTAACTGCGAGAAAGCGAGAGGAATCGCTCTCTGAGACCCCGATCGCGATCACAGCGATTAGCGCGGCTGATATCCAAGCAGGCGCCTTTAAAAATATCGTTGATGTGCAAAAGACCGCGCCCGGCTTATTTATCGAGTCGATGAACAACGAAAACGCGCGTACAGTCCTGATGCCACGATTCCGAGGTGTCACCTTCGACGCCACCAGCCCACTCCAGCGGACCAGTTCTGTGTTTGTGGATGGTCTGATTGTGACGTCGGGCCTGCACAGCCTGCCGATTACTCAGGTGGAGCGCATCGAGGTGGTCAAGGGGCCGCAGTCTGCACTGTTCGGTCGAAACACCTACTCGGGTGCAATCAACATCATCACACGCAGGCCTGGTGATGAGTTCAAGGGAGGTATTGAGCTTGATTACGGTGCGAAGAGTAAGTCTTCGACAACAGGTTTCATCGAGGGTCCCATAACAAGCAACCTCGGAGTGAGAGCTACTTTCAGTTACACCGACAAAGAGGGTCACTACGACAACGCGTTTGTTGAAGGTCAGCGGCTCGGGGATGAGGAGACACTTGCCTACGGCATCATGCTCGACTTTAACCCTACCGATAATCTAAACATCATGTTGCGAGCATCCTCTTATGAGGACGAAGATGGTCCCGGTGCGTATGCGGTGGCGGGAGGATTGGCTGAGCACAACTTCTGTGCGGAGCCCACGCCAGCCATCAATAGCTTCAGCTGCTTTTTCGTCAATGGATTAGAATCGGTATATCAGGGCAAGGTGAATATCCCCGATAGCATCGGCGCTTCCTCGTCGGCCGATGTCTTCAGTAAAGCCACAGGGCAGCTTCGAGGCCCCAACGGTGACTGGGCTGGTGCGGGTGGCGGCCCGGGCTATGCCCCCATTGGCGATCACTCATTCGATGATCTGTCTCACAATGGTTTTGGTAAGGCAGGCGATGGCGAGCGCTTCGGTGCGATCGTCTCTTGGGATATGACTGACTCTCTTAATCTGAACCTGGCTTACGGTAAGAACGAAGACGACTACGTGTTGTTTCATGACTTCGATGCAGCGGGTGGATTCGGATTCCACGTTTACAATGCCAGAGTCACTGAGGATGAGACCTTTGAGGTGAGGCTGTCGGGGACCAGCGATCGTTTTGATTGGTCTATTGGCGCAACACAGGTTGAGATGTCATCAAAGGCGCACGGCGGTTTCTACGACCAATACTTCGGAGATATGTTTGGCGGCACTCCCGGCTACTGGTTCGCCGACATTTACAATCCCACCGGAGCCTTTTCGCTCATTGAGGCTGACACCTCAGGCATTTTTGCCTCGGTAGATTTCAGAATTACGGACAATTTGACGTTGATCGCTGAAGTCAGACGGCAAGAAGATGAAATCAACGACCCCAGCGTCAATGCTGCGGCAGGGAAGGACCTGTCTCCCACTGAATTCTCGTCGACGTTACCGCGAGTCGTGGTGAAGTATGAGCTCAATGATAATCATATGCTCTACGCGAACTACAGCGAGGGCACGTTGCCCGGCGGGTTTAACCCTGAGGTGGCCTCCAAGCTGACTACGCCTGAACAGATTGCAGTCTTCAACGCGGATACTCCTGGAATTGGTGAGACCTTTGCGGAGGAGACGCTGAAGAACTATGAGGCTGGGTGGAAGTATTCCTCTGACAGCGGCCGACTGGCGATGAACGTTGCTATCTTCCACATGGAGCGATCTGACCAGGTGTACTCGGGCTTCGGTGTCATTCCCGCGGACGTCACCTGTTCCGGTGACAACGATGGTGACGGCATCCCCAATACAGAAACCTGTACGGTGGCGTTCAGTGGCAACGGCACCTCCAGTGATATCGATGGCTTCGAAATTGATATGAACTATCGTGCTTTGGACAACCTCTTGCTGCAGGCTGCACTGGGATATACCAAGGCCGAGATCTCCGACTTCCCGGAGAATGGTGATTGCGGTGACTTCAACGACGTATTCGGCCCGGGATTATCCTGCGTAGGTCAGCAGGCGGCGCGATATCCCGAGTGGATCGGTTCCTTGATTGCCACATACGATTTCGATACGCCCATGGGCGGTGCCTATGCGAGAGGGGAGCTGTTTTATACAGGCTCTTATTATGACGAGGTCACTAACATGACCGAGATACCCTCTGCTACGGAGATCAACCTCAGAGCGGGTGTCCGCATGGATAATGGCATCAGTCTGGAGGCCTACGTATCGAATCTGACTGACGAGGACGCTCCGACTGGCGGCAATAACATTGCTGACACCAGCAAGTATGTCCGGGACAACACATTCCCGTATAACTTTGCGGTGGAGAGTGTGCACATTCATCTCCGCGATGAGCGAGAATTCGGCTTCCGATTGCGTTGGGACTTCTGAGTCAGCGTTCAAAACTGGCGGGACATGACTGAATTATTCCTGCTTGATAAGACAAAAAAGGCAGCCTTCCATGGCTGCCTTTTTTTGGTCTGATCTTAGCTTCAACATATCATTCTTTGCTGGAGTGCAAGAACTGGGGAGCGACGTCGTTGAAGGGGGTGCAGAGCGGTGCAGATAAGCACGATTAAATTAGTGCATCGATGGTTAGCCTTTATCCTAGGTCTATTCATCGTTTTTCAGGTGACTTCCGGAAGCATTGCTGCGGAAAGCCGTCTCCTGATGCAGTGGTTTTATCCGGAGAAGTATCAAGTAGAGGCGGGCGGCGTCCCTGCAACCCCCACCCAGATACAGGCGACGATGCGTTCGTTGGAACCGGAATTCAATATTGCCCATGTCATGGTGCCGCCGCCCAATAGAGCTGATACGGCCTATATCTTGATGGGGGGGAGAAACCCCGAGGATTTGCACGAGTCCAAAATCATGGTCGACTACGA
>JAYNYK010000005.1:0-63358 GCA_038102985.1 Halieaceae bacterium
GCCCCCGCGCCCTCCACCAGCACCAGCGGAAAGTGGCCCAGCACTGTCGCTCCAGTGGTCATCAACACCGGCCTTAGCCGGCTCATGGACGCTGCGCGGATGGCGTCGAGCTTACTGAGGCCCTCAACTTGTGCCTGATTGGCAAATTCCACAATCAGGATCGCGTTTTTGGAGATCAATCCAACCAGCGTAATCAACCCTACCTGAGAGTAGATATTGATCGTGGTAAAGCCCGTAAAGGTAATCACCATCGCGGCAAACAGCGCCAATGGCGCGGATCCCAGCAAAATAATCAGCGGGTCGCGAAAGCTGTCGAATTGGAGCGCCAGCACCAGGAAAACCATAATGAGAGAGGCGCCCAGCACACCTACCATGGTGTTTCCCTCTCGCCGAATTTCACGGGATTCTCCGGTGTAATCCAGCACGTAACCGTTGGGTAATACCTGTTCGGCCACAGCCTCAATGCGGCTGAGCGCTTGTTCCTTGGTGTAGCCGGGAATAATGCCGCCGAAGAGCTTAAAGCTGTTTTTTTGTTGGAATCTTGTCAGTGCACGCGGTTCAGTGTGGCGCTCCAGCGTGGCGAATGTCCCGAAGGGCACTTGTCCACCCGAGGGCAGTGTTATCGGCGTATCGAGCAGGGCTTCGGGTGAGGCTTTGAATTCGCGTTTCAGCATTGGAATAACGCGATACGCGCGACCACGCTCGTCGTAGCGTGTGACGTATCCCTCAGACACGAACAAGCCCATCTGAGACGTCACGTCATCCAGCGTCATGCCCAGATCAGCGAGACGGTCTTTATCCAACCGGTACTCCACCGAGAGCAGGTCTAACCGCAGGCTGGTATCAAAGTACAGAAACAATCCGGATTGCTGCGCCTCCTCAACCATCGCCAGGGCATACGGCCGCATCTCTTCCGCGGAGTCAGATGATGTCACCACAACTTCCACGTCAAACTGGCCTGCCGTGGGAAGTGCTGGCGTTGTCGCTGGAAAGGCGCGCACCGAGGGAACCTGAGCCAGATCGTTACGGATTTCCGGCAGCATTTTTTGCGTGCTTTTTTCTCGTTGGTCCGGCGAGACAAATTCGTGCCCGCCGTAACCACCCGACGGAGCCATTGCTTGCCATATGTAGGTGGTTTCGGGGCGCTTCAGCAATACCGTTACCGCATCCTCGAAGCCCTGTAGGGTTTCTTCAATCGCGGATTCCGGCGCTGCGTCCACTACCAGATTGATGGCGCTTTGATCCTCTACCGGCGCCAGTTCCTTGAGCGAAAAAAGATACAGCGGTGGGATCAGTAGCGTGAAGAACAGTCCAGCAATGATCAATTGGTGGCGCCAGCGCAGAGAAAAGTCGACTAATTTCCCGTAAAGAGCGGCGGTGATCTCAAACCGACGGTTTACCCACAAACTCATTCGGGTTTCGTGGCCTTTGTCCGGGCAAACCCATGCACTCATGATGGGAGAAAGTGTCATCGCGACGAATCCCGAGATGAGGACGGCCACGGCGAGAGTGAAGGCAAATTCGCGAAACAACACCCCGGATAAACCCGACAAGAAGCCGATAGGGGCATAGACAACCCCCAATGTAATGGTCATGGCGATGATCGGTGAGAGCAGTCGGCGAGAAGAGGCCAGCGCTGCCTGGCGCCGAGACATACCCTCACGCAGATGCCGCGCGACGTTCTCTACCACCACAATCGCGTCGTCCACCACAAGGCCTACGGACAGCACCACAGCGAGAATCGTCAGCAAGTTTAATGAAAAGCCCATCAGTGACATGGCCGCGGTGGCCCCGAGTATTGAGATCGGAATCGTGAGCAGCGGCACCAAAGCGCTGCGAATCGATCCCATTAATGCCACCACCACGAGCCCTACTAAAAAGACCGTCTCGCCGAGCGTCAGGAATATTTCCGCGACG
Source organism: Halieaceae bacterium (assembly GCA_038102985.1). Taxonomy (GTDB): domain Bacteria; phylum Pseudomonadota; class Gammaproteobacteria; order Pseudomonadales; family Halieaceae; genus Luminiphilus. The sequence continues at coordinate 1,918 of JAYNYK010000005.1, forward strand.
GCCTCACGCATGTAGCGCGAGTTGTCGAAGGGAATGGTTAACTCCAAGTCGGCAGGTAAACTGGCGTTGATTTGCGCGACCGCCTCGTAAACGCGGTCTCCGACTTCGATTTCGCTGGTGCCCGGTTCGGGGTAAACCGGGATGAACACGACTCGATCCTGGTTGTAGCGCGCGATGCGGGAAATCTCCATCGTTCCTACTTCCACGTCGGCGACATCACCGAGACGGATCTCCACGCCGCCCTCTTGCCGGATCAGCATGTTGGCAAAATCTTCAGGGGACTTGGCTTCACTGTTGGTCTGCAGATTGATGCGTTGAGAAGCGCTCTCTGCCTGCCCAAAGGTGCCGATCACATTATTGCGCCGGAGTGTCGCGTAGATATCGTCGGCATCGACATTTAATGCGCTCATGCGCCAGGGGTTGAGCCAAATGCGCATTGCCTGGGGCAGCCCATAATTCATCGCTCTTTGCACATCCGGGATGGCCGAGAGGCGGGGCAAGATCTCTCGTTGGATGATGTCGCTGACCTCGGCGTAAGTGCGGGTTGGCGGGATCAATACCCCGAGATAAAAACTGGCATACGGGGTGTCGGCGCGACTAATTTCAATGGCGGGGTCCTCGGTGCCCTCCGGGAGCTCAAAGCGAATTTGACTCAGTCGGGTGGACAGTTCGGCGAGCACCTTGGTCGTATCCTGATTGAGCTGCAGCCACAATGTGACGGTACTGGCACCAGCAGTGGTTACAGACTCGACAAAATCCAGTCCCGGTACGCTACTGGCGACCCGCTCAATGGGCTCAGTGACGAAGCCCTGAACGGTCTCTGCGCTGGCGCCGGGATAGGCGGTGACAATGGCGATAGAGGAGCTCTCGATCACCGGAAACGAAATGACTGGCAGATTCATCGCGGAGCGGAAACCCACCAGTAGTAGCCCGATGCAAAGGACAATGGCGACCACCGGGCGCTGGATAAAAATATCGGTCCAGCGAGGACGTTGTGTCAGGTCCGTCACCTTTCAGCGGCCGTTGATTGGATACTGACGAGAACGCCGTCTGTCAGCTTAAAGGCGCCCTGATCGGCTATCTGATCTCCCGCTTGCAAGTCACCGCGAATGAAAAAACGATTGTTTTTTTCACCGCGCACCTCGACGCGTCTCAACCCAGCGCGGTAGGGCAAGGGGTCACCGGTATTGGATTCCTCGACGACAAAGGTGTGCGCACCCTCGGGGTCCCAGCGTACGCTCCGCGCTGGCACTGACATCAGGTTTTCACTGGGCCCCGTTGCGATGGCGACCTGTACCAAGGCGCCATGCTTGAGCGCAGCCGCCTCTATTTGTGCGCGCACATCGTAAGTGCGCGTGCCCTCGGAAAAGGCATCTGACACAGCGATCACACTCGCAGTGCCAACCACAATGCCCGCGATGTTTCGAATTTGCACGTCGTCGCCCACGCGAAGTTCTGCCAATCCCTGGGGAACCTTAAAATCGATCCAACGCAGGGGACTTAACCCTGTGAGCGTCGTTAATACCTCACCGAACCGCATCAGATCGCCAAGACGCTGGGGATAAATACCGAGGGAGCCGGTAAACGGTGCGCGCACTGTCATCCGGCTAAGCCTCGCGTCGAGTACCGCAATCTGTGCCCTCAATGAGAGGCCCCTCGCTGTCAGGGTATCGAGCTGATCCTGTGAGATCAGCGCATCTGCCTCAAGGGTGCGATTGCGCTTGAGTTGCGTGTCCACAAGGGACAGGTCTGCCTCCAGTGCGGCCCGCTGCGCCTCGAGATCGTCATCGAATAAAACCAATATTGGTTCCCCTTCAGGGACGACGTCGCCACTGCGGTAAGGCAGTTCTACGACGCGACCCGCCATCTCCGCAGAAATGACGAGGTGCTCAGGGGAGCGCACGGTGCCGCTGAGCAGACGTGTCGGTTCCCAGGTGTCGGCGCGGGCGTTTGCTACGGTGATAGATTCGGAGGGTGGCGGGAAACTCTCCATAAACGCCAGCGCCTTGGAAATCTGGAAAAACTTAATCCCAGATAATGCCGCCGTGACCGATAGGCAGATGACAGCGGTGAGGATCCAAGGGTTCATTCTCATAACCCGGTGCCTGTCGGGTGATTGGTCGTGCGGCGAGTTGCGCGCGTGCAGGAAAGAGAGGGCTTGTCGTACATAACGGCGTTAGCTACTGGGAGGGACGTAGCCTTCGGCCTGATCAAAATCCTCTCCAGCAAAGAATTTTTCCATCTCTCCCATGAGATATTTTCTCGCCTCAGGATCCATCAGGCTCAAATGTTTCTCATTGATCAGCATCGTTTGATGGCCTTGCCACTCAAGCCAGGCTTTTTTCGAAACATGGTCGAAAATGTCCTGCCCTTTGGAGCCTGGCAGCGGCGGCCGCTCAAGCCCCTCGAGTTCTTCACCGTAGCGGCGGCATTTCACCGTCCTCGCCATCACTCACTCCTTGATTTGTATTCCTTGCCCAGCCGCTCAAGCAGCCTGACGATGGGTGCGGGCAGTCCAACAGACGGCGGCGGGAGCAAACTGAACCACCGAAGGTCCCCAGCGTCAGTTATTACGCCCGATGCGTCCCCATGGTTTGCCGATAATTTCGCGCGCAATGGCAGCGCTTCCAGCCTGAAATGGGTAAAGGTGTGCTGAAAAGGTGCGTCCGGGTACCACTCACCTTCCGCGATATCGAGCTGGCGGACCATCCATGACGCGGCGTCTGCTTGGCTAGAGAACTCTGGTGGCGCCCAAAGCCCCCCCCAAATACCCTTTGCCGACCGTTTCTGCAGAAGCACCTTACCGCATCCGCTGGTGACAACCGAGAACCACTTGCGTCTGATAGGCAGCGCTTTGGGGGGCTTCTTCCCCGGGTGAGCATCTTGCTGACCCGTTTGTGCGGCCTTGCAGCCGCCGCTGAGGGGGCAATCGCTGCACGCGGGCCGTGTGCGTTTGCAGCAGGTAGCACCCAGATCCATGATGGCCTGAGTATAGTCCGCGACCCGTGCTGTTGGGGTGTGCTGCTCGGCGAGTGACCACAGGCGGTCGCTGACTGCGCTGCGCCCGGGCCACCCTTCAACCGTGTGGTATCGGGCGAGTACGCGTTTTACATTGCCATCCAAAATCGGTGCTCGCCCTCCCATCGCCAGAGACAGAATGGCCCCTGCCGTAGATCGGCCGATACCGGGCAGCGCTATCAGGGCATCGATTTCCGCCGGAAATTGACCATCGTGTTCTACGCGGATCTGTTGGGCGCACCGATGCAAATTGCGGGCGCGTGCGTAATAACCCAGCCCGGTCCACAGGTGTAATACCGCGTCCTCCGATGCGGCCGCCAGATCCGCCACTGTGGGGAAAGCCTCGATGAAACGCTGGTAAAAGGGGATGACCGTGGAGACCTGTGTCTGCTGAAGCATAATTTCCGAGACCCATACACGGTAGGGCGTTCTGTCTTGTTGCCAGGGCAGGTCTTTGCGGCCGTGTTGGTCAAACCAGCCAAGGAGTGGCTCGGCAATGGAGTCTTGGGCGGTCATGAAGTGGTAAAGCTTCGCAATGAAGTAACGGGGCTCTTTCTATACAATCGCGGCTCTAGTGTACCGCTCGACGCGGGGAATCGCCGCGGCCCTGGAGAAATAGCATGAGCCATCAGGAGAGAGGCGTTCGTTCTGCGACGATTAGCCGCGACACGCTCGAGACCCAAATTACTGCCACGCTGTGCCTTGACGGTACAGGCCAGTGCGCGCTCGATACCGGGCTACCTTTTCTGGAGCACATGCTCGATCAGATTGCGCGTCATGGCCAGGTAGATCTCGATATCGTTGCCAAAGGCGATTTGCACATTGATGCGCACCACACTGTAGAAGACATCGGCATCACGCTCGGGCAAGCGTTTCACGAGGCGATCGGTGACAAGCGCGGGATTGTGCGTTACGGCCACGCCTATGTGCCGCTCGATGAGGCACTCTCACGGGTGGTGATTGACTGCAGCGGCCGACCCGGACTTGAGTTCCACGTGCCTTTTACCCGTGCCAAAGTCGGCGAGTTCGACGTCGACTTATTCGTCGAGTTTTTTCAAGGGTTTGTGAATCACGCCAAGGTGACGCTACATATCGATAACCTTCGCGGCCACAATGCGCATCACCAGGCGGAGACGATTTTTAAAGCCTTCGGGCGGGCAATACGTATGGCTGTGGCACGTGATGCCGATCTTCAGGGTGTCAGTCCCTCTACTAAAGGGGTGTTGTAGCTCGTGACCCAACGGGTTGCCGTGATCGATTACGGCATGGGGAATTTGCACTCGGTTGCCAGTGCCATGGAGCACGTCGGCGCCAAAGAGGTGATTGTCGGCCATGACCACGACGCCATCCGCGCCGCCGACCGGGTGATTTTCCCGGGGGTGGGGGCTATCCGCGACTGCTTGGCTGCGATTCGCGATCTCGGCTGTGATCAGCTACTCGATCAGGCGCTCAGAGTAGACAAGAAACCGGTGTTGGCGATTTGTGTGGGCATGCAGGCGTTGATGACCTATTCCGAGGAGAATGGGGGTGTCGACTGCCTCGATACCATACCGGGTCGGGTAGCCTTTTTTGGTGAGCATCATCGGGATGCCGCGGGTGAGCGGCTCAAGGTGCCTCACATGGGTTGGAATCGGGTCTTGCCCACCAAAACCCACCCGCTGTGGCAGGGCATCGAGTCCGGTGCCCGGTTCTACTTTGTTCACAGCTATCACGTGGTACCTAATGATTCCAACGCCGTGGCCGCACACTTCGAGTATGGCTTGAATGGTTGCGCAGCGATTGCCAGAGATAATCTTTTTGCGACACAGTTTCACCCGGAAAAGAGCCACCAGGCAGGGCTACAGTTGCTCAACAACTTTCTGACATGGGATGGGACATGCTCGTAATACCGGCTATCGACCTCAAGGGCGGGCAGTGCGTGAGGTTGCGTCAGGGAGATATGGCAGACAGCACAGTGTTCTCCGATGATCCCGTTGCAATGGCACAGCGCTGGTTTGCCGAAGGAGCGCGCCGATTGCACATGGTCGACCTCGACGGCGCCTTTGCGGGAAAGCCAGTCAACGCCGGGGTTATCGAATCGATTTCCCGGGTATTGCCTGATTTGCCAATTCAAATCGGCGGCGGAATCCGCAACCTTGAGACCATTGCGCGCTATCTAGAGGCAGGGGTGCGTTACGTCATCATCGGTACGATGGCGGCCAATAATCCGGCGTTTGTGCGTGAGGCCTGCGCGGCTTTTCCCGACCACATTATTGTCGGTATTGATGCGCGCGGTGGGCGTGTTGCCGTCGAAGGCTGGGCCATTGAAAGTGAAATAGAGGCCACTGATCTTGCAAAGCGCTTCGCGGACGCTGGCGTTCACGCTGTTGTGTATACCGATATTGACCGGGACGGCATGATGCAAGGCGTTAACGTTGAGGCAACCGTAGCACTGGCGAGATACGCGGGACTCCCGGTCATCGCATCGGGGGGGATCAGCAACCTCGAGGATGTCAGGCAGTTGATGACCTGTGCGTCGGCGGGGATCTGCGGCGCTATCACCGGGCGGGCGATCTATGAGGGGGCACTGGATCTCGGCGCGGCGCAGGCCATGGTGGACGACTTTTTGAGTGCCGACTGATGTCATTGGCAAAACGCATTATTCCCTGCCTTGACGTCGATCAAGGTCGCGTCGTGAAGGGCGTCAATTTCATCGGCATTCGCGATGCCGGGGACCCGGTAGAAGTCGCCCGCCGCTATAACGAAGCCGGCGCAGACGAGATTACTTTTCTGGATATCACCGCCAGCCACGAAGAACGTGATACGACCGTGCATATAGTGGAGCAGATTGCGCGGGAGGTGTTTATTCCGCTCACCGTCGGTGGCGGCATCCGCTCGCTGCAAGACATTCGCACCATGCTGAACGCGGGTGCTGACAAAGTCAGTATTAATACTGCGGCAATTCACCGCCCGGAACTGGTCGCAGAAGCAGCGGCGCGCTTTGGATCCCAGTGCATCGTAGTGGCCATTGATGCGAAGCGTGTTTCAGCCGAGGGTAAGGGCGCGCGTTATGAGTTATTTACTCACGGCGGACGTAAACCCACCGGTATCGAGGCGGTTTCTTGGGCACAAAAAATGGCCGCGTTGGGTGCTGGAGAAGTGCTATTGACCAGTATGGATCGCGACGGCACCCGCGATGGCTTTGAATTGACGATCACCCGAGCGATCGCCGATGCGGTGGACATACCGGTGATCGCGTCGGGGGGCGTGGGTTCCTTGCAACACCTTGCCGAGGGTGTCATTCAGGGCGGCGCAGACGCCGTGCTGGCGGCCAGCATTTTTCACTTTGGTGAGTACACCATTGGTGAGGCCAAGCAGTTCATGGCCGATCAGGGCATCACCATGCGGCTGTAGAGCGCTCCTGAATGGTGCCCGCCATTGGGCAGTAGTTCGGGGGGAAGTCGCTTTCGCGTCCTGCAAATCGATCGGAAGGCAGCCAGTTCAACGTCAGTTTTTGAGGGCAACGGTGTTAGTCGCCTCGTCTTTGGCAGCGGCTGGCGCTGCTGGAGGCGTCATGAGGTTGATGCCGCGGAGCAGCGTCAGCGCCTCGTATAGCTGATTATCGTTATTGCGCAAGTCGGTGAGCGAATCGCTCTCGGATTGAGCATCCGCGGCACCCTCGGCGGCCAGGCTACCCTGCAGGTCGGCCTCTTTGGTGCGCCTTCTTGACTCAACACTTTTAACCTCGGCCCGCTCCACAACGATGTCGGGCACAATGCCCTCTGCCTGAATGGAGCGGCCATGCGGCGTGTAATAGCGCGCCGTTGTGAGTTTTACCGCGCGGGTATTGGATATTGGCAATATGGTTTGTACCGAGCCCTTGCCAAAGCTACGCGTGCCCATAATCACGGCGCGCCGGCGATCCTGAAGTGCGCCGGCGACGATCTCAGAGGCACTTGCCGAGCCGCCATTTATCAGCACCACGATCGGCAGCCCGTCCAGCATATCGCCCGCCGCTGCTTCGTATGAATCCGCCGCTTGTGGATGTCGGCCCTCGGTATAGACAACCAAGCCTCCGTCCAGAAAGGCGCCTGCCATGTCGACACTGGCACCCAGCACGCCGCCGGGGTTGTTACGCAGGTCGAGGACGACCCCTTTTAGCGATGCCTCGGCAAGGGATTTCTCGAGAATGGCAATGGCCTCCTGACCCGTGTCTTTTTGAAATTGCGACGCGCGCAGCCAGAGATAGCCGTCCATTAATTCTCGGCTACGCACGCTCGGTACTTTAATAACGTCCCGTATCACCGTCACCTCGAAGGGTTCGGCTGTCCCGCGTCGACCGATGGTCAGCAAGACCTCGGAACCGGTTGGGCCCCGCATTAAGTCGACTGACCGATCGACCGGCAGATCCCTGATCGATTCGCCATCAATTTTGAGGATCACATCCCCCGCTTGCAGCCCGGCGTCTTCTGCGGGAGAGCCGTCGATCGGTGCAATGATAGTGATGTAGCCACCATCCTGCCCAATCTCAATACCCAATCCACTGAACTCCCCCTGAGTTGTCTCCTGCAGGGAGTCGTAGGCTTTCTCTTCTAAAAACACAGAGTGAGGATCGAGACCCGACAGCATCCCCTGAACAGCGAGCTCGAACAATTCGCTGTCGGGCACCGATTCAACATACCCCTGTCGGATCTGGTTGAACACATCAGCGAACATCTGAAGTTCCTCAAGCGGTAAGGCTTGTTGTCCTTCGTGATGACTGTGGTGGGGATCATTCGACGCGTCATCGCCGTCTTCAGCCCTCAGCGGCAAAGACATCAAGGCGATGAGTAGTAACAAAAAGAACAATCGAGGGAGCGCGGTCATGTATGGCACCTGAGCGAAAGAGCCCGTAATGGTAACTGATTCCGGTGGAGACACTCAGCCCTGAAACCAATCAGCCGGATCCACGGGTTCGCCGTGATGGCGAATTTCAAAATAAAGGCCGCTCTCTTCGTTGCCACCGCTCGCGCCGGCCCGGCTTAGCACCTCTCCCGACGTGACCCAGTCACCTACGGCACGCAACAGGCTGTGATTCTGGGCATAAAGAGAGAGCCAGCCGTCGCCATGGTCCACCACCAGTAATAATCCCTGACCTCTCAGCCAGTCTGCAAAGATTACCCGCCCACTATAGACAGCGCGGACCGGGTCTCCTGTCTCGGCCGGAATCAGCCAGCCCCGCCAGCGCAGGTCGGCATTACGCCGGGCGCCGAAGCGGTGCAGAGGGTTACCTTCAATCGGCATGGTGAGCTGGCCCTTCAATGTGGCGAAGGGCTGTGAAGTAACCGGCTCGGGTAGGGGAATCGCCCGCAGATTTTCGAGCAAAGTATTGAGCCTCTCGCGGTCCTGTATCAGGGCATCAAGCTGTTGTTGGTCCTGTTCGAGCTGCGTGTTTATTCGAGCGATAGTCTGCCGGCGCACCGCTTGCTGGGCGTCCATCTGCTCCCTAGTGGTGGTGGTAGCGGCTGTGCGCTCCTCGAGGTCTGTTTCCATGCGTTCGATGGCGCTGACCTGAGCGACAATTTCTGCAACCTCGCGCTGATAGCGCTCGACACTGTGCTGTTGTGCCTCAAGAATCAATCGATAGTATGCCAAGTGTCGCGCAGTCTGTTGTGGATCCTGATCGCCGAGCCAAACCCGCAGGCCGCCTCCTTGTTGCAACAGCCACAGTTGCCGTATCCCGCCCTCAATATCTGCTTCCAGCTGAACCTGATTCTCTCTCAGCAACCGGTTTTCGGTCTGCAGTGACGTCAATGTCTCTTGCAGCGCCCGCTGTTCTTTTATCAGGCGGGTTAGCCGCTGGTCGAGCTCACCAATAAATTGGTCGGCCTCACGCAAAGCATCCTGCAAGTCGTCCCGCGCTGTTTCCTGTGCGTCGAGCTGCGCCCTGATCGTGGCAATACTGGTTCTGAGCGCAGAGAGCTGAGATTCGGCCTCCTTGGGGTCTGGTAATACTTGTGCCAAGACAGGGTTGATCGCGACAACGAGCGCGAGGGCGATAACGGAGTGGAGTCGATGCTGCGTCTGTGTCCGCTGCCTAATCAAGTCAAAAATTCAGGCAATCAGCAGACTGCGCCCGGACATGGTGTTTGGGATCGCTATCCCCATCATGTCCAGAAGGGTGGGGGCAATATCCGCAAGGATCCCCCCATCGGGGTTCAGTTTGCGAACCTTGTTCCCCAGGTAGATCAGTGGCACCCGCTCCGTAGTGTGCTGCGTATGAGGCTGCTCATTTTCGTAATCGTGCATTTGTTCGCAGTTACCATGATCTGCGGTCAGCAAACCCTCGCCACCATGCGCTGCGAGTGCCGCCGTAATGCGTCCGAGGCACTGATCCAGCGTTTCAACAGCCGTCACCGCCGCATCAAAATTACCGGTATGGCCCACCATGTCGCCATTCGCGAAATTGACCACAATAAAGTGGTATTGATGCGAGGCAATCGCCTCAACGAGGGCATTTGTGACCTCATGGGCGCTCATTTCGGGTTTCAGGTCATAGGTTTTTACCTCTGGAGACGGAATGAGCACCCGCGTTTCGCCGGGAAACGACGCCTCTCGCCCGCCACTAAAGAAGAAGGTTACATGAGCGTATTTTTCTGTTTCCGCGAGGCGCAGTTGCTTCAGGCCTTGAGCGGACACAATTTCGCCTAGGCTGTCTTCTAGGCTATCAGGAGGAAAAGCAATGGGGCAGGCCAGTGAACTTGCATACTCGGTGGTGGCAACAAACCGGAGTTGTGTAACCTTGACGCGGGCAAAGGCAGTAAAAGTCGGGTCAATCAACGCCTGTGAGAGTTGGCGTGCTCTGTCCGCTCTAAAGTTCATGAAAAGCAGGGCGTCACCGTTCGTCATTGCCACCGGTTCACCGATGACGGTGGGTGGGACGAACTCGTCATCCTCACCGCGGGCGTAAGCACTTTGCAGCGCCGCCAGAGCCGATGGCGCTTGCTCCGACGTGTCGCTCTCCGCGATGACCTTGTAGCTTCGCTGAATGCGGTCCCATCGGTTGTCCCTGTCCATGGCCCAATAGCGCCCGTGCACCGAAGCAATCCTGCCAACACCGAGTTCTGCAAGCAGGGACTCAACACGCGTCAATGACCCGCTGGCGCTCCTCGGTGGGGTGTCGCGGCCATCTAAAAAAGCATGGAGATAGAGTTTGTCTGCGCCTCGCTCGGCTGCCAGCCGCAGGGCGGCAAAGATGTGTTCCTCATGGCTGTGGACACCACCGGGCGAGAGCAATCCCATAATATGGACTGCGTTGCCAGAGCTGACTGCACCGTCGATCGCATCGAGGTACGCCGTGTTCTGAACAAAATCGCCCGCCGCGATCGCTTGATCGATTCGGGTGATGGACTGATAAACAATGCGTCCCGCGCCCAAGCTCATATGCCCCACTTCGGAGTTGCCCATTTGCCCCTCGGGTAGTCCAACATCCAGCCCCGATCCGGAAATCAGCGTATGGGCCGAATTGGCAAGTAGCGCATCGAGGTGGGGTGTCTCTGCGGCGCGGATGGCATTGTCATCGGGAGCTTCCCGATGGCCAAAACCATCAAGAATGACAAGGACAGTTGTATTGGGGGAGTGAGACAACGCGGGACAGTTCAGGCTATGGGGAGTCCCCAGTTTAACGTGCCGGGGACTTGCTGACATCCTGCATATCGTTAAGGCCCAGTGGACACGGCTGTTCCTTTATAGGGGCCCGATGATAAGGTGGCGTTATCAAGTCGGAGAAGGCTTAGCCCTTCGACTGAATCCAGAGGTGCCTCGTTAAATGGACCTGTCGTCTGCCGCTGTTACCCCTGACACTGAAGAAGCCGGGAGACTTCTGCGCTTGGCAACCAATCTGTCTGTAGCGGTTGCCACGGTTCTCATCTTTGCCAAGGGGTACGCCTGGTGGCACACCGACTCGGTAGCGATCCTCGCCTCACTTGTTGATTCCCTGATGGACGCAGGGGCGTCTTTACTGAATTTATTTGCCGTGCGATATGCGCTGGCACCTGCCGATGCCAGTCATCGTTGGGGTCATGGCAAGGCCGAAGCAATCGCCGGACTGGGTCAAGGGGTTTTCATTGTTGGCTCGGGCTTGTTTTTGGTCAGCGAGGCGGTTGATCGACTCCTCCATCCTGCGCCGGTCAGCGCCTTTTCAGTGGGTATTGGGGTAATGATGCTGACCATTGTCCTGACCGCAGGATTAGTGGCGGTGCAAACAGCGGTGATCCGCCGGACACGCTCGGCGGCGATTCGGGCTGATTCTCTTCATTATCGGGCCGACCTGCTGACCAATGCGGCTGTTTTGATTGCGCTGGTCCTCGCACATTTCGGCTGGTCCGGGGTGGACCCTTTGCTCGCTCTGGCAGTGGCTGCCTATACCCTGAAGGCGGCATGGGAAATTATTCGAGACGCGTTGAGTGAGTTGCTGGATCAAGAATTGCCTGAGGCTCGGCGACTGGAGATTATCGAGATTGCCAGCGCACATCCTCGGGTGCAGGGCGTGCACGATCTGCGGACCCGCCGCTCGGGCCGCATGGACTTTATCGAACTGCATCTCGAATTGGATGACCATATGCCGCTAATGTTGGCGCATGGGGTCAGTGATGCGGTTGAAGCATCCATCATGGAGGTCATACCCCACGCAGACGTGATGATTCATCTTGATCCTGTCAGTCTGGCTGAAGATCTGCTCGATGACAAAATTGAAGCCGTCGAAAACGCCGGCCTTTAGACCTGACTGGAGGCGGCTTCGATGAACCGATATACTCGCGCACCTCGCAGGCGCCAAGCGCTTGCTCACGGATAGATTCAAGGCAAGCCGAGCGTCCCATCCTTACCGGCGAACCGATATAGGCAGATTAAGTGTGTCGAGTGCGATGATTTTTCAGTTCATGGCAGAGCAGTGGGTCCTGATCGCTGGACTGGCCACCACGTTGACGCTGCTGGTGGTCCACGAGAGTCGCAAGGCGGGACCGGCATTGTCGATTGGCGAAGCGGTGCAGCTGGTTAACGGTGAGGGCGGTGTTTTTCTTGATATCAGGGAGGTGCAGGAGTTTGCGCGTGGCCACATCACGGCGGCGCTCAATATTCCCGCGACTTCATTAGCGACAAGGGCGGGCGAGTTGGAAAAATTCAGGGAAAAGCCGATTGTTGTGGTGTGTAAGATGGGGCAATCGGCCGGGTCCGCCACAAAAACGCTGAGGCTCCAGGGTTTTTCGCGTGCTCAAAAAATGGCAGGCGGGATGATGGAGTGGGACGCGCAAAAGCTTCCAGTTGTCACGCAGTGAATGACATTGTTATTTACACCACGCGATGGTGCCCGTTTTGTATTCGAGCCAAGGCACTGCTCGATCGAAAGGGAGTGGTTTACCAAGAAATCGCGGTGGATGGCGATTCGGCAGCCCGACAGGAAATGACGGAGGCCGCGGGGCAAACCTCGGTGCCGCAAATTTGGATTGGCGGTCAGCACATTGGCGGCTGTGATGAGTTGTACGGTTTGGAGCGTTCCGGCGGCCTGGATCCAATGCTTGCCTCTAAGCGGGCGTAATACAAAGACTTGAACAAGAAGGAGAGCCATCATGGCTGAAGAACAGGCGGCTGCGCAGGGTGAGGCGGCACAACAGCAATTCGTGACGCAGCGGATTTACACCAAAGACATTTCCTTTGAGTCGCCGATGGCGCCAGACGTATTTCGAAAAGAGTGGAAGCCTGCCGTCAACGTCGACCTCAATACCAAGAGCACTCGGTTTGACGAGGAAGGGAACCACGAGGTGGTGCTGACCCTGACGATTACTGCCAAGCTCGAGGATCAGACGGCTTTTCTGGTAGAAGTGCAGCAGGCGGGTATTTTTTTCGTCGCCGGGATAGAGGGCGATGCCCTGCGGCAGTTATTGGCCACGGTTGCCCCCACGATTTTGTTCCCCTACGCCCGCGAAGCCATCGACAATCTCGTTGTTAAAGGAGGCTTCCCGCCATTAATGATTGCGCCGGTGAATTTTGATGCCTTGTTCAGACAAGCCGTAGCGCAACAGGCGGGCGATGCACCCGCAGAAGGTGCAGAGACGCCGGCGGGCACCGCGACCCACTGAGTGCCCGGGCCCTCAGCACGCGGGCGTTTCCAAATCCTTTATTTTTCGGGTGAGGGTATTTCGGCCCCACCCGAGCAACTCTGCGGCCTCGGCTTTTCTTCCGCCCGTATGCCGCAATGCTGCCTCAATCATGATGGATTCAAATAGCGGGAGCGCCTCACGTAATACATTGGATTGTCCATCGACTAATCGCTGATGCGCCCAGCTCGCCAATTGCTTGTGCCAATCCTCGGTGCCGGATTGCTCTGCCTTACCCTGTGGCTGGAGGAGTTCTGGTGGCAGATCCGACTCCAGTATTTCCCTGCCCGCCGCCATCACAGTCAGCCAGCGGCAGGTGTTCTCCAGTTGCCGTACATTGCCCGGCCAGGGCAATTGAGTCAGGGTTGATAGCGCCTCTGTTGAAAGGATTTTGGTTTCGACGCCCAGTTCGGCGCTCGCCCCTTTTAAAAAGTGCGTCAGCAGTCCGGGGATATCCTCCCGACGCTCAGACAGTTTGGGGACGTGGATTCTGATGACATTGAGGCGATGAAACAGGTCCTCGCGAAAAGCACCGGTCTCGACCAGAGATTCCAGCTTTTGATGTGTTGCCGCAATAATGCGTACATCCGCCTGTATAGAGTCCACGCCGCCAACCCTAAAGAACTCTCCATCTTGAAGCACTCTAAGCAAGCGGGTCTGGGTGGCCGCGGGCATGTCGCCAATTTCATCCAGAAACAAGGTCCCCCCCCGGGCTTGTTCAAATCTGCCCTCACGGCGATTGTTTGCGCCGGTAAAAGCGCCCTTCTCGTGTCCAAACAGCTCCGATTCCATGAGCTCTTGGGGTATCGCGGCCATATTGAGTGCGACAAAGGCATTGCCAGCGCGAGGACTGTGCCGGTGGAGCGCGCGGGCGACCAGCTCTTTTCCAGTCCCTGATTCACCATTGATTAATACCGTGATGTGACTGTGCGCGAGGCGGCCAATAGCGCGAAAGACCTCCTGCATGGCGGGCGCGTTGCCAATGATTTCAGCCGTTTGGTTGCCAGTCGATTGTTCCAAGGGAGCCACCTCGGGGCTTCGTTGCGCCTGAGCACGGGTGACGGTGGATACCATTTCATCGAGGTCAAAGGGTTTAGGCAGATACTCAAAGGCACCCTCCTCATAGGAGTTGACTGCGCTGTCGAGGTCAGAGTGTGCGGTGGTGATGATGACGGGCAGCTCCGGCTTTCGTGCACGGATTTGTGACAGTAGCTGAATTCCATCCATGCCCGGCATGCGGATATCGCTGATGACGACCATCGGCTCGACTGATGCCATGGCATCCAGTACTTCATCCGCCGACTCGAAAACACGGCAACTGAGGCCGGCGCGTGTCAGCGCTTTTTCCATCACCCAGCGGATAGAGCTGTCGTCATCGACAATCCATACCTCCTCGGCAAATGACATATTAGACCTCCATGGGTAAAAGTAAGGTGAAGCAGGTATCCCCCGGCACGCTTTGTACCTGGATCAGGCCGCCATGTTGATTGGCAATACGTTGCGCGATGGACAAGCCAAGGCCAGTTCCCGTGGCGTTGCCCGTTACCATGGGCAGGAACAAGCGCGTCAATAAATCTTCGGGCACGCCGGGTCCGTCATCCAAGACCTGCAAGGCGCACACCAGCTTGTGTCGGTTTCCGCCCACGGTGAATTGCCGAAGGACGCGTGTTCTCAGCGAGATGCGTGCAGCGTCGCCGCAAGCTTGCCAGGCATTGCGCACCAAATTCAGGATGGCTTGGGTCAGTTGCCCGGGGTCGGCGTAAAAACTGGGGAGGCTGGGATCATAATCACGCGCGATATCCAGCGCACCTTTGGCTTCAGATTCAATTAGTTGGCGCACGTGTTCGGTGACTTCATGAATATTCATGAGCTCAGACGCCAGCGTTTCTTTGGGGCCTAACATTCGGTCCACCAGGGTATGCAAGCGGTCAACCTCGGAAATGATGATGTCGGTGTATTCCTGCAGAGCAGGACTACCGAGCTCTCCCGCCAGTAGCTGCGCTGCGCCCCGAATGCCCCCCAGAGGGTTTTTTACCTCATGGGCCACGCCCTTCATGATCTCTTTTAATGTCGCTTGCGCTTGCCACTCACTCTCATCACGACTGATCGCTTGCAGTCGATCAACTAAGTTGAGCTCAACAAGAAGGCACTGACTTTTTATCTTCCCTGTAATTGGGCTGAGTGTGATGTCGACGATCCGCTCCTGTCCGGTGCGAGTTCTCAGCGGAATCGCTCGCCGCACCATGGGATAGTTTTCGGTCAGTGCCTGATTTAGCAGGGGGTACCACTCATTCGACTCGCCGAGTAGCCCATCTAGCGTGCTTCCTTGGGCTCGGCTGGCTGAGACCTCCAGCAAGTTCTCCGCAGACAGGTTTAGCGCCTGAATTTGAAGATTGGCATCCAGTAACACGACCCCCGTAGCAAGCAGGTCAAGGTGATAGTCTGTGGCGAGATCGGTAAGTGGTTCGGCGGCCATCACATTACCTGTTCACCGTGGGTCGCATGACATAGACCGTGTGTTCGGGCGATTCATTCAGCGCCTCCCCTGCCTTGTTGAGGCGAATGACCTGCAACCGGTGTGCGCCACGAAAGACATTGCTGAGCTGCCATGTGGGCGATAGCTGCGGCGCGCTGACCGGTGTGCCATCCAGCATCAGGATTAGCTGCTCCCCGCTTTCAAGGCCAGGTGCAGTCTCGGCCTCGACAATAAAATCCCCCGGCCCCATCGGTATCGTGGCCTCGTTTGCTGGGTGGGTGATACGGGTGACGTATTGCGTCACTGTGTCGGGCTGGGTTGATTGCTCTGCGGCTGCCGGCGTCACTAAGACAGCGTTGGCGGTATTGGTATCGCGCAGGATATGTACCTCAACCGAGGCGTCCTTGTCTTCGGGAGGGGTATCGGTAAATGTGACGTTGCCCTCGTCATCGACCACTTTATAAATCGTCTCGGCGACTGTGGGGTTCACCAAGCCATGGGTCAAAAGCGCCACCAATGCAGCTCGGCGCAGCGTCGGGCAGCAAAGCATGGGGGTACAGGTGTATTTCAACATGAAAACACACGTCCCTCTGGCAAGCCGACCCTGACTTTTGGCGCGATGGTGCAGCGTTCTCACACCGAGTAGTACATGTCGAACTCGACGGGGTGGGTTGTCATGTTCAGTCTTTCGACCTCGTCGCGTTTAAGTTCGATATAGGCGTTGATCATGTCGTCGGTAAACACACCGCCCGCCGTGAGGAATGCGCGATCGGCGTCCAGCGCATCGAGGGCCATCTCCAGGCTTGAGGCAACCGTCGGGATCACCGCGGCTTCGTCGGACGACAGATCGTAGAGATCCTTGTCTGCCGAATCACCGGGGTGGATTTTTTTCTGGATGCCATCAATACCCGCCATCAGCATCGCCGCGAAGGCAAGATAAGGGTTAGCCGTCGGGTCGGGGAACCGCACCTCGACACGCTTGCCTTTGGGTGAAGGCTCATACGGAATGCGAATTGATGCCGATCGGTTCCGAGCCGAGTAGGCCAGCATGACCGGCGCCTCGAAGCCCGGTACCAAACGCTTATAGCTGTTGGTTGAAGCGTTGGTGAAGGCGTTGAGCGCCCGTGCGTGTTTTATGATGCCACCAATGTAGTATAGGGCCGTTTCTGAGAGCCCGGCGTAACCTTCGCCGGCAAAGGTATTGTCTCCGTCTTTGGCAATAGACTGGTGACAGTGCATGCCCGATCCATTGTCACCGACTATAGGTTTGGGCATAAAAGTCGCGGTTTTGCCATAGGCGTGAGCGACGTTCAGCACACAGTACTTCAGAATCTGCACCTCATCTGCTTTGGCAACCAGGGTGTTGAATTTAACCCCGATCTCACATTGCCCTGCCGTGCCCACCTCGTGATGGTGGACCTCCACATCAAGTCCCATTTGCTCCATGGCAGAACACATGGCGGCGCGAATATCATGGAGTGAATCGACAGGCGGTACGGGGAAGTAGCCGCCTTTAACCCGCGGTCTGTGGCCGGTGTTGCCTTCTTCGAAGTTCATGCTGGAGGACCAAGCGGCTTCTTCAGCATTGATTTCGTAGCTGGCGCCGCTCATGTCGGTGCGCCACTTCACATCTTCAAAAACGAAGAACTCGGGCTCTGGCCCAAAAAAAGCGCTGTCGCCGATCCCGGTCGCGGCGAGGTAAGCCTCTGCTCTCTTGGCGATGCTGCGGGGGTCACGCTCGTAGCCCTGCATCGTGGCCGGCTCGACAATGTCACATCGCAGAATAACGGTCGGATCGTCGGTGAAGGGGTCCGCTATTGCGGTGCTGTCGTCCGGCATCAGTATCATGTCGGATTCGTTGATGCCCTTCCATCCGGAGATCGAAGAACCGTCGAACATTTTGCCAACTTCGAAAAAATCCTCATCGACTGCGCTGGCGGGAATTGAAACGTGCTGCTCCTTTCCCTTTGTGTCGGTGAACCGGAGATCTACCCAGCGGGCATCCGTATTGTTGATGAGATCGAGCGTGCGCTCTGCCATTTTGTGCTCCTCCGGTTGATCTTCCCGCAACCCCTGGTTGCCTGATGTGAACATGCGCTGGGGCGTTCTTATGCCCAGGACCAACTTGCAAGTGTTGTGCCAAGTCGCATTTGGCGCGGATTGTCTGCCAATGACTCGATATATAGCCGAAATTTGGACAGTGAAGCGCTGCAATCCAGTGTTTTGGCGTCACCGAGTGTGACAGCTTACACCGCAATGCTCTATTATGGTGCGTTTAAAGGGTGCGAACGCACAAAAATGGTGCTTTGCAAAAGGCTTGGGAAAAAAAGGCCATAGTTATCAGTTGGTTGTGGTGGCGTATCGGTGGCATGGATTTTGCTCCTCCACTCTGAAATGTTTTGGCGGGCCACGGCAGAAGGCCGAAGCATTGGCTAATGAGTAATCAGATTAATTGTTACGCGGCCTGCCGCGCTGTCTGGAGAACCTTGCAAAAATGAAAGCTAAACTTGAATACATCTGGCTTGATGGCTATGCGCCCACTCAGAGCCTGCGAAGCAAAACCCAAGTGCGTGACAACTTCGGAGGCACCCTCGAGGAGTGTCCCATGTGGTCCTTTGATGGGAGCTCAACGGAGCAAGCGGATGGCAGCAGCTCGGACTGTCTACTGAAGCCGGTGGCGATATTCCCAGACCCCGGCCGAAACGACGCATTTCTGGTAATGACAGAAGTGTTGAACGCGGATGGCACACCCCACGTCTCGAATGGCAGAGCCACGATCGATGACGACGACGACGACTTTTGGTTTGGCTTTGAGCAGGAATACTTTTTGTGGGATATAGACACACAGCTACCGCCGGGATTCCCGCACAATGGGTACCCTGGCCCACAAGGCCCTTACTATTGCTCAGTGGGCGCCGCCAATGCGTTTGGCAGAGACTGTGTCGAAGAGCATTTTGATTTGTGCCTCGCTGCAGGAATTAATGTCGAGGGGATCAACGCAGAGGTTGCTGCGGGCCAATGGGAGTTTCAAGTGTTCGCCAAAGGCGCAAAAAGGGCCGGTGACGAAACGTGGGTTGCAAGATACCTGTTAGAGCGCACCGGCGAAAAGTATGGATATTCCATCAACTGGCACCCAAAACCTTTCGGTAAGCTCGATTGGAACGGGTCCGGCATGCACGCGAATTTTTCAAATGAAGTGATGAGGACGGCTGGAGAAGAGTCTGTCTTTACTAAAATTTGCGAAGAGTTCGGTAAGAACATTGAGCGGCACATCAGCGTGTACGGTGCTGATAACGACCAACGACTTACCGGCGATCACGAGACGCAATCAATCGATCAGTTCAGCTACGGTATCTCTGACCGAGGGGCTTCCATACGGATTCCCGTCACGACACATACCGACGGCTGGGTTGGACGACTTGAGGACAGGCGAACGGCGTCAAACGCTGATCCTTACAAGGTTGCCGCGGCGATTGTTACGACGACCAAAGAGGCGCTTGCCTAACAAAACCCGCTCAATCCTTGCGAAAAGCCCCTTGTCGACTGCGTCGTCAAGGGGCTGTTTTTTTAGAAGCGCCTCATTCAGCGAGCCCCCTCAGCGCTTTTTGCGTCATCACCTGAGGTGAAGGCTACTACTGCCTCGCGATCCTTCAAAACCCAGAAGCAGCAGAGTCCACGCCAAAATCCTGTCTCCTTGCTAGCTGATGTTGAGGGCGCAGACATTGAACCGATTACGCTTAGCTGGTGTACACTCCGCGCGCCCTCACGCACTGATAAAGGCTAGAGACCGAAATCCACCATGAAATCGCTTCGCAACATTGCCATCATTGCTCATGTCGATCACGGCAAGACCACGCTGGTTGACTGCTTGCTGCAGCAATCTGGCACCCTCGATAGAAAGAGCGAGGGCGCTCAGCGCATCATGGATTCCAATGATCAGGAGCGAGAGCGCGGCATCACCATTCTCGCTAAAAATACGGCGATTAATTGGAATGACTATCGCATCAACATCGTAGATACGCCCGGTCACGCCGATTTTGGCGGGGAAGTAGAGCGGGTGTTATCGATGGTGGATTCGGTGTTGCTGTTGGTCGATGCGGTGGATGGCCCTATGCCTCAGACGCGCTTTGTGACTGCCAAGGCTTTTGCGCGTGGTTTGAACCCCATCGTGGTGGTGAACAAAGTCGATCGTCCGGGTGCTCGCCCTGATTGGGTGGTTGATCAGGTCTTTGACCTCTTCGACACGTTGGGTGCAACGGAGGAACAGCTGGACTTCCCCGTCATTTTTGCATCGGCGCTCAATGGTATTGCGGGTGAGGACTACACCGACATGGCGGAGGATATGACCCCGCTATTTCAGGCGATCGTCGACAAGGTTGCGCCGCCCGCAGTCAACGCCGAAGGGCCCTTGCAGCTCCAGATTTCCGCTCTTGACTACAATAGTTATGTCGGCGTTATCGGCGTAGGGCGCATTACCCGCGGCGTGCTCACACCCAATACGGCGGTCGCAATCGTCGATCGGGATGGCGATCAGCGTGGCGGCAAAGTCTTGCAAGTGATGGGTTTTCTCGGGCTGGAGCGCGTCGAGGCAGATCGCGCTGAGGCGGGTGATATCGTCTGTGTTACCGGTATCGACGCCCTCAATATTTCCGATACGCTCTGTGATTCGGCCCACCCCGAGGCGTTGCCCGCGCTGAACGTCGATGAGCCCACGGTGAGTATGACGTTTCAGGTAAACGATTCGCCCTTCGCCGGTCGCGAGGGCAAGTACGTGACGTCGCGTAATATCAGGGAGCGCCTTGATCGGGAGCTGATCCATAACGTCGCACTGCGAGTGGAACAGGGCGACAGTCCCGACAAGTTCAAAGTATCCGGTCGCGGGGAGTTACACCTCTCGGTCCTGATCGAGAATATGCGCCGGGAAGGCTTCGAACTGGGGGTGTCCCGGCCCGAAGTGATCCAAAAAGTGATCGACGGTCAATTATCAGAGCCTTATGAGATGTTGGTAATTGATTGCGAGGATGCCCATCAGGGTGGGGTGATGGAAGAGCTCGGACTCAGGCGCGCGGAGCTCCAGAACCTGGTTACTGATGGCACCGGTCGGGTACGGCTGGAGTTTGTAGTGCCTGCGCGCGGGTTGATTGGTTTTCGCTCACAGTTTCTGACACTGACCTCGGGTTCCGGGATCATGACCCATGTTTTCGACCACTACGGGCCGGTCGCCAAGTCGGAGCTGGGTGCTCGCAATAACGGCGTGCTGGTGTCGATGATATCGGGCAAAACGCTGGCTTATGCGCTGTTCAGCCTTCAGGAACGCGGCCG
The DNA here is from genome assembly GCA_038102985.1 of Halieaceae bacterium. Lineage (GTDB taxonomy): Bacteria > Pseudomonadota > Gammaproteobacteria > Pseudomonadales > Halieaceae > Luminiphilus. Next base: position 22,846 of record JAYNYK010000005.1, read on the forward strand.
TCTTTTTATCGAGCCCAACGTGGATGTCTATGAGGGCCAGATCATGGGGCTCCACAGTCGCGGCAACGATCTGGTGGTGAACCCCACAAAAGGTAAGCAGCTGACCAACGTTCGTGCTTCGGGGACTGATGAGGCTGTCGTACTCACACCGCCGGTGCTGCATAGCCTCGAGCAGGCACTGGAATTCATTGACGAGGATGAATTGGTAGAGGTCACACCCACCAGCATTCGGCTGCGAAAAAAACTGCTAGTAGAGCATGAGCGCAAGCGCGCCGCGCGATCAGCCGCCTGAATTTCCAAAATGCTTGAGCATTTCAATATGGGGGATGTCATCCTCTAGGTAGGGCCCGCGGGTAGCCGCAAATCCCAGGGACTCGTAAAAGGGCTGTAAATAGGCCTGCGCACTGAGGCGCACGCCCTCAGGCCATCGACCTTCGCAGAATGTGAGCGCGGTTTTCATCAGGTCGCGGCCCAGACCCAACCCGCGATATGCCGGATCGATACCTACCCTGCCTACGGCGCATTCATCATAGCTAACCCCGGGAGGGACAACGCGTAAAGTACCGATGAGCCGCTGATCATCAAGCAGTTCAAGATGCCAGCAATGAGGATCCTTCTCGTCCACCTCCTGATAGGGGCACTGCTGTTCCACGACAAAAATAGCGGTCCGCAGGGTCAGCAGGCGATGCCATTCCCGGACGCCGAAGGCGTCGAAGTGCCGCCAGCGACGGGTCAGCGCAGTGAGATCTTCGCTTGTCAGCGGTGTCATTGTGTCTCCTCAAGAGCCTTTTCAATGTCGGTGGCCAACGGATCAAGGGCTCCGTGGTATTTCGGCTTCCGGGTGCGTTAGGATAACGCGCTTGCAGGTGTCCCCAGAGGCGCCAGCGTCACTTGCCTGATGAGAGTCTCAAGAACATGACAGATTTGATGCAGCCGGCCACCGATGTCGAGCAGCTCTCGCTAAGGGATTATGCCGAGAAAGCGTACCTTGACTACTCGATGTACGTCATTCTCGATCGCGCCTTGCCCCATATTGGCGATGGCCTCAAGCCAGTGCAGCGACGCATTGTATATGCGATGAGCGAGCTCGGGCTCAAGGCGAGCGCCAAATACAAGAAATCAGCTCGAACCGTGGGTGACGTGATTGGCAAATTTCACCCCCATGGTGATAGCGCGGCCTATGAGGCGATGGTCCTGATGGCGCAGGATTTCTCCTACCGTTATCCACTGGTGGACGGGCAGGGCAACTGGGGTTCTCCGGACGATCCCAAATCCTTTGCCGCGATGCGCTATACAGAATCTCGCCTGACCGCCTATGCCGATGTACTCCTTTCCGAACTTGGACAGGGCACCGTTGACTGGCAGCCTAATTTTGACGGGACCCTGGACGAACCTGTGGTGCTTCCCGCTCAGGTACCCAATCTGCTTTTGAATGGCACCACTGGTATTGCGGTGGGCATGGCTACCGACATTCCGCCCCACAATCTTGCAGAAGTCGTTGCTGCCGCGATTCATTTGCTTGAATCACCTAAAGCCAGCGTTGCCGACCTTTGCCAGTTCATCAAGGGCCCTGATTTCCCGACTGAAGCCGAAATAGTGACGCCGGCTGATGAAGTGTTGGCGCTTTACGAAACGGGTCGCGGTGCGCTGAGGGTGCGCGCTGCCTATTCAGTGGAAGACGGTGCGGTCGTTATCCACGCCCTGCCTTATCAGGTATCGGGTGCCAAGGTGCTGGAGCAGATCGCCGGGCAAATGCAGGCGCGGAAATTACCAATGGTCTCTGACTTGCGCGACGAATCTGACCACGAGCATCCCACGCGTCTGGTTTTAGTGCCCAGATCCAATCGCATCGAAGTCGATGCCGTGATGAGCCATCTTTTTGCCACTACGGATCTAGAGCGCTCCTATCGGGTCAACCTCAACATCATCGGTATAGACGGCAGACCCGGCGTGAAGTCACTGCTGACGATTCTCAAGGAATGGCTGACCTTTCGTAAGGCGACGGTCAAGCGCCGGTTGACTCATCGGCTCGACCGCGTCGAGAGACGACTGCATATCCTCGATGGTTATCTCATTGCCTTCCTCAACATCGATGAAGTGATTCGTATTATCCGAGAGGAAGAGGAGCCGAAGCCTGCTCTCATCAAGGCTTTCAAGATCACGGATATTCAGGCAGAGGCAATCCTCGATCTAAAGCTGAGGAATCTGGCAAAGCTTGAAGAAATGAAAATTCGGGGCGAGCAGGATGAGTTAGCGGCCGAACGCGATGGCCTGAAAAAGACCCTCGGGAGTGAAGCGCGGTTAAAGACGCTTATTAAGCGCGAACTTAACGCCGTCGTCACAAATCATGGCGACCCTCGCAGGTCGCCACTGATCACACGCGAGGAGGCGAGGGCTTTCAGCGAGTTGGAGCTCACCGCTGCGGACCCCCTGACCATCGTTCTGTCGGAGAAGGGCTGGATTCGGGCGGCAAAGGGGCACGACATTGATCCGACAGCACTCAGTTATAAATCGGGGGATGGTTTTCGGTTTGCGGCAAGAGGCAGGTCAAACTTGCCGACCGTGGTGCTGGATTCCACTGGGCGCGCTTACACCATTCCCACGCATCAATTGCCGTCTGCCCGGGGGCAGGGGGAGCCGTTGACGGGCAGGATCAACCCGCCTTCAGGTGCCACCTTTGAAGGGCTACTAACTGGGCAGGAGGGCGATCGCTTTTTGCTCGCCAGTGATGCCGGCTACGGCTTTGTTGTCCAATTTGCGCAACTGCAGGCCAAAAATAAAGCGGGAAAGGCGTTGCTGACATTACCCAAGAACGCCCGGGTCTTGCCCCCGGCGACGATTTCAGGGGCTTCAGAGTCGTGGGTTGTAGTGGCGACTAACGAGGGACGCATGCTCGTCTTTTCACTCGGCGACGTGCCTGAGCTTGCCCGGGGTAAAGGCAATAAGTTGATCGGTATCCCTTCCGCCCGCGCAGCGGCTCGTGAGGAATTCGTTGTGGGTTTATGCGTCGTCTCCGAGGGCGACACTTTGCAAGTGACATCGGGCGGTCATTATCGAAATTTCAGGTGGTCAGATCTCGAGCACTTCAAAGGGGAAAGAGGGCGGCGGGGTAGCAAATTGCCCAAGGGCTACCAGCGGGTCAGTCATTTGAACGTGGTCAGCGATTGATGCCTTAAAAAGGAAGAAATCCCTGAGGGCTTTCCTGTTCCGCAGGCGCAACCACGCGTCGCAAAAGCGCGAGTTGCCGAGAGAGCAAATCCATGTGGCGACCCCCAATGTCACCTACCGCCATCCACTGCTCATCGATAACGTCGATGCCCACGCGTGCAGTCAGGCCATCGTCCTCTGCCGCCCGAGAGGACAGTAAGATGGCGTCAACATCCTGAAGGGCCAATTCCAGCAGCTCGTCCAACGTGGCCTGAGTGTAGAGACCCGGATAGATGTCTTCGGCATCCCCCCGGCCCAGCTCACTGACACCGATGGCTAACCCGGGCATAAAGGAAAGACGTTCGGTTTTTTCTGCCAACGCTGCTGACTGGGCAAGCAGCCACGCGCAACTCGCGGCCCGCAACACCGGTGAGCCAATTGAGTGGGAGCCAGAAAAGTAGATAGCTAGGCCAAACTGCCTGATGACTGACAGCTCGCCGCCATAGAAACCCGCGGCGCCGTAAGCGATGCGGTGCAATAAACCCACGTACCCTTGTAATCGTGTGTCATCCAACGTGTCGAGATATCCCGGGAGGTGTTTCAACGCAATGCACAGGATAGCGGTGTCGCGATAGTGCTCTTCATCTTGATGGGACAGATTTTGTGATTTGAGCAGATCCAACGGTAGTGAGTTAACGCTGTCTCGGAGCTTGTGTAGCTCATTGGTCGATACTGAGGGCTCGTTGGAAATGGCATCCAGCTGAGCGACGGCATCGCTGATATCGCTCGCCAGCCGCTGGCCCATGGGTCGGGTAATCGCAAAGACAGCCGTGCTGAGGAGGCCTGCCAGCGCGATCAAGCCCCATAATAACGTCTCTTTCGCCTCTAGCTGCGGTGTCAGATCGAGGTAGAGCTCTACTGATCCAGCGCTGTCCCCATCAATCAGGATGGCATGGCGATAAAGCGATCCGCCTGTTGTTCTAGCGCCTGCGACGGCAAGTTCGTTGCCGTCAACATCGAGCGCGCGTGCACCGGAGAAGAGACTTTGGTCGGTATAAAATTGCAGTGCTGCCGCCAATCCCAGCCGGTCACCCGCTGCTAATTCGTTACCGGCCCTGAGCCCGAGGTTTGCGACGGCGGCTTGCGCATGCTCCTGAAGGGTCGTGTTCAGAATGGATTGGGTGGACTGTGAGGCGACGGCGACTAATATTAGCGTAGCGATCAAACAACACCCTGCAGCGACCAAAGCCAGCTGGTGAGACAGGGGTTGATGACGTAAACGGCGCAAGATGGGTTCCACAGCGTGCCTCCATTACTACGCTGTTCAGTATAAACTCCATGGTCGCGGCTTTTGTGATAGCACCGCGACGTTTCTTTTTTTTGACTTAAATGAGTGACCCGTGAACAGCGCGACACATGTCATCGTGTTAATGGTGCCAAGTGGCATTGATTTTGAGCTTCAGGCGCTTGAGCATGCCGTTGCCGAAACCGGCGGTGCCGTGCTGGGTTATCGCGATGTGCCGGTACCGGTGGCCTTGTCTTCGTCGCGAACCGTTCACAATTTCTCGATTGATTGCCATGACGAGGCGGGCCTTTCGCAACGGTTGAGGGACCTATCAGATCACTGCCGGGTTGATTTGGCCCTGCAACCCAGAGCCATGCGCACCCGCGACTATCGGTTGGCAGTGTTCGATATGGATTCAACCCTTATCGATTGTGAGGTGATTGACGAGCTGGCGGATGTGGCAGGCGTTGGTGATCAAGTTGCTGCTATTACGGCGAGTGCAATGCGCGGGGAGGTCGACTTTGATGAGAGCTTTCGGACCCGGCTGGCCTTGCTCAAGGGCTTGAGCGCCGGCGCGGTAGAGGCCTTGGCGGAACGATTGCCGATCAAGGAGGGTCTTCGGGAAATGACAACCACTTTGCGCGCGCGGGGCATGATGCTCGCGATTTTTTCAGGGGGATTCCTGCCCATCGCCAAACGGTTGCAGCAGGACTTCGGGTTTGACCAGGTGGTGGCCAATACACTCGAGATCAGTGATGGCGTTGTGACGGGTGGGGTGGTTCCTCCCATCGTCAATCGCGAATACAAGGCAATGGCGTTGCAGACGCTGTGTGACAGGATGGGCATTGGTGTGGAGCAATCTATTGCCGTGGGTGATGGCGCCAATGATCTCTCAATGATGGCGCTGGCGGGTCTGGGGGTGGCATTTCATGCCAAGCCGACGGTTCGCGCCGCGAGTCCCATTGAGGTCACTTACGGTGGCTTGGACGGCATTTGTTATCTGCTGGGTAGCGAGGGCGAATTCAGCAGGGACTGAGTGTTGGAAAGTGTTCCCGGTCATGGCGCTGCGGTATCATCTCATTTTTCGTAATCAGGTTTTCCGCGATGGCAAACTTTTCCACCAATGAATTTAAGTCTGGCTTGAAAGTCATGCTAGATGGCGAACCCTGCTCCATTCTGGAGAACGAGTTCGTCAAGCCGGGAAAAGGGCAGGCATTCAATCGCGTTAAGTTGCGTAACCTCAAGTCGGGCAGGGTGTGGGAGCGCACTTTCAAGTCCGGTGACAGCCTTGAGGGCGCAGACGTGATGGATGTTGATCTGGAGTACTCCTACACCGATGGGGAATTCTGGTACTTCATGGATCCATCGAGCTATGAGCAGTACAGCGCGGATCGCGACGCAGTGGGGGAGGCTGGGAAATGGTTAAAGGAGCAGGAGCGATATGAGATCACCCTCTACAACGGCTCTCCGTTGGCCGTCACGCCCCCGAATTTTATCGAACTCGAAATCACCGAGACTGATCCCGGCTTGAAGGGTGACACGGCACAGGGCGGCAGCAAGCCTGCGACCTTGAGTACCGGCGCTGTGGTGAGAGTGCCGCTTTTTATTACAGAGGGCGAGGTGATTCGTGTCGATACCCGCACCGGCGAATACGTGAGTCGCGCCAGTAAAAGCTGACAATGACTGAATGGCGGCCCTCAGCGTCGCTGGCCAATCTGACTGAACGCGCCAAGCTGCTCAAACAGCTGCGCGCTTTTTTATCGGGCAGAGGGATGCTCGAGGTCGAGACGCCGTTGCTCTCTCGGGGCACAGTACCCGACCCTGGTATTGCTGTGTTCGAGATCCCCACCGATGACGGTGGCGCTGACCCGCGCTACCTGCAGAGTTCGCCAGAGTTCGCCATGAAGCGGCTTCTGGCTGCGGGCGCAGGCGATATCTTCCAGATTGGCAAGGCCTTCCGGCACGGTGAGATCGGCCGGCATCACAACCCGGAATTCACCTTACTGGAGTGGTATCGCGTTGGCTGGGATCACGCCACCTTGATGCGCGAAGTGTCGGCGCTGGTGAGCGAGGTGTTAGGGACACAAGGGTGGCAGGTGTGGCCTTATCGCGCCCTGTTTGGCGAGGTGCTGGCCATCGACCCGCTAGAGGCGGGGGATGGGCATGACGCGCCGCCGAGCTGGCTACGGGCAGCGCGAGAGCATATGGGGGCAGTGCCCCAAGGGCTTGATCGCGATGCTGTACTTGATCTGCTCATGAGTCATTGTGTGGAGCCTGCAATCCGCGACTGGGGCGTGGTTTTCGTCACCGATTTTCCGCCGGCACAGGCGGCCTTGGCGCGAACGCAACAAATTGACAATCAGACGGTCGCTGCGCGTTTTGAGTGCTACGTGCATGGGCAAGAACTCGCCAATGGGTACTGGGAGCAAACCGATGCTGCCGCGCTGGAGGACCAGTTAAATGCCGAAAATAGTCGCCGCCAAATGCGCGGTCTGACACCGCGCCCGATCGATCAGCGGTTGCTCTCTGCCCAACGACACGGTTTGCCTGATTGTGCGGGAGTCGCATTGGGGGTAGATCGTCTGCTTGCCTTGAAGCTGGGCGTAGAGAATCTCGCAGAGGTCATCAGCTTCTATTGGCCGATTGCATAGCCAAGTGGGACAAATGGACTAATCAGCACAACCGAGGATCAGGGTGCCCCAGGATCTCTTGATGTGGCCGCCGCAATGGCGGGGCCGTAGATATCGACGAAGGCCTTGGGTGGGCGTTTAGGCGCGCCGGTTGAAATCTCGATGCATACAAATTCTAAGGTGCCGCGAAAAACTGTCGCACCCGTTTTTTTACACACGATCTGCAGGCGACGCGTCATTTTCATGCGGCCCGGCCAGTCTGTGATCCAGGTGCCTATTAACAGTTCATCTCCTTCCCGTGTCGCTTTGAGATAGTCGTACTCGGCGTGGGTCAGTGCCATGGCGCGATCAAGCTGTTGGTACTCTTCAGCACCCAAGCCCAAATGAGTCGTGTGTCCCCAGGCCGCGTCCATGCACCACTCAACGTAGTGTGTGTTGCGGGTGTGTGCCAGCGCATCGATATGGCAAGTCTCCACCGTCACGGTCATGACAAAAGGATCTGGGTAATCCCATTGGAGCACTGTCATGAGCGGGTGGCGACGGCTTGCGGCTGCGCGATCATAAGGTAACCAAAACCCACCGCGAGGACCGGGCAGAGGAGGTTGAACAGTGCATAGGGCGCGTATTCGAACGTCGCGACACCGAGCGTAGCAGCCATAAAGGCGCCACAGGTATTCCAGGGGATCAGCACTGAGGTGAGTGTCGCAGAGTCTTCGAGTGTGCGAGACAGGCTGAGTCGATTCAGGCCGCGGTCATCATAGGCGGGTGTGAAAAGGCGCCCAGGCAACGTGATGGCTAAAAACTGATCAGCGGCCAGTATGTTGGTGATGATCCCGCCGCCGACGGTGGCAAGGATTAAATCTCCGGTGCGTTTGACGCCCCGCAGCACCAAATCAAGCAGTTGTCGCAAGATGCCTGTGCTATCGAGCATACCGCCAAAGGTCATCGCCGTCAGAATGAGGAAGATCGTATTAAGCATGCTGGCCAGACCGCCTTTGTCGAGCAGCTTGCTGAGCTCGCCCATTCCCTCGGGGGACTGATAGCCCGAGAATAACGCCATCCAGAGCCCCTGCGTTAGCGGCGCTGGAGACCCGGGGTGCGTAGCTATGGCGAGTTCGCGAACGACATTGCTCTGCAGGCCGGCGGCCAGGAGTATGCCCGCCAGCGTACAGATCAGGATCGCGGGGTACGCCGGCACACGCCAGTAAATGAGCATTAGCATGAGTGCTAGTGGAGAGAGCACCCAGGGTGAAATGGCAAACTGTGCGTCGAGCGCTGCTCGGATTGAGGCAATATTTTCCGGGGTAGACGCACCCTCGCTACCAATCAACATGAAGACCACCAGTGCGGCGATGAAGGCGGGTAGCGTTGTCCAGAGCATATTTTTGATGTGCTCGAAAAGGTCGACGCCGACGGCGGCGGCGGCCAGATTAGTCGTATCGGATAGCGGCGAAAGCTTGTCTCCGAAATAAGCGCCGGAAATCACGGCCCCTGCCGTTACTGCGGGCGAGAGTGAATAGCTTGTTGCGATGCCCATGAGTCCAATGCCCAGGGTGCCGGCGACCGTCCAAGAGCTGCCGAGACTCAGTGAGGCCAGTGCGCAGATCAACGCGGAAGCGGCATAGAACACGGCAGGATCCAGCAGTGCGACGCCGTAATAGATCATTGCAGGTACGGTCCCGCTGATGATCCAACTACCAATCAGAGCGCCGACTGAAAGCAGGATCATCATGGGCATGATAGAGACGGTAATCGCTCCCACCATCCCTTCTTGTATCGCTTGCCAGGTCATTCCCCTGCGCCATCCCACGAGCATGGTGGCGGCTGAGGCAATGATCAGTGCGACCTGATTGGGGCCATAAGAGGCGTCTGACCCAAATAGTGCCACTGAGGCCGACAGTAGGGCAACCAGCAGTACGATCGGCGCAAGGGACAGCAGCATAGGCGACGGGTCAGGCCGGGCGATACCCCGGCTTGGTCATGGTGATTTGATAGGTACCAATGATGCGCTCCCGAAAGCCTCCCTCGCAATAGCTGAGGTAGTAGCGCCACATGCGGATAAAGCGATCGTCAAAGCCCATCTCCCGCACGGTGTCGAGCTTGTCGAGAAATACTTCATGCCACTCACTCAAGGTGTCGGCGTAGTCGCGGGTAATGTCTCGCAAGTGACTCATCTGCATATCGGTCACGCGCGCGAGGGCGTCGCTGATGACGGTAAGCGAGGGCAGGCAGCCACCCGGGAAGATGTAGCGCTTGATAAAGTCCACTGAGTCGCGGGCTTGTTCGTAGCGCTGGTCTGCCATGGTAATCGCCTGTATGACTGCTTTACCATGGGGCTTGAGTAATCGGCTTAGCGTAGAGAAATAGGTGTCGTAAAATTGGTGGCCCACCGCCTCGATCATCTCAATTGACACGAGCTTGTCAAAGCGGCCCTGCAAATCGCGGTAGTCATCGAAGAGCACCGTAATTTGATCCTCCAGGCCTTTTTTAGCGACCGCAGCCACGGTGTAATCAAACTGCTCACGAGAGATGGTGGTTGTGGTCACGCGGCAACCGTAGTGCTCGGCGGCGAAAATTGCCATGCCACCCCAGCCGGTGCCGATCTCTACCAGATGATCCTCTGGCTTGAGCTCCAGATCCTCACATATCAGGCGCAGCTTATGTTGAGCCGCAGTCGCCAAGTCGCTGTCGGGCGTCGGATAGACTGCTGAGGAGTACATCATGCTGGGGTCGAGAAACAGCGAGAAGAAATCATTACCCAAATCGTAGTGGGCCGAAATATTTTCCCGCGAGCGAGAAGAGGTGTTTCGGCGCGCCCAGTGGCTGAGTTTTAATGCCAGTCTGGCCAGCATATTTTGTTTCTCGGACATGGCCTCCAGCATCGCCATATTGGCACTGAAGGTGCGGGTCACTGCGGTGAGATCTGGGCTGCTCCACAGGCCTTCGATGAAAGTCTCGCCCGCCGCGATACTGCCACCTGTGAGGATGCGCCGATACAGGTCAGTGTCGTGCACATGGACTTCGCCATGGGGTCCCGCCATATCGGTCGACGAACCAAAGACCTTTGTTTCGCCCCCTTCCTTGAGGGTGAGGGAGCCTACCTGCAATTTCTCCAGCACTTTCCACAAAAACGCCTTTGCCAGTCCACCGTTTTTTTCCGGAAACAGCAGTGGGAGCTTGGCAATATTTTTGACGCTGTGTTCGCTCATGTGGCACCTCTTCGTGGTGGCTCGTTGAAACCTCGAGTACGTTAATGTGATCGCTTCGGATGAGCATGCAGGCTGACGCCTTTTAAAAAGAGGCGCAAGGCTTCCCAATAAATCCCCGCCACGATCTTGAACGTCATCAGCGGGTAGCTGAGTATGGCGCGGACCGCAGATCGCGCGTTTAACGGCTCAGCGGTCAGTGACAATACGGCATCAAAGATGCGGCCATTGTCCTGAAACAATGTGATCTTAATCGCCAGCGACTCGCCAGGATCATCGCTATACCACCGGTAAGTCATGTCCATCGGATTGAAAGGTGAGACATGCAGTGCTTTGTCAAATTCCGTTACCAAAGGCCCTTCGTCCTCAGGGGCTTTGAGCACGTAGCTGTGTCGCTCTCCCCACGGTGTATTGGTGACTTCGGCGACAACATACTGCAGGCGGCCGTTGGGTTTGTCGTAGCAGTAATAAACCGCAATGGGGTTATTCTGGTAACCAAAGTAGCGCCAATTGGCTAAGAGATAAATGGGCCCAGCGTGATGTTCGCCCGTTTCTTCCTGAATTCTTTGCCGGACTGCGTCGGCAAGCGGCAGGGTGTCGGGGCCTAAAAAATCACGCCGAAGAAAACGTGCGGGGGCCCACCGTTTGGCAGACCACAGGGGGAGTTTTTCAACCAGGTCGGCGAGCGTCTCAAGCTCCACAAAAGGCATAAAGACTTTGTAGGAGAAGGCATGTTGCTTTGGCGTGTAGCGGGCGTGCCGCAGTGTTCCCCAGAAAATTTTGGCACTCATGCCGCCATCTGGCGCGCGGCAGACAGACTCTCGGCAACCCTCAGTCCGCTGCTCAAACCATCTTCGTGAAACCCGTTTTGCCAGTAAGCGCCGCAAAACCATGTCCCGTTATGCCCATTGATATCGCCCCAGCGTTGCTGAGCCCGCATACCCTCCAGTGTGAACTGCGGATGCGCATAATTAAAGCGGCCCAAAATACGATGGGGATTGATCGAGGCAGTGTCATTCAATGTGACGCAAAACGTCTCCGGCGCATCGAGGCCCTGCAAAATATTCATGTTGTAAGTGACGGTCGCCCGACCATTGCCGGGCTTGAGACGGTAATTCCAGCTAGACCATGCCCGCTGGGCTTTCGGCAGCAATCGTGCATCGGTATGCAAGATGACTTCGTTGTCTCTGTAGGGTAGCGCACCAAGCACGGATCGCTCTGATTCAGTGGCATCTCCCAGCATGGCAAGAGCATCGTTGGTGTGAGTGGCGACGACCACTTCGTCAAACTCCCGCACTAGGCCATTACTGAAATGAACTTTCACGAGCTGTCCCGGTGGCCTCAGGATTTTAGCGACGGGCATGCGTGTACGGATCTCGGTAGCGAACCGCTGAGTGAGCGGTGCGAGGTATTCCCGGCTGCCGCCTTCCACCACGCGCCACTGGGGTCGGTCTTTCAATGAGAGCAAACCATGATTGCGAAAAAAGCGAATGAAAAATTCCACAGGAAAGTCCTGGGCGTCTTCGAAGTCCGCAGACCAAATCGCCGAAGTCATGGCGAGCAGGTAGCTGCGGCTAAAGTGGCCGCTGAACCCGTGGCGGGTGAGATACTCACCCAGCGTCTGATCTGGCGATAGTCTGCCGCTGTCTAGGTCGGTAACTGCCAGCTTATTGAATCGAAGAATCTCGCGGATCATGCCAAGAAAGCTGGGTGAAAGCAGATTGCCGCGCTGTGCAAATAGCGTATTGAGATTATTACCCGCGTACTCCAACCCGGTTGCCTCGTCGCAGACCGAGAAGCCCATTGAGGTCGCTTTATTAACGACACCCAATTCATTGAACAATTGAACGAGGTTGGGATAATTCCGATCGTTGTAGACAATAAAACCGGTGTCCACAGAGAAACGTCGGGTGCCCAATTGAACATCGTAGGTAGCCGTATGGCCCCCGATGCGGTCCCGAGCTTCAAAGATTTCGACGCGATGGCCTCGTTGGACCAGCCGGTAGGCGCATCCCAGCCCGGAGATGCCCGCTCCTATGACTGCAATGTTCATTGCTGGTAGACCTCCGGCCCCCAGACAAAAGGAAGGATAGTGCTGTTACGGGTGGTTTAATGCCGCGGATCAGCGCTATTTGGATCAGATGCGCCCGGGAAATCTCTGAAATGACATGGTGTCAAGGCGGTCCCGCAGTGTGTATGCTGTCGCTCCGGGATGAAGGTTTTTCAATGACAGAAAAAACAGAGCCTGCCAAATCAGCCGCCGCCAACGGTAGTGCGAAATGGAACGCACCCACCGGCCGCAGAACGGATGAATGGAGTGAAGCGTTGGTACTGATTGGTGACAGTCAGGACAGGGCTGCGTTTACGCGCTTTTTCCGACATTTTGCGCCGCTGATAAAAGCGTTTGCGTTGTCAGGTTCCAGCCTTTCCGCCACCCATGCCGACGAATTGGTTCAGGAAGTCATGCTCAAAGTGTGGCAAAAGGCCGGTGGCTTCAATCCGGAAAAGGCCGCAGCGTCGACCTGGGTTTATACGATTGCGCGAAATTGCCGCACTGATATGTTCCGGCGATTACAAAAGTTCGATACGCCCTTGGCCTCTGATGATTTTGAACTCGAAAGTGAAGAAGAGGAGTCATTCGTAGTGCTCCACACGCGCCGCGGGTCGGAGCGGGTGCGCGAGTTGATGGGTGACCTGCCCCCTGACCAGGCGCAGATCCTCGGCAAAGTCTACATGGAGGGCAAATCCCACTCCGAGGCCGCAGCCGAGCTCGATTTACCGCTGGGTACCGTGAAATCTCGAGTGCGTTTGGCTATCCAGAAGTTACAGGGGCTCATGGAGGCGTGAAGTTGAGGGGTCAGAATGTCACAGTTTTTGCGACGCAGAGGAGTAAACCGTTTGCGTTTCAGCCACGTAATGACAACGGTAAGTTAGAAGGTTCGGAATAAATAGTCATGGCGCGCCATCATCCCTCTACAGATTTCTTGACGGAGCACGCAGCAGGTGTGCTGCCCGTCGCGCAGTCGGCCTGTGTTGCCGCCCACTTAAGCTATTGCCAGCGCTGTCGTCACCTTACCGAGCGGTTGGAAGACGTCGGCGGCTCGCATTTTGAGCAGTTGGATCCGGTACCGGTAGGGGACTCTGTCCTTGAGAAGGTGCTCTCTCGACTGGAGGACCCTGAACCTCTCCGTTACGCACGTAATGAAGCATCCGATACCCAATTACCTGGCTTGCTGGACCGTTTGATCAATGGCGACTATGCCGATTTGGTGTGGAAGCGCGTAACCCAATCCCTCAGCATCAGTTATCTTAAGACCGGCGACCCGTTGCATGAGTTCGCCTTATATCGCATTGCCGCAGGGGGCCGCATTCCAGAGCATACCCACGGTGGCAGCGAGATGACGTTGGTGCTGCAGGGTGGCTTTGCCGACGAGAGCGGTGAATATCATCCCGGTGATTTTTTGGTTCGGGAAGGGTGGGACAAGCACACCCCGGTCGCATTGGAAGGCGAAGAGTGTATCTGCCTTGCGGTGCTGGACGCGCCGTTACGCTTCACTCGCTTGCGGCATCGCTGGCTTAACCCGCTTCTGAAACTCCGCGCGGGCTGATTTCACCGATTTACCCTCAGTGGAGCTGAGGGATTCCGCTTCTGCCAAGCGAAACGCCCACTCCATCAGCAGGCTGGATCTCTAACAAAAACCGGGATCGCGGTGATCCCAAAATCAGGCGAACTTCACTATGCAATTAGTCATACCCCGTGAAACCCAGCCGGGAGAGAATCGCGTCTCCGCGACTCCGGAAACGGTCAAAAAGTTGGTTCGGCTCGGTGCAGAAGTGGTCATCGAGGCGGGTGCAGGCGCGGGTGCCGGCATCAGCGACACAGACTACGAGGCTGCCGGAGCCAGCATTGGTTCGGATCGCGGTGCGCTTCTGGCCGGGGCCGACATGGTTCTCAGGCTACGGAAACCCGAAACTGAGGAAGTCAGTCAGCTCAAGTCGGGCTGTATTCACGTGTCTTACCTTGATCCCTTTAACGAAACAGACCTGATTAAAGCCTTCGCGAGTCATAACGTGACCGCCGTGAGTATGGAAATGATCCCGCGCTCGACGCGAAGCCAGAAGATGGACGCGCTGAGTTCTCAGGCAAACCTTGCGGGCTATGTGGCGGTAACGTTGGCGGCCAATCATATGCCGCGGATTATGCCCATGATGATGACCCCGGCGGGGACATTAAAGCCCGCGAAAGTTTTCATTATCGGCGCTGGCGTTGCAGGCCTGCAGGCTATCGCGACCGCCAAACGATTGGGTGCGCGAGTCACGGCTTTCGATACCCGTCCCGTGGTCGCCGAGCAAGTGCAGTCCCTCGGCGCCAAGTTTCTTGAGATTGATCTGGGCGATACCGGGCAAACCCAGGACGGCTACGCCAAGGAGCTCACCCCCGAACAGGTTGAGTTGCAACGTCAGGCGCAGGCGGCGGTTATCGCCGACTCTGACGTGGTCATTACGACGGCACAGGTATTTGGCCGCAAACCACCGGTGCTGGTGACGGCCGATATGGTGGCTGGAATGGCGCCCGGGTCAGTGATCGTTGACATGGCCGCTGAGACAGGCGGTAACGTTGAGGGGTCCTCGCCCGATCAGGTTGTCGATGTCAACGGGGTGACCATCGTTGGCACCGCGAATCTCGCCAATCTTGCACCTCGCGACGCGACGCAAATGTATGCGAGCAATATGTTCAATCTGGTGGAAGACACCTGGGACACCGAAGCCAAGCGGTTCGTGCTTGATCTGGAGAATGACATTCTCCCCGGTTGTGTAATCACTCATGGTGGTGCAGTGGTACACCCCACCATTAAAGACATTATTGAGGGAGGCAATTGATATGTCCGGTGCAGAATATTTGCTGTTTATCCTGATGTTGTCGATCTTCCTCGGCTTCGAACTGATCAATAAGGTGCCCGCTACCCTGCACACGCCGCTGATGTCCGGAGCAAACGCCATCTCGGGTATTACCGTGGTGGGCGCTGTGGCCTTGGCCGGCACGGGCAGTGAGACCATGGCAATGTGGCTCGGTGTCGGTGCAGTCACCCTTGCCAGCGTTAACGTCGTCGGTGGCTATATGGTGACCGATCGCATGCTCGGCTTCTTCAAGAAGAAGGAGGACTGATCATGACTACAGCTTTAATGACACAACTGGGTTACGTCGTTGCTGCAGGCCTCTTTATTTTTGGCCTGAAAATGCTGGGCTCTCCCGCTACAGCCCGCCGCGGCAATATGGTTTCGGCCATTGGTATGCTGGTGGCCATTGTCGCCGCTCTCCTGGATCAGGGGATTGTGGATTTCACCTACATTGCAGCCGGTATGGTGGTAGGCGGTGCCATTGGTGCCGTAGCGGCGCGCGCTGTGGCGATGACCTCGATGCCGGAGATGGTGGCTTTGTTCAATGGTTTGGGCGGCGCTGCCTCTCTGTTGGTGGGTTGGGCTGCACTGTCGCCGGAAGCTGGTATCTTTACGCTGGTCACGATTGTGCTGTCAATTCTGATTGGCGGCGTCACGCTGACAGGTTCTTTGGTGGCATACGGCAAGCTATCCGAGACGATTGGTAGCGGCGCTATTACGTTCTCAGGCCAGCAGATTGTTAATTCCTTGGTGGTGCTAGGTGTTTTTGGTGGCGCGGTCATGTTCTGCATGAACCCGACCGACCCCAACTGGCTCTACATGGTCATCGGCTTGGCGCTCCTGTTTGGCATCATGGCCGTCATTCCCATTGGTGGTGCAGATATGCCGGTGGTGATCTCGTTGCTCAATTCCTATTCGGGGCTGGCAGCGTGTGCGGCCGGTTTTGCGATCAACAACAATGCCTTGATCGTAGCGGGCTCTCTGGTGGGCGCCTCGGGCATCATCTTGACCCAGATCATGTGTAAGGCGATGAATCGTTCTCTTTCCAACGTCCTGTTTTCTGGTTTTGCCAGCGTCTCCAGTGAGGAGACCGTGGTTGAGGGCGAGATTAAGCCCATTTCCGTAGAAGACGCCTACTATGTGCTCGAGGCCGCAACTAACGTCGCCATCATTCCCGGTTATGGCATGGCCGTAGCCCAGGCGCAGCATGTGGTGAAGGAGCTGACGGAACTTTTGCAGGGCAATGGGTGCGAGGTTAACTTCGGTATTCACCCTGTGGCCGGTCGCATGCCGGGCCATATGAATGTGCTCTTGGCTGAGGCCGACGTGCCTTACGACCAGTTGCTGGAGATGGATGAGATCAATCCGCGGATGGAAATGGTCGATGTAGCGATCGTTATCGGTGCGAACGACGTGGTGAACCCCGCAGCACGTGAGGTCGAGTCTTCACCCATCTACGGCATGCCGGTGATTAACGTGGCTGATGCGCGCACTGTATTCGTGCTCAAGCGTTCTATGGCATCAGGCTTCGCTGGCATCGAAAATCCGCTGTTTTACAAGGACAATACCCGCATGCTCTTTGGCGATGCCAAGGAGAGTATCGGCGGCCTCATCCGCGAATTCAGCTGATCCGTTCTTCTTTTTTTAAAGCCCCGCCTTCTGCGGGGTTTTTTGTGCTTACAGGGCGCTGGTGTCGCCCATCAGTTGCTGGATGACTAACACGTGACGCGCTTGCTAGGTTGGGGGCCAGGTTGCACCAATGCCTGCGGTAGCTCGACGGTGTGTCTCGTCGCCCCATCGGAAAGGGGAAGCATCAAAAGCAAGGGTGTCAGTCAATTAATGCCACTGGCGCGGTATTTATTGACGGAGTTGCCAAGTCTGCTTCCGGCCCGAACTGTAGCCGCGCCAACCGCTGGTAGAGCTCGCAACGTGCAATCAGTTCGTCATGGCGTCCACTGTCAATAACTTGGCCCTGATCCATCACGACGATGCGGTCAGCATTGATCACAGTGGAGAGGCGGTGCGCGATAATGATGGTCGTGCGTTTGCGCATGATATCGGCCAGTGCCTGCTGCACATGCCACTCGCTATCGGTGTCCAGTGCGCTGGTGGCCTCGTCGAGTAGCAATAGCTCTGGGTCAGCAAGTATTGCGCGCGCCAATGCAATCCGTTGCCGTTGGCCTCCAGAGAGTCTGACACCCTGCGCGCCCAGATCGCTGGCATAACCCTCGGGCAAAGCGGCAATGAACTCATGCGCATGTGCCATCGTAGCCGCGCGCTCCACTGCCTCCGGTGTCGGATCACTCACCCCATAGGCAATGTTGCTGAAAATGGTTCCGGAGAAGAGGGTGGGCTGCTGGGGTACCAACGCGATTTTAGCCCGCCAGTCCTGCAAGGGCAGTTCGCGTAAATCGGTATCGCCGTAGTAAAGCACCCCCGCGGTGGGGTCATAAAAACGCAGTATTAGCTCGAAAACGGTCGATTTACCCGCCCCGGAGGGCCCCACCAGCGCGACCGATTCCCCTTGCGTGATGATGAGGTCAAAGCCGTCCAGCGCCGGGCTTTCAGGGCGGCTCGGGTAGGCGAAGGCGATTTTGTCAAAGCGCAGCGCTTTACCCGGCGCAGGTTTGATTTTTCCGTCGTCAGGAATATTCGAGGTTTCCTCAAGAAGCTCCATAAGACGTTCCGCCGCACCCGCTGCGCGCTGCAGATCGCCCCACACCTCAGACAAAGTGGCGAAGGCGGTCCCGACCATGACCGCATAAAAAACAAAAGCCCCCAGCTCACCCCCTGTCATGCGGCCTTCGATGACATCGACGCCCCCAGACCACATCATGCCAACCATGCCGCCCATCAGCAGAACAATCGCGAAGCCAGTGAGCAGGGCCCGCTGAGCGACCCGCGAGCGAGCGACTAAGAACGCCAGCTCGACATCGTGACTAAATGCCGCCTTCTCTGCCGCTTCCCGATTGAAACTCTGTACTACTTTAATTGACTGAAAAATCTCGCCGGCATGGCTGCCGACTTCGGCAATACTCTGCTGGCTTTTGTTGGACAAATTCCGCACGCGGCGTCCGAAAATCAGGATGGGGAGTAGCGTTACGGGGACCGCTATCAGTATCACCAGGCTGAGCTTGAGGTTGGTAATGACCATCAGCGTCAGGGCTCCTGTGAGTGTCAGTGCATTGCGAACGGCCAAGCTAACAGAAGACCCGATCAAAGTTTGTAGCAGCGTGGTATCGGTGGTTAGGCGAGACATAATCTCGCCCGAGTGGTTGGTTTCGAAGTAACTGGGTTGGACGTGCACCAGATTATTGAAGACCGCGCTTCGCAGATCTGCGCTGACCCTTTCGCCCAACCAGGAGACCAGATAGAAGCGGATCATCGCGCCACTGGCCATGGCCAACCCAATGATCAGCATGAGCGATACGGCTTTGTACAGGCCAGCGGGATCGGCACCCGAGAAGCCCTCGTCGATGAGGATTTTCACGCCGTAACCCAATCCCAATTGGGCGCTGGCGGTAAACACCAGGGCGATGCTGGCAGCGATCAGGCGGCTTTTATGGGGCCATAAAAATCCCAGCAATTGTCTCAGAGGCGCCAGCGATTTCGATCGGGACAACGGGCGGCTATCTGGAGCGGCAACGGCGTCCGATTCGGTGGCTGCTGTGGCTTGCGAAGCTTCGGTCACGTAGGCGATATCCCGTTGGGCAGTAAAAAAATGATTGAGCGTTAGTAAGTCGCGCTGGGCTGACTTCAATCAGCCTGCAGTCTACGCGGACAGGGGAAAAAAATATCGCTTCCGTCATTGAAAAGCCTGGGCGCGAAAAATTTGCTCCACCCGGAGGTTCAGGTGCCCGCTGGTTCCAGCAAGCGACCAAAGAATACGCCGAGCTCAAACAGGAGCCACATCGGGATCGCCAGCAGCGACTGGGAGATCACGTCGGGGGGGGTCAGCAGCATACCGAATACAAAGCAGCCAACGATAATAAAGGGTCGCTTTTGGGACAGCGCGTCAGCAGTGGTCACGCCCGTCCATATCAGGATAACGGCGGCAATGGGCATTTCAAACGCGATGCCAAACGCCAAAAACAGCTTTAGCACAAAGTCGAGATAGCTGTTGATGTCGGTCATCACCTGCACACTTTCAGGGCCCACGCTGGTAAAAAAAGCGAAGATCAAGGGGAATACAACGAAGTAGGCAAAAAGTGCCCCGGCGTAAAACAGTAATACGCTGGAGGCCAGTAATGGCAGCGCGATGCGCTTCTCCTTTTGATAGAGTCCTGGCGCAATAAAGCCCCATATTTGATAAAGAATCACCGGTATTGCCATAAAGATGGCGAGCACGAGGCTCAGCTTGAAGGGCGTGAGAAAAGGCGACGCGACACCAGTGGCAATCATGGTGGAGCCCTCTGGCATCAGGGCTCTCAAGGGGGCGGATACAAAGCCGTAAATCTCATTTGCGAAGGGAAAGAGCACAATAAACCCCACCAACACCGCCAACACGGCGCGCAGCAATCGGTCGCGCAGCTCGGTGAGATGCGCCACCAGTGACATGGGAGGGTCCTGTTCCAAGTGTTCACTCATGCTGAGGCGGGGGGTTTCCCCGATTGATTTTCGGCGTCAGCTACTGGGTCTGCGGTGCCACCGAGATGCTGGTCAGCGTCATCGGGGGTCGAATTAGGAGCCGAAGCGCCGCCGAGTGATTCGATCGCTTCAAGTTCCGTGTTTACCGATTGCGCGGTATCGCGGACCTTTTGCTCGAATTCTCGCGACTCTTCGCGCAGTTTTTGCATGACTTCGTCGTTGTGTAATTCACGCCGGACTTCAGTGCGAATTTGATCAAAACTCCGGCGGAAACGATTAACCCATGCCATTACGGTGCGCACCGTCCCCGGTAGCTGCTCGGGGCCGACAACGAGTAGGCCCACGATCCCGATCAGCAGTATCTCGGCGAAGCCGATATCAAACACGACGAAGGGACTCGGTCAGCCGACAGGTTTGTCGGAGTCCTGCTCCTTACGTGCCGTGGCGTCATCGCTCTCATTACTCGCGTCGTCCTTGCTCATACTGTCGCGAAAACCTCGAATGGCGCTGCCGAGATCGCTGCCCATATTGCGCAGGCGAGACGTACCAAAGAGCATCACTACAATCGCCAGAATAATGAGGAGTTGCCAGATACTGATTCCGCCGAGTCCCATTGTCCTTCTCCCTGTGCTTAAGCGTTTTCCGAGCTGACATTATGGCGCTTTCGCGCGGCTTTTTCTGCCAGCCCAGACAATCCCATCCGAGAGTCGAGCACGTCGAGTACGGCGGTGTGATCAAGATCCAGGTGAGACAGCATGACCAGCGTGTGGAACCACAGGTCAGCAACCTCATTCAGCACCGCATCTGCAGCGTTTTCGTCGGTCATATCCTTGGCCGCCAAAATCACCTCGATCGCTTCTTCCCCGATTTTCTCGAGAATTTTGTTCAGTCCGTCGGCGTGCAGCGACGCAACATAGGACGCCTCCGGTGACGATTGCTTTCGTTCCGCCAGCACCTGATCGAGAGCAGTCAGAATTTCGTTCATTTATTCTTTCGTCACCAGCTGCCATTCACCTTCATGCGGTGCATAGAAGAAACAGTTTGGGCGCCCGGTATGGCATGCGCCCCCTTTTTGATGGACCCGGAGGAGGAGCGTATCGCCGTCGCAATCGAGGCGCGCGTCCACCAGGCGCTGGGTATTACCGGAGGTCGCTCCCTTTCGCCACAGACATTGGCGCGAACGCGACCAGTAGACGACGTCTCCCATCGCCAGGGTTTTATCCAAAGCCTCTGCATTCATCCATGCCAGCATGAGCACTTTGCCGGTATCGGCATCCTGCGTCACCACGGGTATCAATCCTTGCTCATTCCAGTTGAGCGAGATGGTCAGTGGGACGTTTGCGGGAGTGCTGGCCATGGCCCAGTATGCCAGAGGCGACCCAAAGCCGTTACCGGTACCGTGCGGTTAGTGCTACCAACAAGCAACCGACCCCGCCTACCAGCCAGACGGTGCCGCCGCTGGAGAGCGTAATGCCAACACCCAGAGCCACTGCCCCAGCGATGACGGTGGGTAAAAACCAGGCCGGTGAGCTGGGTGCTGTCGGGGGGCGCGTTTGTCCATGCCGGATCCGATTCATCAGTAGGTCCGGAAGTAGAGGCAGTGTCTCCAGCAAAGCAGGGGCGTCCTGTTGTAGCCGCCGGCTAACAGTCTGCAGGGAGTAACGATCTGCCAGCCACTGTTCAAGAAAGGGTTTGGCAGTATCCCAGAGGTTGAGCTCTGGGTAGAGTTGTCGGCCCAGCCCCTCTATATTCAGGAGGGTTTTTTGCAATAAAACCAGCTGTGGCTGAACCTGCATATCGAATTGGCCTGCGGTTCTAAACAGCGTGACCAGCATGTAACCAAAGGAGATCTCTGAAAGGGGACGCTCGAAGACCGGCTCACACAAGGTCCGCATGGCGGCCTCAAATTCCGCAATCGGCGTATCAGGGGGAATCCAGCCACATTCGATATGGAGTTTCGCGCAAAGCCGGTAGTCCTGTTGAAATATGGCGAGCAGGTTGCGTGCCAGATAGTAGAGGTCTTGCTCATCCAGCTGACCCACGATTGCGCAGTCAACGGCCATATAACGCGGGTTATCGGGTTGGCTGCAATCAACAAAAATATTGCCCGGGTGCATGTCGGCATGAAAAAAACTGTCGCGAAAGACCTGTGTGAAAAAAATCTCCACCCCCCGCTCAGCCAGCAATTTGAGATCGACCTGCTTCCCCTTAAGGGTGTCGATATCGCTCACTGCGACCCCGTAAATTCGCTCGCTGACCATCACCTGCTCGCAAGTCAAAGGCCAATAGATTTCGGGGACATAAACCAATTCACCGGATTGAAAGTGCCGCTTTAGCTGCGAGGCGTTTGCAGCCTCGCGCTGCAAGTCGAGTTCACCATGAATAATTCGATCGTACTCCTCGACTACTTCAACCGGCCGCAGGCGTCGCCCACTGCGCGACCAGCGTGCCAGCATGCGGGCTACGTGGCGCAGTATTTTTATGTCCTGATCAATCACCTGCTCGATTCCAGGCCGCAGTACTTTGACGACAACATCACTGCCATCGGGCAGACGAGCGCCATGCACTTGCGCCACCGAAGCGGCCGCGAGGGGATTGGCATCAAATTCGGCGAAGCACTCGTTTAACGGCCGCCCCAGAGCCTGCTCAATGCGCTGAATGGCCTCCTTGGCAGGGAAAGGGGGTACCTGATCCTGCAAGAGCGCCAGTTCGTCAGCGATATCCAGTGGCAGAAGGTCTCTGCGTGTCGATAACAGCTGCCCGAATTTCACGAATACCGGACCGAGATCCTCCATGGCACGGCGCAGGCGCTCGCCCCGGGGTGTATTCCCGGGCACGGAGATCACTGGAAACAACCGCAGTAAGACCGACAGCATCCGTGGTCGTTGCTGGGGCGGTAACAACTCGTCGAGCTGATAGCGCGCCGCAGTGCGGTAGAGTGCGATCAATCGATTCATTGCCGGGTTCTGTGTGTTGCGGCCTTGGCCACCAGTTGTTCGACTTTGACTTGGGCCCGCTCCACCCCCATGGCAAGATTTTGCACGCCCTCAAAAAAGTGCTCCAGCTCCAATTTTGGCGGAGTGAGCCGACCCTCTTCCAGAAGATATTCAGATACTTGTCGCCTGAGGCTTTTTCGCGCGCCCTCGCCCCACCTGAATAATCCACGAAGCGATTCGGCCAGCTGATGGCCCAGAACATCACCAAGGCGCTCGACCAGTGGCGCCTCCCAGTCGATGTCCATCCGAGCAACCACTTGCTGCAGGCGAATGAGGTTGGCACTGCTCCCTTGAAGGGCTATCCCGCTATTGATCAGGGTGGCGGCGGGGTCGTCAGAAGCGATCAGCGCAGCAAAGTCCTCGATGGAACCGCGCACAAAGGTTGCGGGCGTCTCTTCACAGTGGCTTAACAGCCTTACTTCAGGGCCTTGAGTCAGCGCGAGATAAAGCGTTAATTCCAACGAGGTAATCTCGATGCCCAGCAAGGATCCATCGAGCTCGTCCAGCGCCGGGTGAGAGGTTGGTGCGAGCGCAATAGCTTGGTTGAGTGCGCGCTCTGCACCCAAGAGGGCCGCCGAGAGCAGTGCTGGGTCATGACGGGTCACGCTTTGAAACCCCGGTGTACCGCCACGATACCACCGGTCATATTGTGATAGCTCACGTTAGCGAAGCCCGACTCCTCCATCAGTTCGAGCAGCGTCTCCTGATCGGGGTGTTGCCTAATGGATTCTGCAAGGTAACGGTAGCTCTCAGAATCCTGTGCAATGAGCTTGCCCATGGCAGGTAACACCTGAAACGAGTACTGGTCGTAGACCTTTGCCAGTAAGGGCGATGTCGGCTTGGAGAACTCCAGCACCAGTAGCCTGCCGCCGGGGCGCAGGACGCGGAGCATGGAGCGCAATGCCATCCCCTTGTCGGTCACATTTCGCAGCCCAAAGGCAATGGTGATGCAATCAATACTGTCATCCTCAAAGGGTAGCGCCTGGGCATCGGCTTGAACGACATCAATGTTGCTGGTTGCTCCCTTGTCGATGAGCCGATCGCGACCCACCTCCAGCATGGCAGCATTAATATCTGCCAGTATGACCCTGCCCTCGGGGCCCACTAGGCTGGAAAATTTGGCGGCCAGATCACCGGTGCCGCCGGCAATATCCAGAATCGTCTGTCCCGGTCGCGCGGCACTCAATTCGATGGTGAAGCGTTTCCACAGCCGATGAATGCCCCCCGACATCAGGTCATTCATCAGGTCGTAGCGGCTGGCTACCGAGTCGAAGACGCCGCGAACCAAGCCCGCCTTGGCGCCGCGGTCTACCCGGGAAAAGCCAAAGTCTGTGCTGTCATCTGGTTTGCTGGTGTTTATTGCGTCGTCGTTCACCGCCGATGCTCCCTTTAGCGCTGGCGCACCGCCAGCGAGCCGGCAAGTGTACCTGAGCAGCGCGGGCGTGTTCAGGGGGGAAATAGGACCCGTTTACCCAACGGGTATGGCCTAGAAAACCGGCTGCGTCCCTTCAGGGTTCGAAATGGAGTACCTGTACCGCTGCGTCTCTGGATTGTCCTGCGGCGGCAAGTTGGCGCATATAGCTGTGCCAGTAACGATCCTGATTTTCGGCGAGGTCACGCAGATAAGACCAGCTGTATAAACCCGAGTCGTGACCGTCATCGAATGCAATTTGAACTGCATAGTGTCCGACCGGATCGATGCGCTCGATACCCACGTTAGCCTTGCCGGTTTGCAAGGTTTCCTGCCCGGGGGCGTGCCCGCGCACCTCGGCCGAGGGCGAGTAGACGCGCAAGAACTCCGCGCTCAGCTTGAAGGCGGCGCCATCGTCAAATTCCAACGCCAGTGTGCGCTGGCCTCGGGAATAATCCAGTCGAGTCACTTTTTGATGCTCGGCCATAGCTAGCGCGCCTCGTGCTCAAGCTGCGGGTCTCGCTTGAGGAGGAGGGTATCCATATCTGCTTCGGCCGTCAGCGTTCGCGCACGGGCCATCTCCGAGCGGCTCGCAAACGGTCCGAGGTAGACGCGAAACCAGCGCCCATTATCACTCTCGCTCGCCTCAATTGAGGCGTCTAGCCCAAGAAGCGCCAATTCGCCGCGACGCCGGTCAGCGTCCGTTTCCTTGCGGAAGGAGCCCACTTGCAATAGGTACTGTTCATTATCGAGACGCGGGGTCTGTAAGTCCGCAGGTTCGATTTCGGGATTGAGGTCCAGCTCCTGATTGGGCAGCACCTCGTAAAAATCGAAGCGGGGGCCGGTTTCCACCAGCAGGTTAGGCGGTGCCATGGCGATGGCTCGCGCCGGTTCTTCTGGCTGCTGTGACCAATGCGCGGTGCCCAGACTGGCAAGGACCCCAGTGACGCAACCCGCCACAAAGCCTTGCAGATGGGCCGCTGTCAATGTGGGCGGGTTACTTGCAGGTAGTGGCCGCCGAGCAGCGCCCCGCGCAGTTGAAGTCTGCCGCCCCGTTTTGGTCTGTTTCTTGGCCAATCTACATGCTCTCCGGTGCAGAGACACCCAGCAGGTTCAAACCGTTGGCGATAACCAGCTGGGTGGCAGCCACCAATGCCAGCCGTGCCTTCATTACCTCTGGCGCGGCTTCAAGAATATGATGGGCGTTATAGAAAGTGTGAAATTCTGAAGCGGTCTGGCGTAAATAATTGGCGACGTCGTGGGGCTCTAAGCGCTCTGCAGCCGTAGCCACTACCTCGGGAAAACGGCCCAGAGTGATCACCAGAGCCATGACCTCTGGTTCGGTGAGGCAGTTTAGATGACCCAGTCCCGTCATTGCCGCATCGTCCTCTAATGCCTCATGGGCTTTACGCAGTATGCTCGCGGCACGTGCGTGGGCATATTGGATGTAGTAGACCGGGTTTTCGTTACTTTTAGCCAGTGCCAGATCCACATCAAAAGTGAGCTGGGAGCTGGGAGCACGCGCAACCAAGAAATATCGAGTCGCATCGCACCCTACCCAATCAATCAGGTCGCGCAATGTGACGTAGCTACCCGCGCGTTTGGACAGTTTTACCTCGGCCCCATCGCGCATTACGGTAACCATTTGATGCAGTACGTACTCTGGCCAGCCTTGGGGGACGCCGGCGTCCAATGCCTGCAGGCCAGCGCGAACTCGTGTGATTGTGCTGTGGTGATCAGCACCTTGTTCATTAATGACGCGTTCATAACCCCGACGCCACTTGTTCAGGTGGTACGCCACGTCCGGCACAAAATAAGTGTAACCACCCTCACTTTTTCGCATAACGCGATCTTTATCATCACCAAAAGAGGAGGTCCTCAGCCAAAGTGCATTTTCTTCCTCAAAGGTGTGACCGGATGCCACGAGCGTTGCCACTGCCTCATCGACGGCGCCGCTGTCATAGAGCGATGACTCCAGAAAATACTCATCAAAGGTGACAGCGAAGGCACGCAGATCCTGATCCTGTTCACGGCGCAGACAAGCAACGGCAAAATCCGTGATCGCGGCGAGGTCGGTGATATCGCCGGATGCCGTAATTTCGCGGTCTGCCGCCTGCACCGTTTCTCGGGCCATGAACGCGTTGGCGACATCCTGAATGTAAGTTCCCTGATAGCCGTCCTCGGGCCATTCCGGGTCTTTTGGATCTTTTCCCATCGCCCGCGCCTGAACCGACAAAGCCAAGTTGTGGATCTGTTGACCCGCGTCGTTGTAATAGAACTCTCGCTGAACTGTCCATCCGGTGGCTTCCAACAAGCGCCCCAGAGAGTCACCGATGGCAGCCCCGCGACCGTGGCCAACATGCAGTGGGCCAGTGGGATTGGCGGAGACAAACTCCACTTGCACTTTGCGGCCGCCGCCGATGTCTGCGCGGCCAAAAGTTGATTTTTCAGAGAGGATCGTGGGGATGATTTCGGTATGGCGCTCCGGATTGATGAAAAAATTAATGAACCCCGGGCCCGCAATATTGGTACGCGCGATGAGGCTATTGTCGGGGAGTGCCGCTATTACCTGCTGCGCCAGATCGCGCGGCGCCATTCCCGCCCGTTTCGCCATGACCATCGCCACGTTGCAAGACAGGTCGCCGTGGGTGGGGTCCTTGGGCTGGTCGATCTGTGGTGGCGCGTCGGGCATATCCGTCAGCGTGCCCTGTGATACCAGTTGTTCCAGCGCCAAGGTAATCAGCGCAGCCAGTTTCGGTTTCATGGTCATCCTGTCAGAGGTTCTCCGCGCGCTCGGGGCCCGGAGTCGAGAGGGCTATTATTACTGACCCGCCGCAAAGGCTCCAGCCAAGGAAGTCACAAGCTCTCGTAAGGGTCGATATCAACGGACCAGTTCAGTTCGCCGCCGTGACGCATGGCTTCCGCCTGCTCTACCAGCGAGGCCATCAGGGCTGCCAAGGCGGGACGAGAGGATCCGGAGACCACCAGTTGGCTGCGAAAGCGATCTTTACGCCGCGCCATCGGGGCGGGGAGGGGCCCAATGATGCGACAGGTGTCCGGTGACGTCACCTTCCCTTTAATGCGCTGCAAAAATTCAAGACCCGTTTGGCGACGCTTGCTGTCGCAGCGAATGACGCCCAACGCACCATACGGTGGCAACCCCGAGAGGGCACGTTGTTTGAGTACCGCACCCAGTTGTGCGTGGTAGGAGGCATTCAAGTCGCGCATGAGGGGATGATCTGGTTGTCGTGTTTGAATGAGCACGGAGCCCCGTTTCTCATCGCGACCAGCGCGACCGCCGACTTGTGTCAGCAACTGCAACAGGCGCTCCTCCCCGCGAAAATCCGGGCTGAAGAGCAGCGCATCGGCATCCACGATCGCTACCAGCGTGACATGAGGAAAGTGGTGGCCCTTGCTCAGCATCTGGGTGCCGACCAGAAGGACGGGCTCGCCCATATTGAGTTGTTCGATCAGATTTGGCATCGCTGCTTTACCGCCCATGGTGTCGCTGTCCACCCGGATGACCGGATAATCAGTAAAGTGCTCGCCAAGGAAGGCCTCCGCTTGCTGTGTTCCCAAGCCAGTCCCAAGGAGTCGCTCGCTGTCGCACTGAGGACACTGTGTGGGGAGCTTCATGCGGTCCCCGCAGTGATGACAGTGCAGGCCTGGCGGCAATTTATGAAGCGTCATGCGAGCGTCACAATGCCCACAGTCACTGCTCCAGCCGCAGTCGTGGCAAACGAGCGCGTTGGCAAATCCGCGTCGATTCAAAAAAAGCAGCACCTGATTACCCTCACCTAGCGCCTGCGCTATCGATGTGAGCAGATCTTTTGACAGGCCCGCCGTTAGCTCGAGGCCGCGAATATCAATTAACCGCTGCGCTGGCATCGTACTTGCGCCGGCGCGTTGCGAGAGGACATGTCGTTGGTAGCGGTTTCGTTCCGCGTTGAGCCAGCTCTCCACGCTGGGGGTCGCGCTGCCCAATACCACCGGACAGGCTTCGAGTTGCCCGCGTTTGATCGCTACGTCCCGAGCCGAGTACCTCAGGCCATCTTGTTGAATAAAGGCGCCGTCGTGTTCCTCGTCCACAACAATCAGGCCGGGTTTTTCCAGAGGCACGAACACCGCCGATCGCGTGCCTAAGATTATGGCTGCCTGACCTTTCCGGGCGGATACCCAGGCCCGGTTGCGGGCAGCGTCGCCAATGCCTGAGTGCAGTGCCAGAATCGGTGCATCAAAGCGCGCCTCGAACCGAGCCAACGTTTGCGGCGTTAAGGCAATTTCGGGTAATAGCACCAGCGCCTGTTTGCCGCTCTCGAGGCAGGCAGCGATGCATTGAAGATACACCTCGGTCTTGCCGCTCCCGGTCACGCCATAAAGCAGATGAACCGCAAAGTGCCCCAGATCCGCGCTCACGGCGTCGATGGCAGTTTTTTGTTCGCGAGTTGCCTCTAGGGGGGAGCCCCGTAAACCCCAGCAAGCGGCTGTCTCAATGGTGCAAGCAACGGCCAATTCTCTTTTTAGGAGGTTATTGGCTACACCGCGAGTGAATCCCTCGGAGGCCAATTGCTTGAAACTCACCGGCCCAGCCGCAAGCCTTTGTAACAGTGCGGCTTGGCGTGGCGCCCTGTGAGGCGCGCCCTCTGGGAGTCCGCGTCCCCGCTCGCTCAACATGAGGCCCGGCTGTTCCAGTTGGTGTTCGGGCTCACCCCGACGCTCCCCTGGGGATAGCCCGAGAGGAAGCACCTCGCCGAGCGGGTGCTGATAGTAAGTCGCGGTCCATTGGAGCAGCGAAAATAATGACTGTGGAAACAGCGGATATGTGTCGATTACTGCTGTCGCGCTGCGCAATCGCTGGTAATCGATATCGGTTTCTGTGGCTTGATCCAAGAGAATTGCGACCACAGAGCGACGACCAAAGGGCAGCTTGATCCGAACGCCAGGTTGTAAGCCTCTGTCGCCGTCCCCGGACGGCAAGTAGTCAAATGACCGCCGCAATGGCGTGGGTACTGCGCAGCGCCAGATGACAGGTGCGGTTATTTTGTCAGGTGCAGTTAGCTTCGACATGGTTACGGCGGGCAAACGATCACCGGTAGTGTACTAGAGCGCGGTAGCGCCTGTATTCCATGTTGCTATCGGTGCGGGCTCTGGTATGATCCGCGATCGTTTTTTGGCCTCAAGCGCCGGCGGAGGTTGGCATGAAAGCAGACATTCACCCACAGTATGGCGATATCACTGCCAAGTGTAGCTGTGGCAACGAGATCAAGACGCGTTCTACCCTGAGCGCAGACATCTCCCTGGACGTGTGTAGCCAGTGTCACCCGTTTTATACGGGCAAGCAGAAGATTGTCGATACGGGTGGCAGGGTAGACCGTTTTAACAAGCGTTTTGGAGGCCGAAGCCTCAAGCAATAACCGCTATTGCATCGAGAAAGCGCCGGCCATTGCCGGCGTTTTTTTTAGAAGATCTGCTCTAACTCGTCTGTGCCAATCGCCTGGCCCGAATCGCTGGCCCAACCAGGCAGCGACTCCTCAAGAAAGTATTCCATGATGCTGCCCTCTGGCTGACCGCGCACTCGCAAACCAGAGCTCGCATCAACACGCAGTCTCACGATGCCGGGTGGCATCGGCGGGTTGGGTTGTGCTCCTGGGAGTGCTTCGCGCATATAGTCGATCCAGATAGGAAGCGCTGCAGTGCCTCCGAATTCTCTTCTGCCGAGGGGACTATAGTCATCAAAACCTACCCAAGCGGTGGTGATCAGATCGCGGTTGAACCCTGAAAACCATGCATCACGAGGCCCGTTGGTGGT
Source organism: Halieaceae bacterium (assembly GCA_038102985.1). Classification (GTDB taxonomy): domain Bacteria; phylum Pseudomonadota; class Gammaproteobacteria; order Pseudomonadales; family Halieaceae; genus Luminiphilus. The sequence goes on from JAYNYK010000005.1 coordinate 52,816, forward strand.
GCCGGTTTTACCGCCTATGTCGGTGCGGTCCAAAACCCTGGCGCGACGTCCCGTGCCGCGTTGTATGGCATCGCGGAGAAAAGAAGAGACAATGTAGGCGACTCTTGGGTCCATGACTCGCTCTGCGGCGCGCACCTCGGGTACCTCAGTACCCAAAATGTCCTCCATGCGTAACTCCTCGGCGCCATCGCTGGTAACGCTGCCGCACTCCGGGCAGGCAACCAACGGATCGGCCGCGAAGACAATGTCGCCCTGTGCGTTCTCTATGCGCTCAATCAACCAGGGCTCCACTTTGAAGCCCTCGTTGGCAAGTATGGCGTATCCCGCGGCGACCTCGATTGGCGCGAAGGCGTGGGTCCCCAAAGCCAAGGTCAAATTTGCCTGCATGTCTTCGGTGCTAAAGCCCAGTTGCTCCACGTAGCGCATAAAGGGACCGATACCGACGCGCTGCAGCACCCGGATTGAAACGAGGTTTCGTGAAAACGCCAGCGCTTCCCGTAGACGGGTAGGACCATAGAATTTGCCGCTGTCATTTTCCGGCCGCCAGATTTCCGCCGCGGCAATATTATCGAGTACGACGGGCGCGTCGTTGATGACGGTAGACGGAGTGATGCCGCTCGAGAGGGCGCTGGCGTAAAGAAACGGTTTAAAGTTGGAGCCGGGTTGACGGCGCGCTTGGGTGGCGCGGTTGAATTTCGATAGCACAAAGCCCATACCCCCGACCAGTGCGCGGATGGCGCCGTGTTTGGGGTCCAGCGACACCAACGCCGCCTGCGCCTGGGGGACTTGGCTGAGTCGCCAGCCAGTCGGCGTCTCGAGCACCCTGATCAAGTCACCTTGGGCCAGAAGCGCAGCCGGGGTGTCCTCTGGTGGGGCGGTCAAGTTAACGCTGCGGTAGCGCCGCACTTTTTCCAGATCTCCCTGCCAATCAAGCACGACAATGTCACCTGACTTGTTCAGTACGGTAACCGTCTCGTCATCTATCTGCGTAACGATACCTGGTTGCAGATCAGCAATCGTCGGCATTGCCTTGAGCGCTTCCTGCCAGCGCGCGGCGGTTTCGGCCTCCGTCTCGCCCTCACGCGGTGCCAGTCGACGCTCGGGCCCGCGCCATCCATGACGCCAATCATAGGTTCTCAGGCCCGCCAACAACGCGTCCCTCGCCGCTTGTTGTCGTTCCGAGTCGACCGTTGTGTAGACAACATAGCCGTCGTTGTATGCGGCGTTGCCAAAACGGGCGACCATTTCACGCCTGACCATTTCGGCGACATAGTCGGCATCGACCTCTACCACCTGACCAAAAAAGGCTGCGGTAACGGGCGCAGTTTGGGCGGCATAGCGTTCGGCGGCGGAAATCATGCCGAGATTTTCCATCCGCCCCAGAATCCAGTCCCGGCGGATCTTGCCTTTTTCAGGATTACTGAGGGGATTGTTGCGCGAGGGTGCCTTGGGTACACCCGCCAGCATGGCATGTTGCGCAAGGTTGAGGTCAGCGAGGGATTTTCCATAGTAGGTTTCTGCGGCAGCTTCAAAACCGTAGGCCCGGTGTCCCAGAAAGACGCGGTTTACGTAGAGTTCAAAAATTTCTTCCTTGCTAAGGCGAGCTTCAATCTGGAGCGCCAGAAGAATCTCTGTGAATTTTCTGATAAACGTTTGGTCCAGCGTTAAAAAGTAGTTGCGTGCTACCTGCATGGTGATGGTGGAACCACCGCTACCCTTCTTGCCGGTTAGCAGCAATTCGGAGACCGCTCTTGCCAGGCTGAGGGGCTCGATGCCCCCGTGCTCAAAAAATCCATCGTCCTCTGCGGCAAGGAGTGCATTGATGAAACTTTGCGGGATCATTTCGAAGGAAAGGGGCTTTCGTTTTTGTTCGCCAAATTGCCCAATGAGCGCGCCGTCGCGGCTCAGCACCTGCATAGGCGTTTGCAAAGTAATGTTGCGGAGCGCACTTTCCTCCGGCAGCCTCGGGCTGAGGTAGAGATACAGCCCTGCTAACCCCCAGATTCCCGCGCAAACGAGCAGCAACGCATACCGAATAAGGGTCTGGTTTCTCGCCAATTACAGGGTCTCCAGCTGGGTGTTGAGGGTTATCTCTTCGCGTTGAGCTGGCGTCGGATGGCGCCTGCTCAGCGCTAAAGGCGCAAACATATCAGGGCTTTTGCGGGTATTTCACACAAATGGGCGTAATAAGTGACGTTTTACCGACTTTGCTCGCTCTTATAAAAGGAGCGTCAGCGTAATATGGCGGCTCGAGACAAGTGAAGCCCTCTCGAGGGACGTCGACACACGCAAGGGAATGAAAGTGTTGAGGTTATTTGGCACTGCCAAAACATCGCGAGTGCTCGGGATCGATATTAGTTCCACGACAGTGAAGTTACTGGAACTAAGCAGGCAAGGTGACCGTTACCACGTTGAAAGTTACGCGGTTGTGCCTTTGCCCCCCGAGGCGGTGATTGAAAAAAAAGTGAATCAGGTCGAGACCGTTGGTGCTTTGATCCGCGATCTGGTGGCACGATCACAAACCCGAGTTAAACGGGTTGCGGCGGCGGTGTCTGGTTCGGCAGTCATCATCAAAACCGTCAAAATGCCCGCGGGGTTGTCTGAGGAGGACCTCGAGGCGCAGCTGATCGTCGAGGCCGACCAATATATCCCCTATCCCCTCGAGGAAGTTGCCATCGACTTTGAGGTGCTTGCGCCGGAATCTGCGGGCAAAGACACCGTCAGTGTATTGCTCGTTGCCTGCCACCAGGAAACGATAGACGCGCGGATTGATGCGCTGGAAATTGCGGGTTTAACCGCCACGATTATGGATGTCGAGGTGCTGGCGATGGGTCGTGCGCTGGCGCTGCTCAAAGACCAGTTGCCCGGACAACACCTACGCACCATAGCGATGGTAGATGTTGGCGCCAGCATGACGACGCTTTCGGTCTTTGCTGATGGCGAGCCAATTTATACCCGCGAACAGTTCTTTGGTGGCAAACAGCTCACCGATGAGATTATGAACCGTTACGATCTGTCCTTTGAGGAGGCAGGCCTGGCTAAGAAGCAGGGTGGTTTGCCAGAGGATTATGAGCAGGCGGTGCTGCAGCCTTTCTGCGAGGCGGTAGTGCAGCAAATCAGTCGATCTCTGCAATTCTTTTTTTCTTCCAGTGAGGTCGCCTCCCTCGACTGCATCGTTCTGTGTGGCGGTGTGGCTTCCATTGGTGGCCTTGGGCAACTGGCCGAAGAGCGACTCTCTACGCCGGTCATTGTCGCCGACCCATTTTCGGGTATGACAGTGGCTCCTCGCGTAAACGCGCAGGCGTTGGCGAAGGATGCGCCCGCAATGATGGTGGCTTGTGGTCTGGCGATGCGGGGTGCAGGGGGATGAGCCATATCAACCTCCTTCCCTGGCGCGAGCTGCGTAGGCAACAACGCAAGCAGCAGTTCCTTGTTGCCCTGTGTGTGACGGTTTTGGGAGCGGCGCTGTCGATTTTTAGTTGGGATCTCGCCGTCAATTATCTGATCGACCGGCAACAGGACCGCAATCGCTATCTCCGCGAGCATATTGCACTTCTGGATCAGGAGGTCTCAGCAATTCGGGAACTGCAGCAAAGGCGCAACCAGCTGGTGGAGCGTATGGAGGTTATTCAGGCGTTGCAGGGTAACAGGCCTGTCGTTGTCCGCTTGCTCGATCAGCTTGTCAGAACGTTACCGGATGGGGTTTTTTATACGGCATTAAATACCAAGGATAACGTTGTGGCCCTGCAGGGGGTGGCTGAATCAAATAATCATGTATCGAGCTTGATGCGTCGCCTGGATGCTTCTCAGTGGCTCGATGACCCAAAACTTGACGCGGTTCAAAGCGCGCCCGAATACGGAGATCAGGCGGCCACATTTAAACTGAGCGTCACGCTCTTGCTGGGTAACGACGTCGAGGGCGCGTCGCCGTGAGCTTGCTGGCGCATCTTAAAGCATTGAATGAGCTGGATCTGGCCGATCTCGATTTGGAGAACATCGGCAGCTGGCCGATCGCGTTGAAAGCGATTTTGTTGTCGGTGCTTTTTTTCCTCATCCTGGTATCTGGTTTTTACCTACATATTGAAGCACTGCAGCGGACTTTGGCCAGTCAGGAGCAGCAGGAGCAGCAGCTTCGGCAAGAGTTTGAGCAAAAAGCCTTCGAGGCAGCGAATCTCGATACCTACAAAGCCCAATTAACGGAGATGGAATTGCGCTTTGGAGAGCTGGTGGCGCAGCTGCCCTCTGAGACAGAAGTGCCCAGCCTGTTAGAGGACATTACCGGCAAGGGCGAACTGAATGGGCTCAAAATAAAACGCATTGATCTCCTCGAGGAGCAGGACCAGGCGTTTTTTGTTGAACTGCCTATCGCCATTGAGGCTGACGGCTCCTATCATGATCTCGGCGCATTCATTTCGGGGATGGCAAGCCTGCCTCGAATTGTCACCCTGCACGACTTTAAGGTAGCGGTGGGCGCCAAGACATCACCGGCACTGGAAATGAGTATTCTCGCCAAGACCTATCGATATCCGGAGGGGGGCGAGGATGATTAGCCAAGCGCGAGGGGTGCTGCGCTGGTTGGCCCCGGCGAGTGTGCTGCTGTTATTAGCGTCGTGTTCGGATCAGGGGCTTCGGGACCTCGACGCCTTCATGGCAGAAAAGCGAGCGGCCCCAGGGGGGCGGATAGAGCCCATCCCAACCTTTGAGGCTTACGAGGCGTTTGCTTATTCCGCCGCCACCTTGCGTAGCCCGTTTGATCGACCTGTGGATATTCGACAGCTGGCGGCGCGGTCTGCCCGAGCAGCGCTGCAGCCTGACCCCAGCAGAGCGAAACAGTATCTTGAGGGTTTTACCCTCGATTCATTGGTTATGGTGGGATCCCTTGAGCGAAGCGGGCAGCGATGGACGTTGATCAAAGATCCTGATGGCGGTATTCATCGCGTGCAATTGGGTGACTTTTTGGGCCGTGATCACGGTAGGATCGTTGACATGGGCGCAACATTTATTGCCGTGATAGAAATTGTCTCGGACGGCACCGACGACGGTTGGGTTGAGCGACCCAGAACCATTGAGCTCTCAGGGACGTGAGCGTGGGAGAAGTAGCCATGAAGAGCAGACATTCCATTCAGCCCAGCCCAGGAGGCCGTGTCGGTTGGCTTGGCGCGCTCGCCGGCTGGCTTTTGGCGTTTGCCGGCACTGCCGATGCAGCGGTGATCGAAGATATTGCCTTCACTTCTCAGCCTGGAGCGAGACTTGAGGTGCAGCTGACTTTTGATGAGCCGCCTGCCGCAGACCTCAGCAGTTACACCATCGAAGAGCCCGCTCGGATTGTGGTGGATTTACCCCAAACCTTGAGCGCGCTGGAGGAAAAACGGTTTGCCCTATCGCAACCGAATGTGACCAGCATCATGGTGCTGGAGTCAGGCGACCGTACCCGGCTGATCATTAATCTCGTCGAACTCGTGCCTTTTGAAAGCCAGATTGCTGGGGATCGACTCATCCTTCGTGTCGGGCGCGATACCCGGGACGTTGCGATGACGGCGCCCACCACCGATGTGCTCCAGACTGACGCCAATCGTGTGGAGCGTGTGGTCTCAGAGATCACCGACTTAACCTTTCAGCGCTCCCAGGATGGGGAGGGTCTGCTGGTGCTCACGCTCAGTAATCCTGCCGTTGATGCCAATATTTTCAGCGAGGGTGGCAAGATCACCCTGCAGTTCACAAATACCAATATACGGGAGACGCTAATCCGGCGCTTTGATGTCACCGATTTTGCAACCCCCGTGCAAAAGGTTGAGGTCACCACAACCGAGCGCGGCACGCGCTTGCAACTGCTCGCTGACGGGCGCTTTGACTACCTTGCTTACCAGACGGGCGACCAATATGTCCTCGCGGTGGCGCCAATGACCTCGGAGGAAAAACGAGAGCGGTTAAATGAGTTCAACTATGTCGGTGACCGTATTTCCCTGAACTTTCAGAATATTGAGGTGCGGTCGGTTTTGCAGCTGATCGCGGACTTCACAGAGCTCAATCTGGTGGCATCAGATTCCGTTACCGGCAACATTACCCTCCGGTTACAAAATGTGCCCTGGGATCAGGCATTGGATCTGGTGCTGAAGACGCGGGGCCTTGATAGCCGCAAGATCGGCAATGTCTTGATGGTAGCGCCAGCACAGGAGATCGCGGAGCGAGAGCGGCTGGAGATAGAGGCCAACAAACAGTTGGCTGAGCTCGCCCCGCTGCAATCGGAATTTATTCGCATTCGCTATGCCAAGGCAGTGGATGTGGTCAGCTTGTTCGACGCAGGATCAGAAGAGGGGGGGTCCTTGGTCTCCGAGCGCGGGTCGGTGGTGGTTGATGAGCGCACCAACTCGATTGTCGTCACTGATACCGCCGCAAAGCTGGCCGAGATCCGGGACCTCATAGAGAAGGTCGACATCCCGATTCGACAGGTCATGATAGAGGCAAGAATTGTCATTGCCTCTTCCAACATCGATGAACAGTTGGGCATCAGATGGGGGGGAGGCTACCTCAACGCGGATGGCGATAAGTTCACTTCGGTAGCGGGGAATACGGCCAGTGTCACCAGTCTCAACAGCCAGATGATATCGGGTGCGAGCCCGGTGCAAATGCCAACGGCTCCCTTTGTTGATTTGGGCGTCTCAGGTGGGACGTCCGGTTTTGCCGTCGGTTTCACCTCCACAGACCTCTTTCTGACGGCGGAGCTGTCTGCCTTGGAGGCATCAGGTGAAGGCGAGGTGGTATCCCAGCCCAAGGTGATTACCGGCGATAAACAAAAAGCCAGCATCAAGTCGGGGACCGAGATCCCCTATCAGGAGGGTGCCGCTTCGGGCGCCACGACCACTGCCTTCAAAGAGGCAGTACTAAAGCTGGATGTCACACCCAATATCACGCCTGATGACCGTATTTTGCTCGATCTCGTCGTCAATCAGGATTCAGTCGGCGAGTTGGTACCCAGTGGCAATGGCGGACTGATCCCAACCATCGATACCACTGAGCTCACTACCCAGGTGCTGGTCGGCAATGGCGAGACGGTTGTCTTGGGCGGTGTATTCAAGAACGAAGAATTAGTAAAGGTCGAGAAGGTCCCGCTCCTTGGCGACATTCCGTATCTTGGCAATCTCTTTAAAAGCAAAGCCAATACCCAGCAGAAAACAGAGACCCTGATATTTATTACTCCCAGAATTCTCTCTGAGGCGCTGGTCAACTGACGGTTTCGCCATGTCGGATTCACGCCGAGAGTGCCGCCTTTTTGTAATTGGCCCGATGGGATCGGGCAAGTCCACCGTCGGGCGGGTGCTGGCCAATCTTTTGGGCTGGGCCTTCGCCGACAGCGATGCAGAAATTGAGGCGCGTTGTGGTGCGGATATCCCATGGATTTTTGACGTTGAAGGCGAGGCTGGCTTCCGGCGCCGCGAAGCGGCGGTCTTAAAAGATCTCGCGGAACGATCGAGCGTCGTGATCGCCACCGGCGGCGGGGCCGTTGTCACAGCGGAAAACCGTCAATTGATGTCGGAAAGCGGTGTGGTGGTGTATCTCGACGTCAGCATAGCGCAACAGCTAAAACGGACGGGCTCAGGTGACGGTCGACCCTTGCTCAGTGGGGGTGATCGTGAAGCCACCCTGCGGAAGTTGATGCAAGAGCGAGCGCCACTCTACAGGGCGTTGGGAGATGTCGTTATTTCTGCAAGCAGCGGAAATGCGCGTAGAGTTGCCCGCGAAATTCAGGAACAATTGGTCTCGCGCTCACTGTTGCCTCAAGCCGCTGATTGACCACGATCTCGGGAGTATTCGTTAATGCCGGAGCCTGACCATACCGTTCATGTCGACCTCGATTCGGCGATCAGTGATCGGAGTTACGCCATCGAAATTGGGCGCGGCTTTCTCGATGATCCAGACTGTTGGCGAGGGATAGCGGGTGATCGGGGCGTTGTCGTTGTTACCGATGATCAGGTGGGCCCTATTTACGCCCATCAGCTAAAGCAGGGCCTCTCCCACGCTGCACCGATGACCGAGGTGGTACTGCCATCGGGGGAGCGCCACAAGCATTTGCAGTCTATCGAGTTGATCCTCAATGCCGCATTGGAGGATCGTCATGAAAGGCAAAGCCTGTTTATTGCGCTCGGCGGTGGTGTTGTTGGCGATATGACCGGGTTTGCCGCGGCCTGTTTCTTACGTGGCGCAGATTTCGTTCAGGTACCAACGACACTGCTAGCGCAGGTTGACTCGTCGGTTGGCGGCAAAACCGGCGTGAATCACGCTATGGGCAAAAATCTGATTGGCGCCTTTCATCAACCCCGTCGGGTAATGATTGATTTAAATACCTTACTGACACTGCCCGAGCGCGAATACGCGGCAGGTCTTGCGGAAGTCGTGAAATATGGCCTGATTAGTGATGCCAAGTTTTTTGATTGGTTGGTCGCGAATCGGGAGTCATTGAAGCAACGCGAGATGGAGACAATCTCCATTGCCGTTAAGCGGAGTTGCGAGATAAAAGCAGCTATCGTGGCCGCTGATGAGCGCGAGGCCGGGGTGCGCGCTCACCTGAATTTCGGCCACACCTTTGGTCATGCGATCGAGCGCATGCAGGGTTACGGTGATTGGCTGCATGGGGAAGCGGTGGCGGCCGGCATGGTAATGGCTGCGCGGATATCCGTTGACCGAGGAGATCTTGCCCTTGGGATCGTTGAGCAGCTTGTGGCATTCAATCAGTCAGTGGGTTTACCCAGTGCCCCACCCGCTGGGCACACGGCAGAAGACTTCCTCGAGGCCATGTCCAGCGATAAAAAAGTCTCTGCCGGCAAAGTTCGCTATATTTTATTGCAGGGTTTGGGTGCTCCCCGCATCACAGATAACGTGACGGTGGAAGACATTGCAGGCGTGATCACCTCCTGATCGGCGAAGTTGCCGCCAATTGAGTGCCCTCTGGTGGGTGTGTACACTACGCCCCCCTTTGTTTTTGGCCCGTAAAGGGCGGTTTGCCGGCCGCGAGTGCCGGTGCATTAGCGATACGTGTTATGAGTCATCAAACTGAAGCGGACGCTGCATTAGCGCAGGCGGCGGTTTCGCGCGGTCTATACCGCCCCGAAGAATTTCGGGACAACTGTGGATTTGGTCTGATCGCCCACGTCGAGGGCGAGGCCAGTCATCGTCTGCTACAAACGGCCATTGAATCTCTGACCTGTATGACGCACCGCGGAGGTATCGCCGCCGATGGTCGTACCGGGGACGGATGCGGCTTGTTGATGCAAATGCCCGATGCCTTCATGCGGAGTGAGGCAAAGGCCGCGCTGGGGGTTGATCTCGGCGAACACTACGCCGTGGGCATGGTTTTCCTCAGTCAAGACAGCGAGCGCCGGCAGCAGGCTCGCAGCACCTTGGAGTCGGCGTTGGAGGCCCAGGGCTTGGGCGTCCATGGCTGGCGCGAAGTGCCGATTGCGACGGATGTGTGTGGTGAGATCGCGCTGGATCAATTGCCGCGAATTGAACAGATTTTTGTCGATGCCGACGGGGTTGATCACGATCACTGTCTGGGCAAGCTCTTTATTGCCCGTCGAAAAACCGAAATGGCGCTTACGGGAGATCCCGATTTCTATATTTGCAGCCTGTCTGACCGCGTTATTTCTTATAAAGGGCTGGTGATGCCAGCCGATCTGGCGCGGTTTTACCCGGACCTTCATAACACGGCGCTGGCCACCGCTATTTGCGTATTCCACCAGCGTTTTTCCACCAATACCTTGCCACGCTGGCCCCTTGCGCAGCCCTTCAGAATGTTGGCGCACAACGGCGAGATCAATACGATTGAGGGTAATCGCAGCTGGTCCCGGGCAAGAACCTCCAAGTTGGTGTCGCCGCTTTTGCCTGGCTTGCAAGATCTGGCGCCCCTGATCAATACCGAGGGCTCGGACTCATCCAGTCTCGACAACATGCTGGAGCTCCTTACAACTGGTGGCGTTGAGTTGCCCCGCGCACTGCGCATGCTCATCCCACCGGCGTGGCAAAATATTGAAGGTATCGACCCCGATCTCAAGGCGTTTTATCAGTTTAACGCCATGCATATGGAGCCATGGGACGGGCCTGCCGGCATCGTGCTCACTGATGGTCGATACGCTTGCTGCTTGTTGGATCGAAATGGACTGAGGCCGGCACGATGGGTTACCACAGACGACGGTTTCATCACGCTTGCATCGGAGATTGGTACCCACGGATATCAACCCGAGAACGTGATTGCCAAGGGTCGCGTCGGGCCGGGGCAAATTCTGGTGGTCGATACCCTCGAGGGTAAGGTGTTACACACCCGGGATATCGATGAGCTTCTCAAAACGCGACAGCCCTATAAACAGTGGCTCCGGCAGAATGCGCGCCTGATTGAGGGTAGCTTTGTCGGTGAGTCGGTGGCCGCTATTTCCGGCGCTGAGCTCGATGTTTATCAAAAAATGTTTCAGATCAGCTTTGAAGAACGTGACCAGGTACTGCGGCCTTTGGCGGAGTCAGGAAACGAGGCGGTAGGGTCAATGGGCGACGA